>NZ_CAXUEK010000019.1:0-48286 GCF_964250165.1 uncultured Sphingomonas sp. | reverse complement strand
CTCGTTCATGGGCGCGCCCGGCGGGCTGCTGATGGCCAAGATCATCATGCCCGACGCGCGCGTTCCCGCCGGCGAGCTGCCGCTGGCGCAGCAGCCGCTCGCCGCCGAGGACGCCGCGGTGCGCGCCATCGACAGCCGGGCCGACGAGCAGGAGGAGCGCGCGGCGAACATCATCATGGCCGCGGCCAACGGCGCGCAGGTCGGCGTCAAGATCGCGGTGGCGGTCGGTGCGATGGTGCTCGCCTTCGTCGCGCTGGTGGCGCTGGCGAACGGCCTGCTCGGCGTGCTGGGCGGCTGGTTCGGCCACCCCGAGCTCAGCTTCCAGCTCATCATCGGCACGCTGTTCGCCCCCGTGATGTGGCTGCTCAACATCCCCTGGAGCGAGGCGCGCGTGGCGGGCGGGCTGTTCGGGACCAAGGTGGTGCTGAACGAGTTCGTCGCCTTCATCGATCTCGGCCATGCGCGCGCGACGCTCAGCCCGCGCACCGTCGCGATCGTCACCTTCGCGCTGTGCGGCTTCGCCAACTTCTCCTCCATCGCGATCCAGATGGCGGCGACCGGCGGCCTCGCGCCCAACCAGCGCCCCGTCATCGCCCGGCTCGGGCTGCGCGCGCTGGCGGCGGGCAGCCTCGCCAACCTGATGTCGGCGGCGCTCGCCGGGCTGATGATCGGCTGATGCGCCGGTTCGGCGATCTGAGCGAACGCGAGGTCCTGGCGCTCGCCATCGCGAACGAGGAGGAGGATGGCCGCATCTATGCCGATTACGCGAGCGAGCTGCGCGACGGCTATCCCGACACCGCCGGCATGTTCGACGAGATGGCGGCGGAGGAGGACGGCCACCGCCGCGCGCTGATCGACCTCTATGTCGCGCGCTTCGGCAACCACATCCCCTACATCACGCGCCGTGAGGTGCATGGCGCGCCCGCGCCGGCCTCGCCGCGCACCACGCTGCTGCGCGGGATCAACGCGGTGCGCGAGGAGGCGCAACGCATGGAGGTTAATGCCGCGCGCTTCTATCGCGAGGCGGCGGCGCGGACCACCGACGCGGGCGTACGCAAGCTGCTCGGCGATCTGGTCGCGGCCGAACAGCAGCACCTGCAGGCGGCCGGCGAGATCGAGACCCGCCGCCTGCCGGGCGAAACCCGCGCGACCGAGAACGAGCACGCGCAGCGCCGTTTCGTGCTCCAGATCGTCCAGCCCGGGCTGGTCGGGCTGATGGACGGGTCGGTTTCGACGCTCGCGCCCGTCTTCGCCGCCGCCTTCGCCACGCATCGGCCGCACGACGCGCTGCTGGTCGGCCTCGCCGCCAGCCTCGGGGCGGGCATCTCGATGGGGTTCGCGGAGGCGCTCGCCGACGACGGCAAGCTCTCCGGCCGCGGCGCGCCGCTGCTGCGGGGGCTGGTCTGCGGGGCGATGACCACCGCCGGCGGGATCGGTCACACGCTCCCTTTCCTGCTCGGCGATTTCGCGACGGCGACGATCCTGGCGGCGCTGGTGGCGGTGGTCGAGCTCGGGATCATCGCCTGGATCCAGTGGCGCTACATGGAGACGCCGCCGCTGTCGGCCGCCGCCAAGGTGATGCTCGGCGGCGCGCTGGTGGTCGCGACCGGCATCCTTATCGGAACGGGCTAGGTGGAGGAACACCAGCTCTCCGGCCCCGGGCACAAGCTCGAACGGCTGATCTTCTTCTCCGACGCGGTGTTCGCGATCGCCATCACGCTGCTGGTGATCGACCTGCACGCGCCGCATCTGCCCGACGCCGCCTCACGCCGGGATTATCTGATTACGCTGGTGAACCTGTCGCCCGCGATGATGGGCTTCACGATCAGCTTCTTCGTCATCGGCGCGTTCTGGGCCGGGCACCACCGCGCCTTCGCGCTGGCGCGGACGTGGGACGATCGGCTGATCTTCCCCAACCTGGTGATGCTGTTCACGATCGCCGCGATGCCGTTCGTCACCGCCTTCATGAGCGCCAACCCGCTCGGCCGCGTGCCGGCGCTGCTCTACACCGGCTGGCTGCTGCTCGCGGCGCTCGCCAATGTGCGGGTGCAGCGGCTGGTCACCTCGCCGCCGGTAGTGATGCCCGGCGTCGATCCCGCCTACATCGCCTATGTGCGCCGCCGCGGCCAGTCGGTGGTGTTCGCGGCGGTCACCGCGGCGGCGGCGGTGGCGGTGCTGCCCTATGCGTCGATGGGGCTGGCGCTGCTCGGCACCATCCCGCTCTGGCGGCGCGGCCTAACCCGCTGGCTGGACCGCCCCGCAAAGGAGCGGGCATGACCGACGCCGCGCCGAGCCGCACCTTCACCATCGCGCCGGGCGCGCCCGGCGCGGGCGAGGTTGGCCACATCATCGAAACCGCCAAGAAGCCGGAAACGCGCGCCTGCCGCGTGGCGAAGTGCGTCGCGATGGCGGCGCAATGACGGGCGGCCCCGACCAGCGGAGGCGGCTGCGCGACCGGCCGAGCCCGCCGGCGGTCTGGATGCTTGATATGTTGTAACATCATCGTTAGGCGTCCGCCGCCGTGGATGGGCGTGGAGCGTTGACGATGATGAAGCTGTTGATGGGTGCGAGCCTCCTGGCGCTGGCCGCCGCACCGGCGCTGGCGCAGACGGCGACGCCCGCCTCGGGGTCCGACCCGCAGGCACCGGCGCCAGCCGCGCCGGGAGCGACCCAGCCGCGCACGGGCGGCGACATCATCGTCACCGGCACGCCGTTGGGGGTCGAGACGCCGACGATCGTCTCCAAGGTCAGCCGCGACGGCGTCCTCAAGACGGGTGGCGCCAGCATCGCCGACGCGCTTGCCGGCGTCCCCGGCATCGCCGCCACCGGCTTCGCGTCGGGCGCGAGCCGCCCGATCATCCGCGGCCAGGACGCCGCGCGCGTCCGCGTGCTGGAGGATGGCGGCAGCTCGTCCGACGTGTCGGATATTGGCCCGGATCACGGCATCCCGATCGATCCGCTGTCCGCCCAGAGCATCGAGGTGGTGCGCGGCGCGGCGGCGCTGCGCTACGGCAGCCAGGCGATCGGCGGCGTCGTCAACATCCTCAACAACCGCGTGCCCACCGAGCTGCCGACCAAGGACCTGACGGGCGAGGTCAGCGGTGCGTTCGACAGCGTGTCGAACACCGGGGAGGGCACGGCGATGATCGACGGCCGGTCCGGCGACATCGCCGCGCATGCCGACGGATTCTATCGCAATGCGGGCGATTACGACACGCCGCTCGGCCGCCAGGCCAATTCGTTCTTCGAGGGTCACGGCGAGAATCTGGGCGCGACCTATTTCTTCGGCGACGACAAGAGCAGCCGCGTCGGCGCCGCGATCGAGCAGTACGACGCCCGCTACGGCATCCCCAGCGACACCACCTTCATCAACATGCACCAGACCAAGGTGCTGGCACGCTCGTCCTTCGCGCTCGGCCAGGGGCTGGTCCGTTCGCTCAACGTCGACGGCAACTACGCGGACTACAACCACACGGAGAACGAGCCGGACGGCTCGGTCGACAGCACGTTCAAGAACCGGGAAGCGGACGGCCGGGCGGAGCTGCTGTTCGGGCCGCTCGGCGCGGTGCAGAATTCGGCGCTGGGCGTCGAGATCCAGCACCGGGCCTTCTCCGCGCTGGGCGACGACAGCAGCTACCTGTTCCCCACCGTCACCGATACGCAGGCCGGCTATCTGTTCACCGACACGCCGATCGGCAAGGCGCTGCACCTGCAGGTCGCGGGGCGCGTCGAGCATGTCCGGGTGCGGGGCACGCCCGCCTCCGACGTCGCGACGGTGCGCGACTTCACGCCGATCAGCGGCTCGGTCGGTGCGCTCTACGATCTCAGCAGGGTGGTGAAGCTCGGCTTCACCGCGTCGAGCACCGGCCGGGCGCCGCTCATCACCGAGCTGTTCGCGCGCGGCGGCCATGACGGGCCGGACACGTTCGAAACGGGCGACCCCAACCTGCGCATCGAACGGGCGAACTCGCTCGAAGCCACGCTGCGTGTCCGCGGCGACCGGGTGCGGTTCGAAGGCAGCCTCTACAGCTCCTGGTTCAACAACTATGTCTATGGCGACCTGACCGGGCGCACCTGCGACGACGACGGCGTCTGCAGCTTCGGCGGCGACGGCGACTTGCGCGAGCTGAACTATCGCCAGCAGGGCGCCTGGTTCCGCGGCGCGGAAGCCGAGGCGCATTATGCCCTCGTCAAGACGCCGAGCACCAGCGTCGAGCTGCGGGGGCTGGCGGATTACACCCGGGCGACGCTGGACGACGGCAGCAACGTGCCGCGGATCCCGCCCTACCGCATCGGCGGCGGCGTCGATTATACCAGTCCGGTCATCGACGCGGGCGCGATGTTCACGCGCGCCGGCCCGCAGAACGAGTTCGGCGCGTTCGGGACGCCCACGCCCGGCTACAACCAGCTGAGCGCGCAGCTAACCGTGCGGCCGTTCCCGCAGCATCGCGGCATCGAGCTGGCGCTGGTAGGCCAGAACCTGACCGACGCCGTCCAGCGCAACGCCGCCGCGCTCAACAAGGATGAGGTCGTCCTGCCCGGCCGCAACCTGCGCTTCGTCGTCCGCGTCGCCACGTTCTGACGTTGTCCACCACGCGCTCGTCGAATTAAGCTATCCGACGATGCCGCTGACGAGAGCGACGCGGACGAGGAGAGGATGGCGATGAGCGTGACCGCGCCCGTGCTGCTCGGCCTGGCCGCGTCGGTGGCGACGCTGGCGGGCGGCGCGGCGGCGCTGCGCTGGCGGCGACGGCTGGTGCTCGTGCTCGGCCTTACCGCCGGCGTGGTGCTGGGCGTGGCGGTGTTCGACCTGCTGCCCGAGGCGATCGAGCTAGGCGCCCCGATCGTCGGGCGCGGCTGGCTCGCCGTCGCCGTCGCCGCGGGGCTGGGCGGGTACATGCTCATCAATCGCGGGTTCGGCCGCGAGCGATCGGGCCCGCAGAGCAGCTGGCGCGCGCATCTCGCGCCGGCGACGCTGAGCCTGCACAGCCTGATCGACGGGCTCGGCATCGGCCTGGCGTTCCAGGCGAGCGCGGATGTCGGCTGGGTGGTCGCCGCCGCGGTGCTCAGCCACGACCTGGCCGACGGCGTCAACGTCGTCAGCCTCAGCCTCGCCTCGCGCACGGAAGCCGCGGCGCGGCGCTGGCTGCTCGTCAACGGCGCGGCGCCGCTGGTCGGCGTGCTGGCGGGCCTGCGCCTGCCGGTATCGCCTGGGGCGCTGGCGCTGGTGCTCGCCGCGTTCGGCGGCGCGTTCCTCTATATCGGCATCGGCGAGCTGCTGCCGCGCAGCTACCGGCTCGATCCCCGCCCGCGCACGGCGGCGGCGAGCCTGCTCGGCATCGCGCTGGTGGCGGCGACCGCCGGCCTGGCGCGCTAAGGGCCGCCCGGACAGCTCCCCGGCGTCGGCCGATGCGGCAGCGCACGGCCGGCCGCGGCGCCGGTCAGCGCGCCGCGATCCACCGCCAGCGCGCCGTTGACCAGCACCGTGCGCACGCCGGCCGCGGGCAGCGTCGGCTGCGCATAGGTGGCGCGCGCGGCATAGGCGTTCGGATCGAACACCACGACGTCGGCGAAAGCGCCCGGCCGCAGATGCCCGCGCCCCGTCAGGCCGAAGGTTTCGGCGGTCAGCGCGGTGCTGCGGTCGATGAACTGGCGCAGCGTCAGCACGTGGCGGCCGCGGACATACACGTCATATTTGCGCGCGAACGTGCCGTAGACGCGGGGATGGCCCGGCGAGGCGTCGGAGCCGGTCATCACCCAGGGCTGCGCCATGAAGGTGGCGATGTCCGCTTCGCTCTGGTTGAACGAGATCGCCGCCGGATCGCCTTCCCGGATCAGCGCGACCGCGGCCGCGATCGGGTCGCCGCGATGGGCCTGCGCCACCGTCGCCAGCGTCTCGCCGCGCGCGGGTAGCAGGAGCTTCGCCGCGCCGCCCCGCCGGCGCAGGTTCTCGACCATCGCGGCGCGGAGCCGGTCGCGCACCGCCGGGTCGTCGAAGCGCGCGAGCAGCGCCGGCCGGCCGCCGTCCTGCGCCCAGGGCGGCACGAGCGAGGCGACGAGACTCGTGCCCGAAGCATCCCATGGATATTGGTCGGCGGTGACGGCTTGGCCCGCTGCGCGCGCCGCCGCGACCTTGGCGACGATCGCCGGGGCATGCCCTGAACGGGCGCGCCGAGCGCCTTGATGTGCGAGATATGCGTCGGCAGCCCCGCCTCGCGCCCGATCGCGATCGCCTCGTCGATCGCGGCGGCGAGCCCTACCGTGTAATCCGACTCGTCGCGGATGTGACTGTCATAGGTTCCGCCGCGCCGCGCCGCCTCGCGGGCGAGCGCGACCACCTCGTCGGTCTTGGAGAAGCTCTGCGGCGCATAGAACAGCCCGGTGGACAGCCCCATCGCGCCCTCGCACATCGCCTCCGCGATCAGCCCCCGCATCGCCGCCAGCTCGGCCGCGGTAGGCGCGCGATCAGCCTCGCCCATCACTTTCTCGCGTACCGCGCCGAAGCCCACATAGGTGGCGAAGTTGATCCCCACCGGCCGCGTCGCCGGCGTGGCGAGCGTCGCGCGCACCTCCGGGTCGCCGCCGCCGTCGTTGCCGATGAACGCGGTGGTCACACCCTGCAGCAGGAACGCCGGAATCAGCCGGGCGTGCGGGTCGGCGGACGCCAGCTCGGGTCCCATATGCGTGTGCGGATCGATGAAGCCGGGCGCGACGATCATCCCGTGCGCGTCGATCACCCGCGCCGCCGCCATCGCCAGGTGCGGCCCGATCGCGACGATGCGGTCGCCGCGCACGGCGATATCCCCGCGCAGCGGGGCCGCGCCGCCCGGGTAGATGGTGCCGCCCCGGATCAGCAGATCGACGCGCGCCGGGGCCGGAGCCGCGCCCAGTCCCAGCAGGGCGGCAAGCGCCAAGAGGCGGCGGGCGACGGTCATGGCGCAGCGGCCGGCGTAGCAGCAGGCAGCCAGCGCGGACAATCGCGATCGTCGCCCGCCGCGAGCTTCAGCCGCACGATCCACCAGCCGTCGAAATAGCTCGGATCGTAGACGCTCTCGCAGACGCCGCTGCAGCGCGAGCCCGATTCGAACACCTGCCAGCCCGGTGCGCCGCCGATCCGGGCGTCCCGTGAGAAGATCACCACATGCCCGTCGCGCACCAGCACGTCGCCCGCGCGCAGGTCGGCGACGTGGCGCACCGGCTGCGGGCAGGAACGCGCCGGCCCGAGCGGCAGCGCCCAGCGCCGACCGTCGGGGCCAGGGAGCGGCGCGGTCCGCACCATCGCGGCGGTCGCGCGCATGCCGAGGCCGAACACCCGCGCGACCAGCGCCGAGCAGTCGATCCCGAGCGGGTAATGACCCGCCGCCTCGGGCCACTCCATGCCTTCGCCGATATGGCCGATCGGCGTGGGCGTGGCGGTCGCGCCGGGTCCGTATTCCGTCGCCAGCCGCGCGGCGAAGGCGTCGGCCAGGTCGTCGCCGCCGATCGAGTAGGGCACGCCGCGCACCGTCTCGCCCGCGGCCAGCCCGACCAGCGTCCGCGGGCGCACCCAGTGCGCTCCGCCCGCGCGGGCCAGCCGGTCGGTGACCGGCGTGGCGAACACGGGGCCGGTCCCCAGCGCGCCGATCGCGTCCGCGGCGATCGCGCACCGGTCCGCGCCGCCGCAGGGCCGCGCGATCGCGGCGGCCGGATAGCGCCAGCGCACGGCGATCTGCGCGTCCAACTCCGCCCGGGCGCGGGCGAACCACAGCGCCCGGTCATGCGACGCCGGCGCGACGGCGACGGACGGCGCGCGCCCGGCCATCTCGGCGTCGATGCGGTCGATCGCCGTCCCGGCCGGGGCGACCAGTTGCACCGCCTGTTCGGTCCCGTCGAGCGCGATGCCGCGGATCACGAACGCCCGCTGCGCACGCGCGCCCCGGTCGGCGGCGAGCAGCCACAGCGTGTCGCGGCCGGCGCGCGTCGTCGCGGCGGCGATCTCGAACCCCGGCTTGGCGAGGATCGCGGGCGGCGGGTTGGGCGCGTCGGGCCGCAGCGCGGGATAGGCGGCGGCCGTCAGCGCGATCACGCGCTGCGCCGCGCCGCCGCCCGCGCCGAAGACGCCGAGATGCTGCCGGGCGGTGACACGGCCGGCATGGCTGACGCCCGCCGCGATCGTCGCCGCGTCGGGCGCCGGGTCGATCTCGCTCCACCACAGCAGAGTGCGGTCCCCCGACAGCGCGCCCACCGTCCGCGCGGCATAGACCTGCGCGCCGGGGCCGCCGTGCGGCACGATCGAGGCCCGCGCGCCCGATGCCAGTGCAAGGATGAGCGCGCCCGGCCGGCGCGGGTCCGCGTGCCCCGTCGGCAGCGTATCGGCGGTGGCGCGCCAGGTGCGGATCGGGAAGCGGCACGGCCCGGCAAGCGGCATTGCGTCAACCAGCGCCGGCGTCAGCGTCATGGTGGATCGCGGGCGCAGGCGATAGCCCCGCACGTCAGGTCCGTAGGGCTCGGCGACGATGCGGATCTCGCCGCCCCGGCGGAGCGAGCGCCACGGCGCGAAGGCACGCGGGTAGACGCACGTCCGCGGCGGCACGGCCAGATCGCCGACGGCATAGCGACGGATCGTGTACGACCAGGGATCGACCACCAGCAGCCAGTCGCCCATCGCGAGGAGGTGGCTCGGGCCGGGACCGTCCGCGACGTCGCGGACGGCGACCCGGACATCCTGCGCGCGCACCGGCCCCGCGGCCCAGGCCGCCAGGGCGAGCCCGGCCGCCACGCCCGCCCGCTTCACCGATCCGCCGTTCATGCGAGGCAACCGTCTAGCACGATCGCGGCCGGACATGCCAGCGGCGCCGGCCGGTCGCCGATGTTCTCGCCGGTGCGCGTGTCGTCGCCAGGGTGTCACTATAATGACACACGGGGACAACCCGATCTCTTCCGTCTCTCTCGCTTCGGTTGCGTTTTCTCGTGGCGAAGGACATCATCAACCGATCGGTATCGCGAAGGGCTGAGCAGCCGGCGAACTGATGTTGGAGAGGATTCGCATGAAGAACTCGATCACCAGGAAAGTTGCCGCCTGCGCGCAGCTGGGAACCTCCCTGGCCGCGATCACGGCAGCGGGCGCGCTCATCGCGCCGACGGCAGCCTTTGCGCAGCTCGCGCAGGCCATCCTTCGCGGCCGGGCCGCCGCCGGTGCCGAGGTGGTTGCGACCGAGGTGAACACCGGTTCGGTGCGTCGGGCGACCGCCAGCGCCGACGGCACGTACGTCATCGCCGGCATCCAGCCAGGCAACTACCATGTCACCGCCGGCGACCGATCGGCCGACGCGGTCATCACGGTGGCGTCGACGTCGGTGGTGAACCTGGACGTGTCGGACGCGGCGGAGCAAGGCGACGTGGTCGTCAGGGGCACGCGCCCGACAGCCGATGTGAAGTCGTCGGAAGTCAACCAGTTCGTGACGCTGCACGACATCGCCGCGCTGCCCCAGACCACGCGCAACTTCCTGGAGTTCGCCGACACCGTTCCCGGTGTCCAGTTCCGGGTCGACTCGGCCAACAACACCTCGCTGCGCGGCGGCGCGCAGCTCGCCTCGGCGGTGAACGTCTATATCGACGGCGTCAGCCAGAAAGACTTCATCAACGGCGGCTCGGGCATCACCGGCAGCGGCGGCCCCCAGGCCAACGGCGATCCGGGCAATCCCTTCCCGCAGCTCGCGATCGCCGAGTACAAGGTCGTTACGTCCAACTACTCGGCCGCCTATGGTGACGCCGGCAGCTCGATCATCATCGCCCAGACCAAATCTGGTACCAACCAGTTCCACGGCGACTCGTTCTTCGAATATACCGACCAGAACCTGCGTTCGCGCACGGTGTCGGAAGAGGCGAGCAACACGGCCAAGGCGCAGGTGCCCAGCAAGCAGTATGGCGTCGCGCTGGGCGGCCCCATCGTCAAGGACATCGCCCACTTCTTCTTCACCTG
Organism: uncultured Sphingomonas sp.; assembly: GCF_964250165.1. Lineage (GTDB taxonomy): Bacteria > Pseudomonadota > Alphaproteobacteria > Sphingomonadales > Sphingomonadaceae > Sphingomonas. The sequence continues at coordinate 38,325 of NZ_CAXUEK010000019.1, read as the reverse complement.
GGAGCACAAGAGCCTCTCCAACCAGAGCAGCGTGATTCCCGGTTCGGGCATCTCGCCGGCCCAGGCCGTGACCCTGCTGCCGACCAGCCTCTCCAGCCAGTATGGCCCGGTGACCAACCCGTTCACCGAGAACCTGTATTTCGGCAAGATCGACCTCGAGCCGACCGACAAGGACCGTTTCGAGGGATCCATCAAGTTCCGCCTGGAGAGTTCCATCAGCGGGGGCACCGGCCAGGCCGCCGCGTCGACCCAGGCGCCGTTCAAGAACGACGATCGGCGCGCAGACATCCGTTGGCAGCACAATGCCGACCATTGGACGAACGAGGCGCTGGTCGCCTACCAGAACACCAACACTTCGACCACGACGGACCGGGCGTCGCCGCAATCGCAGTATATTTTCTACCCCAACGCCGCGAACGCCAACAGCCCGACGACGCTCATCATCGTCGGCGGCCCGGGCTCGGGTATCGGCGCGATCAGCCGCCAGCGCGGCTGGACGGCGAAGGACGACTTCACGCTGCCCAACGTCCAGCTCGCGGGCGAGCACACGTTCCGCGCCGGCTTCTCCTTCCAGTCCATCAAGCTGACCTCACAGAACGCGAGTTCCGATCTGGCGAGCGCGACCTATTATTACGCTGTGACCCCGGCAGGCGTCGCCGCCACGCCGTTCGAGGTTCAATATCCCCTGCTCTCTGCGGACGTCTCGTCGGCAAGCGTCACGACCACCGACAAGCAGTACAGCGCTTATGTGCAGGACGACTGGAACGTCGATCGCCATCTGACCGTCAACCTCGGCGTGCGCTGGGATCACGAGGTGGTGCCGGCCTATCTGAACTACGTCACGCCGGCCTATGTGGTAGCGGGGATCAACGGGCCGTTCTCGGCTACGGTTCCCCAGAGCTACGCCTCGGTGCTGGCCCAGGGCAACGGCCCGACGCCCGGCTACAACATCAACGATTACATCAGCACGGGCAACAACCGGCGGGCGCCCAACAACTTCTCGCCGCGCATCGGCTTTTCGTTCGACGCCGACGGCAACAACCGCCACGTGATCTTCGGCGGCTATGCCCGCGCCTACAACCGCAACCTGTTCGGCACGCTGGCGCTGGAGCAGCTCAAGATCGCGCTGAACGGCAACCCGCAGGTATATTTTCCCTCTGCACAGACCACGGATTCGTTCGGCGCCTGCGCCACGGCGGCGGACATCAACCCTGCCAACCATTGCTACGCCTTCAACCCGTCCTATCTGACCCCGGCGGGGCTGGCGACCATCCCGATCGGCCCGAACTCCCACGAGATCGATCTGCTGCACAACAACATCCGGACGCCACATTCGGATCAGTTCAGCATCGGCATGCGCAACAAGATCGGCGACTGGAACACGCAGGTCGCGCTCTCGTACGTGGAGAGCTTCGACGGGATCGTCGGCCGGCTGGGCAACCGCTACGCCAACGGCGCCTATTTCCAGAACGGCATCCAGTGGGGCGCGTCGGGCGTGCCCGGTGCGGGTTCGCTGATCCTGTTCGACAACGGGGCCAAGGATCGGCTGCTTCAGCTCGGCATCGCCGCGCAGAAGCCCTACACCCGGGACTCGCATTGGAGCGCCACCATTTCCTACACGCTCTCGTTCGCCGATCAGAACAACTTGGCGGGCGGCTCCAATCCCTATGCGATCAACAGCAACCAGTATCTGTTCGACCTGCCCTACGCCTCGCAATACCCCTTCATCCGCGGCACCGCCGTGCCCCAGCATCGGGTCGTCGCGACCTATACCCGCGACCTGTTCTGGGGCATCTCGGCGGCCACCAAGGTTGAGCTGGCGACGCCGAATTACGCCACGAACATCTTCGGGTGCGACGCCGTTTGCAACCCGCAAGGCGGCACCACGCTCTTCGCCAGTCGTCGGCCGGACGGATTTCTGGGGTACAAGGATATCGACCTGCAGATCTCCAAGAACATCACCTTCTATCACTCGATCGGCGGCTTCGTCCGGGCCGACGTGCTCAACGTGTTCAACTTCAAGAATTACGATCCGGGCGCGGTCTTCTATGATACCTCCGTGCCGGGTGGCGGCACGAACTATGCGGCCGTCCCGCAGTACAACCGGGCGACATATACCGGCGTGCCGTTCACGGTGAAGTTCTCGGGCGGCTTGCACTTCTAGCTTTCGGGAAGCGCCGGCCCCGGTTCGCGCGGTTGCCGAACCGGGGCCGGCTTCGTTGAGTTCGGGGCCGGCGCGGGGCATGGGCTGCGACAGTCGATATTTTCCGGTGGCCGATGAGAGAGCAGCAGGCAGAGCGTCCGATCCGTTCAGTCGCCGTCGTGGGCGGCGGGTCCGCCGGCTGGATGAGCGCAGCCGCCATCTCCAAGATGTTCGGTCGCGGGATCGACGTCGTGCTGGTCGAGTCGGAAGAGATCGGCCTGATCGGCGTCGGCGAGGCGACCGTCCCGCATCTGTCCGCATTCAACGCCCTGCTCGAGATCGACGAGGCGGAGTTCGTCCGCCAGACGCAGGGCAGCTTCAAGCTCGGCATCCAGTTCAACGATTGGGGCAGGATCGGCGACAGCTACGTCCACGGGTTCGGCAGCATCGGCCGCGACCTCGGCCTGTTGCCGTTCCACCAATATTGGCTCAAGGCGCGGGCCGAGGGCCGCGCCAAGGACATCAGCGCCTATTCGCTCAACACCGTCGCGGCGCCGCTCGGCAAGTTCATGGCGGCGCCGAGCGACGCACCGCCCAATTCGCCGCTGGCCGAGATCGCCTACGCCTATCATTTCGACGCGGTGCTCTACGCGCGCTTCCTCCGGCGGCGCGCCGAGGCGCAGGGTGTCAAGCGGGTCGAGGGCAAGGTGGTTGCCGTCTATCGCGGGGGAACCCGCGGTTTCGTCGAGAGCGTGCAGCTGGAAAGCGGCGAGCACATCCGCGCCGACCTGTTCCTCGATTGCACCGGCTTCCGCTCGCTGCTGATCGGCGAGGCGCTGGGCATCGATTTCGACGACTGGACGCAGTGGCTGCCGTGCGATCGCGCGCTCGCCGTACCGTGCGAAAAGGTCGGGCCGCCGACACCGTATACCCGCTCCACGGCGCGCGAAGCGGGTTGGCAGTGGCGCATCCCGCTGCAGCATCGGACGGGAAACGGCCATGTCTATAGCAGCCGGTTTACGACCGACGACCGCGCCGCGGACATCCTGCTGAACAATCTGGACGGCAAGGCCTTGGCCGATCCCAAGCCGCTCCGCTTCACGACCGGCAAGCGCCGCAAGCTGTGGGATCGCAACGTCATCGCCATCGGGCTCGCCGGCGGCTTCCTCGAGCCGCTGGAATCGACCGCCATCTACCTCATCCAGGCGGGGATCAACCGGCTGATGCACCTGTTTCCCAACGCCGACTGCGATGTCGCCCTGCAGAACGTCTACAACGAGCAGACGGACTTCGAATATGAGCGGATCCGGGATTTTCTGATCCTGCACTACCACGTCACGCAGCGGACCGATTCCGATTTCTGGAATTATGTCCGGACCATGACCATTCCGGATTCGCTCCAGCACCATATCGACCTGTTCGTCGCCGATGGTCAGTTCTTCCGCAACGGCACGGAAATGTTCGGGCTGACGAGTTGGGTGCAGGTGATGCTTGGCCAGGGTCTGCACCCCCGGAGCTATCATCCAGCAGTCGACTGGGTGGCGAGCGCTGATCTGCACGCGCTGGTCGATCACGTCGAGACGGTGGTCAGGTCGAACGTGTCGCTCATGCCGGCGCATGAGCAGTTCATCGCGCGCTGCTGCGCCGCCCAGCAACGGGCGTGAAGTATAGTTTTGATCCTGCGAGGAGGCGCTACACCGCCGGCCAGCGTAGATGTACCGGACGGCATGGTGCGATGACTTCAGTAACAAGCGTAAACCGGCGGCAGCTGTTGGGCGCCGCCGCCGGAGCGGCCGGGATCGCGGCCGCGCCGCTGGCCCGCCGTTCGGCCAGCGGCCGTCCTCTCGATCCCGTGCTCGCCGACCTCCACCGGCGCACCTTCGCCTTCTTCTGGGAGACGACGCGGCCGGACAGCGGGCTCGCGCCCGACAACTGGCCGAACCCGCTGTTCGCCTCCATCGCCGCGACCGGCTTCGCGCTCGCCGCGCTGCCCGTCGGCGTCGCCAGCGGCTATGTCCCGCGCGCCGCCGCCGCGGGGCGCGCGATGGCGACGCTCCGGACCTTCTGGAACGGTCCGCAGGGCGACACGACCGGCGGCGTCATCGGCCACAAGGGCTTCTTCTATCACTTCCTCCACCTGGACAATGCGACGCGTTATGGCCGCTCCGAGCTGTCGAGCATCGACACCTGCCTGTTCCTGCTCGGCGCGCTGACCGCGGGCGCGTTCTTCGACGGCCCGGGCAACGACGAAGCGGAGATCCGCCGCCTCGCCGTCGCGCTCTACGCCCGCGTCGACTGGACCTTCATGGCGCGGCCGAACGGCATGATCAGCATGGGCTGGCATCCCGAGACCGGGCTGCCCCACCAGGATGAACGCGGGCTCATCGAGCGGAGCTGGGATCGCTACAACGAGGGCATGATGGCGCCGCTGCTCGCGCTCGGCGCGCCCGACTACGCGGTCGCGCCCGGCGCGTGGGATGCGTGGAGCGCGACGATCGGCGGCACCTGGGGCACCAACTGGGGCCAGACCTATCTCGGCTTCTCGCCGCTGTTCGGGCACCAGTACAGCCATTGCTGGTTCGATTTCCGCGCGATCGCCGATCCGTTCATGCGCGCGCATGGCAGCGATTACTTCGAGAACTCGCGCCGCGCCACGCTGGCGCAGCGCGCCTACGCCATCGCCAATCCGAGCGGCTTCCGCGATTATGGCGCCGACGTCTGGGGCCTCACCGCCTGCCGCGGGCCGGGCGACGTGGCGGCGACGGTCGATGGCCGCGCGCGCGTGTTCCACGGCTATGGCGCGCGCGGGGCGCAGACCGGCGACGGCGAGTCGTTCGACGACGGCACGCTCGCGCCGACGGCCGGCGCGTCGTCGATCGCCTTCGCGCCGGAAGTCGCCGTGCCGCTGATCCATTCGTTGCGCAGCCGCTACGGTGCGGCGATCTACGGCCGCTACGGCTTCACCGACGCCTTCAACCCCAGCTTTCCCGCGACCGCGATCCCAGCGAACGGCCGGGTCGATCCGCGCGCCGGCTGGGTGGCGGACGAACATCTGGGCATTGACCAGGGGCCGATCCTGCTCATGCTGGAGAATTACCGGTCGGGCCTGATCTGGGACCTGTTCTGCCGCAGCGCGCTGACCGGGCCGATCGTGCGCCGGGCGCTGCGCCGGGCCGGCTTCCTGGCGGTCGGCGCGCAGGGCCGCTGGCTGGAGCGATGAGAAGGAGAGGCGCCGTGCACGACCCGAACCCCACCCGCCGGGCGCTGCTCAAGGGCGTGTCCGCGCTCGCGGTGGTCGCCGCCACCGGCCCGGCGCGGACCCGCCCGCGCGCGGTCGACCCGTTCATCGACCGGCTGATCGCGCGCATGAGCCTGGCCGACAAGGCGGGCCAGCTCTCCATCTATGGCGATCCGGTCCGCGGCGGCGGCGCGATCGTCAATCCGAACCAGGTCACGCAGGGCATGGACGAGCTCAAGGCGCGGGTGCGGCGCGGCGAGTTGGTCGGCACCTATAACGGCATCGGCGTCGCCTCGGGCCGCGAGCTGCAGCGCGTCGCGGTGGAGGAAAGCCCGGCGCGTATTCCGCTGATCTTCGGCGGCGACATCATCCATGGCTGCCGCACCATCTTCCCCATCCCGCTCGGGGAAGCGGCGTCGTTCGATCCCGATCTCGCCGAGCGCACCGCGCGCGCCGCGGCGCTGGAGGCGAGCGCGCTCGGCATCCACTGGGTGTTCGCGCCGATGGTCGACATCGCCCGCGACGAGCGCTGGGGGCGCGTGTCCGAAGGTGCGGGCGAGGACAGCTGGCTTGGGCGGCAGATGGCGGCGGCGCGCGTGCGCGGCTTCCAGGGCGGCGACCTCACGAACCCGCGCCACGTCCTCGCCTGCCCCAAGCATTTCGCGGCCTATGGCGGGGTGCAGGGCGGCATGGAGTACAACACCGTCGACATCCCCGAGACGACGCTGCGCGAGGTGTTCCTGCCGCCGTTCAAGGCCGGCTTCGACGCCGGCGCGCTCTCCACCATGTCGAGCTTCAACGACATCGGCGGCGTCCCCGCGACGGGCAACCACCATCTGCTCACCGACATCCTGCGCGGCGAGTGGGGCTTCACCGGCCTCGTCGTCTCCGACTATACCTCGGAGGAGGAGCTGATCCTCCACGGCTACGCCGCCGACGGCCCGGACGCGGTGGTGAAGGCGCTGACCGCGGGCTGCGACATCTCGATGCAGAGCGGGCTCTACTGGAAGCACCTGCCCGATCTGGTGCGCGCCGGCCGCGTGCCGCTGGCGGTGGTCGACCGCGCGGTGCGCCGGGTGCTGGCGGTGAAGCGCGCGCTGGGGCTGTTCGACGATCCCTATCGCTCGCTCGATCCGGCGCGCGAGACCGCCGACATCCGCCTGCCCGCGACGGTGGCGCTGGCGCGCGAGGCGGCACGCAAGGCCTGCGTGCTGCTGAAGAACGACGGCCAGCTGCTGCCGCTCGCCAAGGATCGGGCGATCGCGCTGATCGGCCCGGCGGTATCGGACCGCGGCGACCTGCCCGGCCCCTGGTCGGTGTTCCCCGACGTGCCGAGCCACGTCACGATCGAGGAAGGCTTCCGCGCCGCGCTCGGCCCGGCCGCGAAGCTCCGCGTCGAGCGCGGCGCCGATTTCGAGAAGCCGCTCGACGACGGCATCGCCGGGGCGGTGAGGGCGGCCAAGGCGTCGGACGTGATCGTGCTGGTGGTCGGCGAGAGCATGGGCATGTCGGGCGAGGCGCAGGCGCGCGTCGATATCGGCGTGCCGCCGCCGCAGCTGGCGCTCGCCGAGGCGCTCGCCGCGCTGGGCAAGCCGATGGTGGTGCTGCTCCGCCACGGCCGCGCGCTGGCACTGACCGGCGCCGTCCGCGACGCACCGGCGATCATGGCGACCTGGTTCCTGGGATCTGAGACCGGCCACGCGCTCGCCGATCTCGTGTTCGGCGATGCAAGCCCGCGGGGCCGCCTGCCGGTCAGTTTCCCGCAGGCATCCGGGCAGGAGCCCTTCTACTACGACCACCGCACCACCGGCCGCCCGCAGCTGACCGCCGACAAGGAGTACAAGGCGCGCTACCGCGAGGTGACGAACGAGCCGCTCTACGCCTTCGGCCACGGCCTGACCTATGGCACGGCAACCTACGGTCCCACGCTGGCGCCCCCGCGCCTGGCGCGCGGCGGCAGCCTGACCGTCACCGCGACCGTCACCAACACCGGCGCGCGCGCCGCGCACGAGGTCGCGCAGCTCTACATCCACGACAAGGTGGCGAGCATTACCCAACCGGTGCGCGCGCTCAAAGCCGTCCGCCACCTCGACCTGCAGCCCGGCCAGAGCGCGACGGCGAGCTTCACGCTCACCGAGGCGGACCTCGGCTATGTCCATCCCGACCTCAAGACCTATGCCGATCCCGGCGCGTTCGACGTGTGGATCGCGCCATCGGCCGTGGCGGGCACGCCCGCTAGCTTCGCCCTGGCATGAGGGCGCTGCTGCTCCTGCTCGGCTTGGTCACCGGCGCGGCGCACGCGCGGACGGTCGACCGCTACGTGACCGAGCATGGCGGCGTGCGGCTGGAGATCACCGCGCCGCGACCGGACATCCTGCGCATCCGCGCCGGCTTCCCCGCGCTGCCAGAGGATGCGTCGTGGGCGGTGTCGCAGGACGTGCGGGCGCGCCGCACGCCGCTCGACGTCGGCGAGACGGCCGACGCCGCGACGCTCAGCACCGCCGCGGTGACGGTGACGCTCGACAAGCGACGCCTGGCGCTCTCGATCGCCGACAAAGCGGGCCATGTCCTGCTCGCCGACGCGCCGGGCGAGGCGGTGAGCGTCACCGGCGCCACCTTCCGCGTCCGCAAGGTGATGGTCCAGAACGGCCATTTCTTCGGCCTCGGCGACAAGACCGGCCCGCTCGACCGCCGCGGCGGCGCCTTCACGCTGTGGAACACCGACGCGTTCGGCTACAGCGTCGCCACCGATCCTCTTTACAAGTCGATCCCGTTCGTGCTCGGATTGCAAGACGACGGCACCAGCTTCGGTCTGTTCCTCGACAACACGTGGCGCGGCAGCTTCGACTTCGGCAAGGCCGAGCGCGACGTCTGGTCTTTCGGCGCCGAGGGCGGGCCGCTCGATTACTATGTCATGGCCGGCGCCGACCCGCGCGCGATCGTGCAGGACTATGCCTATCTCACCGGCAAGCCGCCGCTGACCCCGCTCTGGGCGCTCGGCTTCCAGCAATCGCACTGGAGCTACATGACGCAGGGCGAGGTGCAGGGCATCGCCGACCGCCTGCGCCGCGACCGCATCCCCGCCGACATGGTGTGGATGGATATCGACTATCAGGACCGCAACCGGCCGTTCACGGTCAACAAGCAGGCCTTTCCCGACCTGCCCGGATTGGTGAAGTCGCTCGCCGCCGAGGACATGCGCCTGGTCGTCATCACCGACCTGCACATCGCGAACGCGCCCGATCAGGGCTACGGCGCCTATGACAGCGGCACGGCCGCCGACATCTTCCTGAAGACGCCGAATGGCGCGCGCTATGTCGGCCCGGTCTGGCCCGGCCCGGCGGTGTTCCCCGATTTCAGCCGCCCGGCGGCGCGGGCGTGGTGGGGCGGGCTCTACCGCGATTTCGTCGGCATGGGCGTCGCCGGCTTCTGGAACGACATGAACGAGCCGGCGATCTTCGAGACGCCGACCAAGACCATGCCGCTGGACGTCCGGCACCGCATCGAAGAGCCCGGCTTCCTGCCGCGCGTCGCCACGCACGCCGAGATGCATAACGTCTACGGCATGCTCAACAGTCGGGCGACCTATGAGGGCACGCTGGCGCTCGCGCCCGACCGGCGGCCGTTCGTGATGACGCGCGCCTCCTATGCCGGCGGCCAGCGTTACGCCGCGACCTGGACGGGCGACAATTCGTCGAGCTGGGCGCACCTCAATCTCTCGACCACGCAGCTGGTCAGCCTGGGGCTGTCGGGCTTCGCCTATGCCGGCGACGACATCGGCGGCTTCGCGGGCGACGCGCCCTCGCCCGAACTGCTCACCCGCTGGATCGAGGTCGGCGCGTTCAACCCGATCTTCCGCGACCATTACCAGAAGGACAAGCCCGCGCAGGAAGTGTGGGTCCACGGCCCCGCGCAGGAGGCGATCCGGCGACGCTACATCGAGGAGCGCTACCGGCTGATGCCGTATCTCTACGCGCTCGCCGACGAGAACAGCCGCACCGGCCTGCCGCTGATGCGCCCGGTGTTCCTCGATTATCCGACGGTGGTGGGCAAGGGCGACCATCTCGGCGGCACCGAGCAGCAGTGGCTGCTGGGCGACGACCTGCTCGTCGCGCCGCCGCCGACCCCCGAGTCCCCGGCCGCCTACGTCAACACCCTGCCCGGGCCGGGCTGGTATGATTACTGGACCGGCCGCCGGATGGCCGAGGCGAAAACGCAGGAGACGCCGGCACTCGAGCGCCTCCCGGTGTTCGTCCGCCCCGGCGCGATCATCCCGCGCCAGCCGCTGGTGCAGGCGACCGCGCAGACGCCGCAAGGCGACCTGGAGCTGGCAGTCTATCCCGGCCCCGATTGCCGCGGCGCGCTCTACCTCGATGACGGCGTTAGCTTCGCCTACAAGCACGGCGGCTTCCTGCGCCAGCAGGTGACGTGCGACGCCGCGCACCTGAGCTTCGCCGCACGCGAGGGCCATTATCGGCCGTGGTGGTGGCGGATCGCGGTGACGGTGCATGGCTGGACGGGCGCGGCGCCGCGCGTGACGCTCGCCGGCCGGCCGATCCCGTCGCGGGTCGAGGCGGGCACGCTGCACTTCACGTTGCCCGACCAGCCCGGTCCCGCCACGGTGGCGATCGGGCCATGACGCCGGCACTGCGCCGCATCGGCGCGTATGCCAGCCCGCTGGTCGTGATCGACGGCTTCGACGGCGATGTCGCCGCGGTGATCGACGCGGCGGCGGCGCTGGCGCCGTTCGAGCGGGCGCAGGGCAGCTTCTATCCCGGCCTGCGCCGCCCGTTGAACGACCGCGACGGCGCGGCATGGGCCTATGCCGAGCGCACCTTGCACGCCGCCGCGCCGTTCGTCGGCGGCGCATTCGGCGTCGACGGCTTCGACCTGCTCGAAGCGAGCTTCTCGATCGTCACCGACCCGCCTGCCGCGCTGGCCGCGCCGCAGCGCGTGCCGCACTTCGATTCGGTCGACCCCGACTATATCGCCATCCTCCATTATCTCGGCGGTACGGAGGGCACCGGCACCGCCTTCTACCGCCAGCGCGCGACCGGGATCGAGCGCGTCGAGCAGGCCAACAGCGCCGCCTTCATCGCCGCCGCGCAACGCGACGGCCCCGCCGCCCACGGCTATATCGCCGGCTCCGACGCGGCCTACGAGCAGGTCGCCGCGATCGAAGCCGCGCCGGACCGGCTGGTGATCTATCAGGGCTACCTGCTCCATTCCGGCATCATCCCGCCCGACCTGCCGCTATCGGCCGACCCGCGCGTCGGGCGGCTGACCGCCAATTTCTTCGTGCGGGCCTATCGCGGCCGATGAGGCACGCGGCCGCCGCCCTGCTCGCGCTCGCCGCCGCGCCGCCGCGTACCTACGCCAATCCCGTCGACCTCGATTACCGCTACAATTGGGAGCAGGCGAACGAGGGTATCTCCTACCGGACCGGCGCGGACCCGGCGGTGGTACGCCACCGGGGCGCCTATTACCTCTTCCTGACGCTCGCCGACGGCTATTGGCGCTCCACCGATCTCCTCCACTGGCGCTTCATCAAGCCGAGCCGCTGGCCGCTGCAGGGCGTGGTCGCGCCGGCGGTCTGGTCGGACGGCAAGCGGCTGTATCTGATGCCGGCCACCATGGAACCCGAGGCGATCCTGGTCAGCGACGATCCGGCGCACGGGCGGCTCGACCTGCTCACGCGGCGCACCCCCGATCTGCCGGGCGCGGTGCCGCCGGGGCGGGAGGATCGGATCGGGCCCGGCCAGATCCCGCCCGGCCCGTGGGACCCGGCGCTGTTCCGCGACGACGACGCGCGCTGGTATCTCTATTGGGGCTCGTCCAACGTCTTTCCGCTCTACGGTGCGCCGCTGACGCTCGGCCCGCGCGTGGCGTATGGGGCGCCGCGGCCGCTGATCGCGCTGGACCCGGCGCATCACGGCTGGGAGCGGTTCGGTCAGGATCACGACGGCCGCGACGCGTCAGGTGCGGCGGTCGATCCGTTCATCGAGGGCGCCTGGATGACCAAGGTCGCCGCTCGCTACTATCTCCAATATGCGGCGCCCGGCACCGAGTTCAACGCCTATGCCACCGGCGTCTATGTGGCCGACCGCCCGCTCGGCCCCTTCACCTACGCGCCCTACAACCCGGTCGCCTACAAGCCCGGCGGCTTCGTCACCGGTGCGGGGCACGGCTCGACCTTCCAGGATGCGCACGGCAATTGGTGGAATACCGGCACGCCCTGGATCGGCGTCAACTGGCGGTTCGAGCGGCGCGTGGCGATGTTCCCCGCGCGCTTCTGGCCGGACGGGCAGATGGCCGTGTCGACGCGGTTCGGCGACTGGCCGCAGCGGGTTCCGCGCGGGCGGGTGGACGATCCCGATCGGCTGTTCGCCGGCTGGATGCTGCTCTCCTACCGGGCACGCGCGACCGCCTCGTCGTCGCTTCCCGGCTTCCCCGCCGATCGCGTGACCGACGAGAACCCGCGCAGCTTCTGGGTCGCCGCGCGCAACCGGCCGGGCGAGACGCTGACGCTCGATCTCGGCGCGGCGAAGACGCTGCGCGCGGTGCAGGTGGACTTCGCCGACTACCGGTCCGGCCGCTTCGCCGACGCGCCCGACATCTACACCGCCTTCCGGCTGCAATCCTCGGTCGACGGTCGGCGCTGGCAACCGCTCGCCGCCACCGGTCCCGAGCGCCGCGACCGGCCGAATGCCTATTTCGAGCTGCCGCGCCCGGTCCGCGCCCGCTTCGTACGCTACGTCCACGGCCATGTCGGCGCGGCGCATCTCGCGATCAGCGACCTGCGCGTGTTCGGACGCGCCGAGGGAAGCACGCCGGGCGCGCCCGCGATCAGCGCCGCGACGCGCGGCTGCGACGAGCGCGAAGCCCGGATCGCCTGGACAGCGACGCCCGGCGTCACCGGCTACAATGTCCGCTGGGGCATCCGTCCGGACCGCCTGACGCTGACCTACCAGCTGTTCGCCGATCGGCTCGACACCGCGCACCCGGTGCTGACGCTACGCGCGCTGACGGTCGGCCAGCGTTACTGGACCGCGGTGGAGGCCTTCAACGAGACCGGCGTCTCACCGCTCTCCCCCGCCCTGCCCATCGCGGCGCCGCCGCGGTCCGCCTGCTGAGTGCCATACGAAACGCCGGGCCGTGACCGCGTTCAGCTCGTCTCGCGGGGGATAGCGCCGACGATCGCCTCCGCCTGCGCGAACAGCGCCGGGTCGATCGACAGGCCCGAGGCGGCGGCATTGTCGTCGACCTGCTCGGGGCGGCTCGCGCCGATGATGGCCGAGGCGACATTGGGCTCACGCAGCACCCAGGCGAGCGCGAACTGCGCCATGCTGCATCCCGCCGCCGCCGCCAGCGGCTTGAGCCGCTCGACGCCCTCGATCACCGCCGACGTGGTCAGCCGCGTCATCATCGTCCCCATGCTGTCGCTGGCGGCGCGGCTGTCGGCGGGCGGCGCCGCGCCGGGCGCGTATTTCCCGGTCAGCACGCCCTGCCCCAGCGGCGACCAGACGATCTGCGAAATGCCGTTGGCCGCGCATAGCGGGATCACCTCCTTCTCGGGCCGCCGCCACAGCAGCGAATATTGCGGCTGGCTGGAGACGAAGCGCTCCACGCCCGGCAGCGCGATCGCATCGCGGATGTTCTGCGGCGACCATTCGGAGAAGCCCAGATACCGCACCTTGCCCGCGCGCACGGCGGCGGTGAGCGCCTCCATCGTCTCGTCGAGCGGCGTGTCGACGTCGTAACGGTGACACTGATAGAGATCGACATAATCGGTCCCGAGCCGCTGCAGCGAGGCGTCGAGCTGCTTCTCGACCTGCGCGCGCGACAGCCCGCGATCGGTGTCGCTCATCGGCGCGAACAGCTTGGTCGCGAGCACATAGCCGTCGCGCGGGCGATCCTTCAGCGCCTCGCCCAGGAACGACTCCGCTGCGCCGCGGCCATAGACGTTGGCCGTGTCGATGAAGTTGATCCCGCGATCGAACGCGCGGTCGACGCAGGCCTTCGCCCGCTCCCGCTCGATGCCGAGCCCGAAGGTGAGCCACGATCCCAGGGAGATTTCCGAGACCTTCAGATCGCTCGCGCCCAGCTGGCGGTACTGCATCGTCCTCTCCTCATCGGCACGCTGCGTTTGACAACGTGCGTTCCCGCTGGCCACGGTGCCGACGGCTGTTTCCCAAGCGACGGCGGCCGATGATCGTTCCTTGCCGAGACCGATCGCGCAATCGAGGAGTGCCGCCCCTGCCGACCATCGCCCCCGCCCCGCTCGCCGCCGATGCCAGGCTGGCGTCCGTGGACAGCATCTCGGACGGCCTGAGCTCGGTCGGCTATATCGCCTCGCGCCGGATCGCGACCGCGCTCTACATCGCCGCGCACCTGCAACGGCCGCTGCTGGTCGAGGGCGCGGCCGGCGTCGGCAAGACGGAACTGGCGCTGTCCACGGCGCGGCTGCTCGGCCTGCCGCTGATCCGCATGCAATGCTATGAGGGGCTCGACGAGTCCAAGGCGCTGTACGAGTGGAAGTACGGCAAGCAGCTGCTCTATACCCAAATCCTCAAGGACCGCATGAGCGACACGCTCGCCGACGCGCCCGATCTGGGCGCCGCGATGGCGCGACTGCGCGGCGTCGGCGACCTGTTCTTCTCCGAGGATTTCCTGGAGCCCCGCCCGCTGCTCCGCGCGCTGCGCCAGGAGGGTGGCGCGGTGTTGCTGATCGACGAGATCGACAAGAGCGACGAGGCGTTCGAGGCGTTCCTGCTGGAGGTGCTGAGCGCGTATCAGGTCACCATCCCCGAGCTCGGCGTCATCACCGCCGAGACGCCGCCGCTGATCTTCCTCACCTCCAACAACGATCGCGAGCTGGGCGACGCGCTGAAGCGCCGCTGCCTTCACCTCCACATCGCGCTGCCCGATGCCGCGCTGGAGCGGCGCATCGTCGCGGCGCGCGTACCCGGCATCGACGCACGGCTGAACGCCGCGCTGGTCGCCTTCGTGCAGGCGTTGCGCGAACAGGAGTTGCGCAAGCTGCCGTCGATCTCGGAGACGGTCGATTGGGCGCGCGCGCTGCTGCTGGTCGGCGCCGACGATCTCGATCCGGCGATGGTGCGCGACACGCTCAACGTGCTGCTGAAATATCAGCGCGACATCGAGGCGCTGCTGCCGCAGGTGGATGAGCTCGTGCTGCGCGCCCGGGACGGCTGAGCGGCGTGCGTCGCGCGCTCGACGATCTGGTCCGCGCGCTGCGCATCGCGGGCCTGCCGATCTCGCCGGCCGATACGATCGAGGCCAGCCGGGCGGCGACGATCGTCCCCTTCGCCGACCGGGCGCTGTTCCGCGACGCGCTCTGCGCGACGCTGGCCAAGAGCGGCGAGGAGGCGGCGACGTTCGATCGCGTGTTCGATGCCTTTTTCGATCCGCCGCCGGTCGGCACGCCGCCACTCGAAAACCGGCGCGCAGACGGCAACTTGCCGGAGGCGGAGGGCAGCGCGCTCGCCCGGATGATGCTGAGCGGCGACGAGGTCGGCCTGTCGGTCGCGCTCGCGCAGGCCGCCGGCCGGGCCGACGTCACCGGCATCCGCTTCGCCACGCAGCGCAGCCAGCTCTCGCGCCAGGTGCTCGAAGAGATGGGCGTGCGGGAGGTCGATGCCGTCCTCGCCGCGGCCCGGCGACGCGACCCGCAATCGGACTCGGTGGCGCAGCTGGAGCAGGCGCGCGCCGCGCTTGCCGAACAGGCGCGAGCGCTGGTCGCGCGGCAGTACGAGCTCTACGCCAGCCAGACGGGCAAGGAACTGCGCGAGGCCCAGCTCATCCGCCAGGCGCTCACCGCCGACGGCGGCATCAGCCCAGACGACCAGGCGATCATGCGCCACATCGTCCGCCGCCTGGCGAAGCAGCTGGCCAGCCGCTATTCGCGCGCGCGCCGCCGCGCGCTGGTCGGCAAGATCGACGTCCGCCGCACGCTGCATCGATCGATGGCGCATGAGGGCGTGCCGTTCGAGCTCATCTGGAAGACCAGGAAGATCGCGAAGCCGTCGATCGTCTGCCTGTGCGACGTCTCCAAGTCGGTGGCGTCGGCCGCCGCGTTCCTGCTGACGTTCCTCTACAGCCTCAGCGAGGTGGTCGATCATCTGGAGAGCTACGCCTTTTCCGGCCGGCTCGCCGATGTCGGCGCGCTGCTCGATCGCCTGCCGATCGAGGCGGCGACGGCGCAGGTGCTGAGCGACATCGGCTTCCGCCAGACCGATTACGGCCGCTCGCTGCAGGATTTCGCCGAGCATCACATGGCGAGCCTCAATCATCGCACCACGATCATCATCCTCGGCGATGCGCGCGGCAACCATGCCGATCCACGCCTCGACATCTTCGCCGAGATGGCCAAGCGCAGCCGCGCGGTGGTGTGGCTCAATCCCGAGCCCCGCACCTTCTGGGGCCGCGGCGACAGCGACATGCTGCGGTACGAGCGCTTCTGCCACATCGCCCGCACCTGCAACACGCTCAAGGACCTGGAGCGGGTGATCGACGACGTGCTCCGGTCGAGCCTGCCGCACTGACGCTTTGCCGGCATGGGCTCCGTTATCGCCCCGGGCCACGGGCGATCGGTGATCCGAAGACCCTGGCCGAGCGAAGTGGTCGCGGCGGCTATCCGAAGTTGGGCGCGACCGCGCGTTTGTCGGTCAGCAGAGGCGCGACCGACAGGGACACCACCGATCGGAGCAGGGGTGTTCCGTCCTCGTCGTCGACGCAGACGTCGACGGCCGCGCAAAGCTTGCCCGACGCGATCTCCTCGGCGGAAATTTGGATCGCGCCCTGGATGCCGGACGTCAATGCATCCTCCGGCCGATCGAATACGGCGTCGTCGTCGTTGCCTTCGAAGACGGAGTTCGTCGTGCGGATCGAATATCGTGGCATCGGCGCCGCCCTGTCGGAGGCGCAGGCGATCTCACGCCTACCGCCGCCAGCGCCTCGGAGACATGAGCTGACGATGCGCCAGCGTTACCCTGGTGGCAGACGTGCACATTATCGGATGTTAAGCCGTTGCGACGTCGCGCTTAGCTGAAAACCGATCGGCGGGACCGGTGCAGGTAGTTTTCGTCGAAGCCGGCCAATCGCGTCAGCGCGGCCGGGTTGCAGATGTTGAGAACACCGCGTTGCAGCGTGACCGCGCCCGACCGACGCAGTTCCTGCAGCATTCTGTTGACGTGGACACTGGTCATCCCGACCGCGTCGGCCAGCACGGCCTGCGACAAAGGGAGCGCCATGGTGTCGCCGGCGGCGAGCCCGACGTCCGCTGCGCGCCGGTACAGCTCCAGCAGCAGGTGAGCGATGCGCTCTACGCTGCTGCGGCGGCCCATGCTGACGATCCACGCCCGCAACGTGCCTTCGTCGACGAGTTGAGAGATGTACATCGCCCGCGCGATCCCGGGCTGGGCCATCATCTTCTCCATGATTTCGCCCGGTATCGTCGCGACTTGCGCGTTCGTGATCGTCTGGATGCTGTGGTCCATCTCCGCCAGGAGATTGACGTGAAGATCGCACGCGTCGCCAGGCATCAGAAAAGCGACGATCTGGCGTCCGCCGCCCGGGAGCACCTTGTAGCGCAACGCCCAACCCTCGAGCATGACCAATACCGGTCCGGGTCGATCCCCCTCCCGGATCAGATCGCGGTGCGGCCCGAAGGGCCTTGGCCGCGCCGTGGCCTCTTCAAGGGCCGCCATCTCCTCGGGGCTTAACTGGACGAACCGGCAGAGTTTTTCGACAAAGCGGTTCGCCATGTCACGATCCTATATGCGACGGCAAACGAGGATATTAACATAGGTTTATAGGGTTGGCAAAGCGGACGGTCCTTCAAGATCGGCAACGCGGATATGCGCCGCGCCGGGGCATGGCGTTCCGCCAAGGACCATCGTCCCGAACCGGCGGGTTCATCGCCGCGTCCATGGTTACCAGCGGGATGGCGTCCTGAGCCTAGTCGACAAGATGCGGAGCCCAGGGCCGGGAGATCGGCACGCGATCGTGGACGTGCGCGCCCAAGCACGTCAGCAGCGCGCCGCCGCTGCAGCCGAGAAAGCCCCAGCCCGCGGCCGCGAAGCCCGCCCAGCCTGCGGGCACGACGGTGCCGCCGAACAGGAGACCCAGGGCGAATACCCCGCTGCCGAGCATGGCGAGCCCGCCGAGCCGGATCGGCCCGTCGCGGCGTGACAAAGAGGCTGGCATGGCGTCCTCCGACCGGAAGACGGCCCATCTATCGCCGGGCGCATAGCGATTCGAGCCAGGTCGACGCGCGACGCCGTAGCGTCGGCGTAGGATTGGTCACGATCCGGTACGCAACCGGTAGCCGACCCCCAATTCGTTGGTGATGACGGTAGGTCGCGCCGGATCGGGCTCGATCTTCTGCCGCAGCTGCCGCACCACGATGCGCAGATACTCGACGCGGTGATCGTAATCATGCGGCCACGCGGCGGCGAGGATGGTCTGGTGCGTCACCACCCGGTCGGGCGCCGCCGCCAGCGTGGCCAGCACCTCGTATTCCTTGCGCGTGAGATGCACCTCCTGCTCGCCGCGGCGGACCTCGCGATTGACCAGATCGATCGCCAGCATGCCTGCGACCACCACCGCCGCGCTCCCGCGCTCCCCGAGCTTGTGGCGCAGCGCGGCGCGGACGCGGGCGAGCAGCTCCTCGGTATCGAACGGCTTGGTCACATAGTCGTCCGCGCCGAGGTCCAGCGCCGCGACCTTGTCGTCGGTGCCCTCGCGGGCCGAGACCACCACCACGGCGGTCTTGCCGTCGCGCTTCAGCGGCTGCACCAGCTCCAGCCCGTCCCGGTCCGGCAGCCCCAGGTCGAGCAGCACCAGCTCGGGGCGGCTCTGCGCCGCCACCGCCAGCGCCTGCGCCGCGGTGCCCGCCTCCTCGACCTGATAACCGGCACGCACCAGCGTCGCCGTCAGCAGCCGGCGGATATACAGCTCGTCGTCGACGATCAGGATCCGACCGCCGCTCATGCCGGCTCGCCCAATGGCATCAGCAGCGCGTCGGGGAAACGCAGGCTGAAGCACGCGCCCGCGGCGTCGGCGCGCGTCGCGGCGGTGACGGTCATGCCCATCGCATCGGCGAAGCCCTTGACGATCGCCAGGCCCAGGCCCGTGCCGCCGGGCGCGCGATCCGACCCCGACAGGCGCCGGAACGTCTCGAACACCGCCTGTTCCTGTCCGGCGGGCAGCCCGGGCCCATGATCGATCACCTGCAACGCCACACCGCCCGGCTCCCGCGCGGCGCAGACCGCGACCGGGGTTCCGGGATCACCGTAGCGGCCCGCATTGTCGAGCAGGTTGAGCAGGCAATGGTGGAGGAGCTGAGGGTCCGCGCGCACGAGCGGCAGGTCCGGCGGCACGTCGACCATCACCTCGTGCCCCTCCAGCGACCGCCGGGCATCGTGGACGGCGGCGGCCACGGCGTCGGTCAGATCGACCGGCTCGATCGCCAGCGGCATCGCACCCGCCTCGACGCGCGTCATGTCGAGCAGGTTCTCGACGAACCGGCTGAGCCGCACCGCCTCGCGTTCGATCACCGCGACCAGCGGATCGTCGCCCCGCCGCGCCAGTTCGCCGGCGGCGGCGAGCACGGAGGTGAGCGGGGTGCGCAGATCGTGCCCGACCGACGACAGCAGCGCCGCGCGCAGCCGATCGCGCTCGCGCACCGCGCCCAGATCGCGCGTCTCGTCCTCCAGCCGCAGCCGTTCCAGCGTCAGCGCCGCCTGATCGACCAGGCTCATCAGCAGCCCATATTGGTCCGAACGCACCGCCTCACCCGCATCCTCGCGCGCCAGCCCGAGCACCGCCAGGACGCGATCGCCCGCCATCAGCGGCTGGAACAGCCAATCGGATGCGGTGAGCGTGTCGGAGCCGCGGCCGGCGGGCTTGCCGTTGTCGCGCGCCCATTGCGCGGCGGCGAGATCCATCACGCCGAGGTCGGGCGGCTCGCCGCTCGCCGCCTCCACGGCCAGCCCGGCGGCGCCCGGCGCCAGCAGGACGACGCGCAGGTGCAGCAGCCGCGCGATCTCGCCGCAGATCGCGCCACCCACCGCGTCGCGGTCACCGAGCGCGGTGAGCTGGCGCAGGAAGCCCGCCAGCACGGCGTTCGACCGGGCGCTGGACGCGGCGAGATCCGCCTGCGCCCGCACGCGCGCGGTCAGCTGGCTGGTGGCCGTGGCGACGCCGAGCAGCACCACCACGGAGATGACGTTCTCCGGCTTGCTGATCGTCAGCGTCCCGGTCGGCGGCAGGAAGAAGAAATTATAGGCGAGGCTGGACAGCAGGCCGGCAAAGAGGCCGGGGCGCAGCCCGAACAGGCTGGCCGCGGCCATGACCGGCAGCAGATACAACAGGGCCACATTGCCCAGGGCCAGCACGCGCACCAGCGCCAGCGTCGCCGCGGTGACGCCGGCGACCATCAGGATCGTCCAGGCATAGGCTCCGGGCTTCGCGGCGGCATCGCGCGCGCCGACACGGCGCGGGCGGCCGGTCGCATCGGGCGGGCCTGCGTCCAGCGGCAGGACGTGGACCGCGACGCCGGGCGTCTCGCGCACCAGCCGGTCGACGACCGAGCCGTGGCGCAGCTCGAACCAGCGGGAGCGCACCGACTTGCCGACGATCAGCTGCGTGGCGCGTGAATCGGCGGCGAAACTCTTCAACCCGTCCATCACATCCGCCGCCGGCACGGAGGCGACCTGGCCGCCCAGCTGCGTCGTCAGCGCCAGCGTCGCGGCGATGCGCTGCTGCTCGGCCGGGCCGAGCCGGCCGTGGCGCGGCGTCTCGACATGCACCGCCGTCCACGGGGCGTGCAGGGCGTCGCCGAGCCGCTTCGCCGCCCGGACCAGGCCGTCGGCGCCGGGCAGCTCGCTCACGGCGACCACGATCCGCTCGCCCCCGGCCCAGGTACCGCCGACCCCCTGCGCGCGGACATGCTCCAGCATCTGTGCATCCACCGCCTGGGCGGCGCGCCGCAGCGCCAGCTCGCGCAGCGCCGACAGGTTGGATTTGGAGAAGAAATGTCCGAGCGCGCGGGTCGCCTCTTCCGGCAGGTAGACCTTGCCCTGCCGCAGCCGCTCGATCAGTTCGTCGGGCGGAATGTCGACGATCTCGATCTCAGCCTGTTCCAGCACATGGTCGGGCACGGTCTCGCGCACGCGCACATGCGTGAACGAGGCGACCACGTCGTTGAGACTCTCGATGTGCTGGACGTTGATCGTGGACCACACCTCGATGCCCGCGGCGAGCAGCTCTTCCACGTCCTGCCAGCGCTTGGGATGACGGGATCCGGGGGCGTTGCTGTGCGCAAGCTCGTCGACGAGCACCAGCGCCGGCCGACGGGCCAGCACCGCGTCGAGGTCCATTTCGGTTAGCGTCCGACCCTGGTGATCCGCCTCACGCCGGGGCACGATCTCCTGGCCATGCGTCAGCGCGGCGGTGTCGGCACGGCCGTGCGTCTCGACGATCCCGATCACCACGTCCGTGCCTGCCGCCCGGCGCGCCGCGCCCTCGGAGAGCATCTCGTACGTCTTGCCGACGCCCGGCGCGGCGCCGAGGAAGATCTTCAACCGGCCGCGCCCCTCCTGCGCGGCGGCGCGCAGGAATGCTTCGGGAGAGGGACGATCCGATACCGGGCTCACCGCGCCGGTGTAGTGCCCATCTGGTCCAGCTGTCGATTGAGCAGCAGCACATTGACGTGCGGCTCGCCGATGAAGCCGAGCAGCGGCTGGCGGGTGGACCGTTCCACCAGGCCGCGCAGCGCATCGGGCGACAGTTTCCGCGCCCGCGCGACCCGCCCGACCTGGGCCAGCGCGGCCTCCGGCGACAGGTCGGGATCGAGGCCCGACGCCGATGCGGTCACGAGATCGGCCGGGATGGCGCCGGTCACGCCCTGCGAGCGGCGAAGCGCGATATCGCCCTTGATGCGATCGGCCAGCGCCTTGGAGGTCGGCCCCATGTTGGAGCCGGACGACGCCGTCCCGTCATAGCCCTTGCCCGCCGCCGACGGCCGCGAGTTGAAGTAGCGGTCGCTGGTGAACGACTGGCCGATCAGCTCCGAGCCGGTGACGACGCCCTTGTCGACGATCAGACTGCCATTGGCCTGATGCGCGAACGCAAGCTTGCCGATCCCCATCACCGCCAGCGGATAGAGCCCGCACGAGAGGATCGTCAGCAGCACCGTCAGCACCAGCGCCGGCCGCAGCCCCGAGAAGAAATCCGAACCCATGATTGGCTCCTTATGCCAGCCCGATGCCGGACACGGCGAGATCGATGAGCTTGATGCCGGCGAACGGCGCGACCAGCCCGCCCAGGCCGTAGATACCCAGATTGCGCGCCAGCAACGGCCCCGCCCCGATCGGGCGATAGGTCACGCCACGCAGCGCCAGCGGCACCAGCAGCGGGATGATGACCGCGTTGAAGATGATCGCGGACAGGATCGCGCTCGTCGGCGTCGCTAGGTGCATGACGTTGAGGATCGCCAATCCCGGGTAGAGGACGATGAACATCGCCGGCAGGATGGCGAAATACTTGGCCACGTCGTTGGCGATCGAAAAGGTGGTCAGCGCGCCGCGCGTCATCAACAGCTGTTTGCCCAGCCCGACGATCTCGATCAGCTTCGTCGGGTCGCTGTCCAGATCGACCATGTTGCCCGCCTCGCGTGCGGCCTGCGTGCCCGTGTTCATCGCCACGCCGACGTCGGCCTGGGCGAGCGCCGGCGCGTCGTTGGTGCCGTCGCCGCACATCGCGACCAACCGGCCGCCGACCTGCTCCTTGCGGATATAGGCCAGCTTGTCTTCCGGCGTCGCCTGGGCAAGGAAATCGTCCACCCCCGCCTCGGCGGCGATCGCCGCGGCGGTCAGCGGGTTGTCGCCGGTGATCATCACCGTGCGGATGCCCATCGCGCGCAGCTCGCCGAAGCGCTCCGAAATGCCGGCCTTGACCACGTCCTTGAGGAAGATAGCGCCGAGCAATCGCCCGTTTTGCGCCACCGCCAGCGGCGTGCCGCCGGCGCGCGCGATCTCGTCGGTGACGCGGCGCAGCTCGGTCGCGGCGGCGGTCTGGCCGGCGCCGGGGTTCGCCTTCAGGATCGAATCGACCGCGCCCTTCTGGATCAGCGAGTCACCGATGCGGACACCCGAGATGCGCGTCTGGGCGGTGAAGGGGATGACCTCCGCGTCCCCGGGCAAAGTTCGGGTGGTCACGCCGAACCGCTCGCGCGCCAGGACGACGATCGAGCGTCCCTCCGGCGTCTCGTCGGCAAGGCTGGCGAATAGCGCCGCGTCCGCCAGCTCGCCCGCCGACGCACCGCCGACGGGCCGGAACTCGCTCGCCTGACGGTCGCCGATCGTGATGGTGCCGGTCTTGTCGAGCAGCAGGACATCGATGTCGCCGGCGGCCTCGACGGCGCGGCCCGACTTGGCGAGCACGTTGAAGCGAACCAGCCGGTCCATCCCCGCAATGCCGATCGCCGACAGCAGCGCTGCGATCGTCGTCGGGATAAGCGTGATGAGCAGCGCCGCCAGGATCACCACGGGGACGATGCCGCCGGCGTAGCGCGCGAACATCGGGATGGTGCCGACCGCGATCAGGAAGATGATCGTGAGCCCGACCAGCAGGATGGTGAGCGCGATCTCGTTGGGCGTCTTCTGCCGCTCCGCGCCCTCGATCAGCGCGATCATCCGGTCGAGGAAGCCCTGGCCGGGGCCGGCGGTGACGCGGACCTTCAGCGAGTCCGAGATCACGCGCGTTCCCGCCGTGACCGCCGAGCGATCGCCGCCGCCCTCGCGGATCACCGGCGCGCTTTCGCCGGTGATCGCGGCCTCGTTGACGGACGCCACGCCCTCGATCACCTCGCCGTCGGCCGGGATCAGGTCACCGGTCTCGACCAGCACCACGTCGCCGACCCGCAACGCCGAGGCGGGCACGGTCTCCGTTCCGCGCCCCAGGATGCGCTTGCCGGTCAGTTCGCCCTTGGCGGCGCGCAACGAGGCAGCCTGCGCCTTGCCGCGCCCCTCTGCGAGCGCCTCGGCGAAATTGCCGAACAGCACGGTCAGCCACAGCCAGAACACGAGCTGCGCCTTGAACGCGAACGAGCCGCCGCCGATGCCCGCCACCAGCATGACCGTCACCAGCAGCGCCACCGTCGCGGTGACGAACATGACCGGGTTGCGGATCAGTGTCCGGGGATCGAGCTTGCGGAACGAATCCGCGATCGCGGGCCCAAGCAGATCGGCGGTGAACAGCGAGCGTGAAGCGGCGCGAGCCATGGGTAGCGCTCCTTAGAAGGTCTGGCCGTGGATCATCGCGATCTGGTCGGCGATGGGTCCAAGGGCGAGCGACGGCAGGAAGGTAAGGCCGCCGAGAATGAGGATCACGCCGATCAGCAGCGCCACCCAGAGCGGGCCGGTGGTCGGGAAGGACCCGGCCGAAGCGGGCACGATGCGCTTGGCGGCGAGGCTGCCGGCGATCGCCAGCATCGGCACGATCACGAAGAACCGTCCAAGCCACATCGCCACCCCGAGCAGCCCGTCATAGAAGGGCGTGCTCGCGGTCAGGCCGGCGAACGCGCTGCCGTTGTTGCCGACCGCCGAGGTAAAGGCATAGAGCATCTCCGAAAAGCCGTGCGGCCCCTGGTTCGCCAGGCCCGCGAGCCCGTCCTTCGACACCGACGCGATGCCGGTGAAGCCCAGGATGATGAGCGGCAGCACCGCGATCGCCAGCACCGCGAGCTTGACCTCGCGCCCGTCGATCTTCTTGCCGACGTATTCCGGCGTTCGCCCGACCATCAGCCCGGCCACGAATACCGCCAGGATGACGAACAGCAGCATGCCGTAGAGCCCCGATCCGACGCCGCCGAAGATGATCTCGCCGAGCTGGATGTTGAACAGCGGGATCATGCCCCCGATCGCCGTGAAGCTGTCATGCATCGCGTTGACGGCGCCGCAGGATGCGTCGGTGGTGACCACCGCGAAGAGGCTCGATGCGGCGATGCCGAAGCGCACCTCCTTGCCTTCCATGTTGCCCCCGGCGATGCCCAGCGCATGATGGATCGGGTTGCCGGCGCTTTCTGCGGCATAGGTGACGGCGGTGCCGACCAGGAACAGCGCGAGCATGGCGCTGAAGATCGCCCAGCCCTGTTTCGTGTTGCCGACGGCCTTGCCGAACGTCCAGGTCAGCCCGGCGCCGATCGAGAAGATGGACAGCATCTGCAACAGGTTGATGAGCGCGCTGGGGTTTTCGAACGGATGTGCCGAGTTGCCGTTGAAGATGCCGCCACCATTGGTGCCGACCATCTTGATCGCTTCCTGACTCGCGACGGGGCCCAGGACGATCGTCTGCTTGGCACCCTCCAGCGTGGTGGCGGTCACCGAGCCGTCGAAGGTCTGCGGCACGCCGGCGGCGAGCAGGATCACCGCATAGACGAGGCAGGCCGGCAGCAGCAGGTACAGGGTCACGCGCGTGACGTCGGCCCAGAAATTGCCAAGTCCGCTGGCCTCGCGTCTCGCGAAGCCACGGATGAACGCGAACGCCAGCGCGATGCCGGTCGCCGCGGAGGTGAAGTTGTGGATCGTCAGCCCGACCATCTGGCTGAACTGCGACATCGTCGATTCGCCGCTATAGCTCTGCCAGTTGGTGTTGGTGGCGAAGCTGACCGCGGTGTTCCACGCCAGATGCGGCGCCAGCCCGGCAAAGCCGAGCGGGTTGAGCGGCAGGTAGAATTGCAGCCGCAGGATCGCATAGGTCAGGAACAGGCCGGCGACGTTGAACAGCAGCATGTGGATGCCGAAGCGCTTCCAGCTCTGATCGGCGGCGGGATCGATCCCGGACAGCGTGTAGAACCCACGCTCGACCGGACCCAGGACGGGATGCAGCCAGGTGCGCCGTCCTTCCATGATCGCGAACAGACCCATGCCGAACGGCTTGGTGATCGCCACGACCAGCGCCGTGAAGACCAGGATGAGCAGCCAACCTTGGAGGGTCATGGTTCTTCTCCGCTCAGTAGCGCTCGGGGTGGACGAGCACCGCGACGAGATAGGCGAGCAGGCCGACGGCGGTCAGGCCGCCCAGCCAAAGGTCGATGGTCATCGGGAAATCCTCACGCTTTCTCGCACAGGCGGAAATAGGCCAGGGTCAGCGCCAGCAGCCCGAGGGTGATCGCGATCCAGAGAATGTCCTGCATGATGACGCTCCTCAGAAGCTGGCGGTGACCGACCCGACCAGCACCGACTTGGCGGCGCGGTGGAAATCGGTGGTGGCGGCGGCAAGATCGGCGGCGCGGGTGTCGTTGCGCGACAGGTTGGTCCCGACCACCGACAGGTCGAAGGTCAGCGCCTTCCACTTGTATCCCGCGCCGACGGTGTAATCGAGATATTCGTGGCCGGCGTAGTTCAGCCCGCCGCCGGTGTGACCGAGGTGACTGTGCAGCGTCAGACCCGTGTTCGGGATGGTCGCGCCCAGTTCGCCATACTCGTACACGCTGTAGCGCGTCGGCGTCGCGAAGGCGTTGAAGTAGGTCTGGCGCGGCGCCCAATAGGCCCCGGCCTTGAGCGTCGCCGGCCCGATCGCCTTGGCGAGCGAACCGTAGACCTCGTAATAGCTCTCGCTCGTGCCCACCGCCTTGCGGCTGCCCGGATAGATGTAGCCGTAGAGGCCGCCATCGACCGTCAGTCCGCTCTTGCCGAGCGCATGGGTGTAGCCGCCATAGACGTCGATCTCGGTCCCGCCCAGGTTGACCGCGTTGTTGGCGCTGGCACTCGAGCCCCAGGTCGAGATGTAGAACCCCGACGCGTGCTGGACGGTGAAGGTCGCCTGGACGACCGGCTTGTTGTCCGACTGCGAGATGCCGCGGAAGCGGTATTGCGACACGATGGCTGCACCACCGGTGATCGTGAACGGGGACGTGGGCGAGGCCGGCGCCGCCGGCGCGGCGGCGTTGGCGGCCGCCGGTGACGCGCCGGACTTGTCGCTCGTATCCCCGGCCGGCGTGGTCTGCGCCAGGACCGGCGCGGGGACGGCCAGCAGCATGCCCGCAAGGGTGGTGAACGTGACGCGCATCGGAACCTCGGACAGGGGCGGTCGACCTCGACCGCGGTGAGGCGGGCAATTAGTCCGGCACGCCATTGCCGTTCGAGACGGAAAAGCAGCGCGCAGAGTAGTGATCGCATAGTAATTTCTGCCATTCGACGTGCGATCGAGAGCGCGGCGCGGTAGGAGCCCTGCATGGACGCACCCGCCGGCCCCGCCGATCCGACCGCCGTTTCGCACCAGCCGCAAGGTGCCACGGGAGGGCTCGCGCTCGGCGCGCTCGGCGTGGTGTTCGGCGACATCGGCACGTCACCCCTGTATTCGCTGAAGGAAAGCCTCGTCGGGCCGCATCCGCTGCCGGTGGACCAGCCGCACGTCTTCGGCGTGCTGTCGCTGGTGTTCTGGACGATGATGCTGATCGTGACGGTCAAATACGTCTTCGTCATCCTGCGCGCCGACAATCACGGCGAGGGCGGCAGCCTGGCGCTGCTCGCGCTGGTCGCGGATCGCGTCGGTCAGCGGCGCTGGAGCAAGGGGCTGATGATGCTGGGCATCGCGGCCACCGCCTTGTTCTTCGGCGACGCCATCATCACGCCCGCCATCTCGGTGCTGTCGGCGGTGGAGGGGCTCACCGTCGTGGAAAGCGGCATGACGCGGCTCGTGCTGCCGCTGTCGATCGGCATCCTCGTGGCGCTGTTCACGATCCAGAGCCGCGGCACGGCGCGCGTGGGGGCGCTGTTCGGGCCGGTGATGCTGTTCTATTTCGGCGTGCTGGCGGCGCTGGGCATCGCCAACATCGTCGCGCGTCCCGCGATCCTGTCCGCGATCAATCCCTGGTGGGGGCTCAACTTCTTCCTGCTCGATTTCCGCCTCGCCTTCCTGGCGCTCGGCTCGATCGTGCTGGTGGTGACGGGGGCGGAGGCGCTCTACGCCGACATGGGGCATTTCGGGCGCAAGGCGATCTCGATCGCGTGGCTCTACATCGCGCTGCCCTGCCTCATGCTCAATTACCTGGGGCAGGGTGCGCTGATCCTGGGCACGCCGGCGACCGTCAGCAATCCCTTCTTCCTGATGGCGCCGCACTGGGCGCGCTTTCCGCTCGTCATCCTCGCCACCGCCGCCACCGTGATCGCCAGCCAGGCGGTGATCTCCGGCGCGTTTTCGGTGGCGCAGCAGGCGGTGCAGCTCGGCTTCCTGCCGCGGCTGCGCATCGCGCATACCAGCGAGCACGCGATCGGCCAGATCTATGTGCCGCTGGTCAATTGGGGGCTGCTGGTGCTCGTCGTGGCGCTGGTGCTCGGCTTCCGCAGCTCGGGCGCGCTCGCCGCGGCCTATGGCATCGCGGTGACCGGGACCATGCTGATCACCGCGCTGATGCTGGGCGTGCTGACCGTCTCGGTCTGGCGCTGGCCCAAGCCGCTGGCGTTCGCGCTGACCGGGCTGTTCGTCGTCGTGGACGGCCTGTATTTCGCGTCCAATGCGACCAAGGTGCCCGACGGCGGCTGGTTCCCGCTGCTGATCGCGGCGATCGCCTTCACGCTGCTCACGACCTGGGCGAAGGGCCGCGAGATCATGCGCGCGCGCCTTGCGGAAGGCGCGATGCCCGCCGAGCTGTTCGCCCGCTCCGCGCGCAAGAGCCTGGAACGCGTGCCC
Source organism: uncultured Sphingomonas sp. (assembly GCF_964250165.1). Classification (GTDB taxonomy): domain Bacteria; phylum Pseudomonadota; class Alphaproteobacteria; order Sphingomonadales; family Sphingomonadaceae; genus Sphingomonas. The sequence goes on along the minus strand of NZ_CAXUEK010000019.1, from coordinate 10,225 downwards.
GGCACCGCGGTGTTCCTCAGCTCATCGCGCGAGGGCGTGCCGCACGCGTTGCTGCACAACGTCAAGCACAACAAGGTGCTGCACGAGCACATCATCATCGTCACGGTCGCGATCGCCAAGGTGCCGACCATCCCGGCCGACGCGCGGCTCGAGCTCCAGCCGATCGACGACCGGTTCATGCGCGTGGTGCTCCACTACGGCTTCATGGACGAGATCGACGTGCCTGCCGGGCTGGCGGCGATCCGCATCGACGACGCGCCGCTGAAACGGATGGAGACCAGCTATTTCCTGGGCCGCCAGACGCTGATCCCGTCCGATCGGCCGGGCATGGCGATCTGGCGCGAGAAGCTGTTCGCCTGGATGGTCCGCAACGCCGAAAGCGCGATGGACTTCTTCAAGCTGCCGACCAATCGGGTGGTGGAGCTGGGATCGCAGCTGGAGATTTGAGGCCAGACGGAAAGATGATGATCGCGGAGCGACCCGCTTCGCCGGCGTGACCCGCGGGTCAATCAAACTACCTGGAATCAGGCTCGTTCGCGACCGACGCGGGCATCGCGCAGCTTCCCTGCGCCTGTCGCGGTCCTGGCTCCAGCCAGCTGTTAGCTGAGTCGCGTCCGATGAGCATATCTGCAGGCCTACTCCCGCTTGGGTACGGGTCAGGCGATTCCCCGTGGCGCAACAGAGGCCAAGCACGTAAGTCAGCGTCATGCATTCAAGGTCGTTCGTAGTAATCCTGGTGACGGCATTTGCCACGCTTAGACCAGCGGGCGCCCAGACCACGAACACGGTCCGCAGCACCAAGGAAGCCTATGGTGTGCGCCTCAACGCCAATGGCGAACCGGCGGACCTGAATCCCCTTCGCGTCAACAACCGCTTGGCGACGCGCGTCAACGGCCGACTCGATCTGCGGGTGCAGCGCTATCGGGTCAACAATAGCGCCGATCCAACTGCGGCCTACCGAGCGCCGCTCGACGACGGCTCGCGCAGGGCACTGCCCGCACTCGTCAAACCGCCGCCGGTTGACGAGGATCAGCCTCAATAATGGCTTGAGATACCTCTCTCCCCTTCACTTATCTGGGTGGCGCGAGCCAGCCCGAACAGGTGGCAACAACGTCAGCTCCGGCGTTTCCGCCAGCCGCTCGCCGATCCAGCCCGCATGCTCCGTCAGCTTCGAGCGCCGATCGCCTCCCAGCGGCCGCGCCGCATGGCTGCTCTCGCGACGATAGCGCCGATACCAGTTGCCCGCCGTGCTCGGCGCCACGTCGAATACCGCACCAACATCACCGCACTCCTGCCCGCCGCCATCACCGCAAACCACCCGCCGACGCAGATCGTCCGAATATACCTTGCCCATCCGTGCCAGCCGCCTTCCGGTCAGCACCATGAATCAGCAAATCACGTCCGTGTGTGAGTCCCTACTGATTCAAATGATCGCGTTCGAATTTAAAAGAATAGCTTGCGGATCGACAGCCTGATCGTCCTTCCCAGTGGATCGAGCAGGTCGGGCTGGTAGCTTACCGGCGTCGCGCCGGTCTGGTCGGTCACGTGCTGGCGCGCGTCGAACAGGTTGTCGATCGAGAAGGTCAGCCGCGTTCCCCGCACCCAGGGATGCTTGCGCAACAGGTCGACGCGGGCGGTGGGATCGAAGAACAGGCGCAGGCTGGTCGTCGCCAGCGCGCCGAAACGGAGCTGCTCGGGCGCTCCCGCCGTGCCGCCGTTGACCCGGGTGGCGCTCTGGAAATTTTCCGACAGCCGCGCGCCCAGCCCGTTGTTGCTGTAGCCCGCCTGCCCCTCCAGCTCGTGCCGGGACTGGCCGCCGGTCGAGCCGATCGCGTCGCCGTTGAGCAGGTCGAGGCGCGGGCCGCCCGGCGCCACCAGCACGTCGTCGGTGAAGTGCCAGGTGTGGTAGAGCGCGAATTGCAGGCGGCCGCCACCCTGCCCGCGCCCGCCGAACCCGCCCCGGCCACCGCCGCCGCCGCCGCCGCCCGGTCCGCCGAAGCCGCCGCGACCACCGCCAAAGCCGCCACCCTGACCGGGCGCAGGTAGCGCGCCGGTGGGGGGCGCGGCCGCATCGCCGGCCGGCGGCGAAGTGCCGGGTTGGCCCTGATCGGCGCCGGCGCCTTGCCCCTGTGCCGGCGCGCTGCCTTGCTCCGGCGTACCGCCCTGACCGCGGCCGGACGCGCCGTCGCCTTGCCCGGGCCGCCGGCCGAAACCGGGGAAATTGAGCCCGGCGAACGGGTTCGGGCCGGTGCCGTTGCGGAACGCCTCGAACTTCCGCTGCAGGTCCGATTTCAGCGGCAGCGACAGGTTGAAGCCGTAGCGCAGCTCCGAACGGGATGTACGCGCGAAGTTGATCGGCGTGGTGTCGACGCGCAGCAGCGTGCCGGTGGCCGGATCGCGGGTGAAGCGGCCCGGGAACGCTGCCGCGATCGCCGCGGTCGCCGCCGGGAAGCTGGCGACCGGATCGTCGACATGGCTGGTGACGTAGTTGGCGATGATCGTCAGGTCGTGGCTCTTCCACGGCTTCAGCGTCAGCCCGACCTTGGCGGTATGGGTGCTGAAGCCCTGCAGCGCGGGGTTGCCGCCGCTCACCGTCGTCACGGTCGCGGTGGTGCCCTGGACATAGTCGAAGACGCGGACGTTGGGCGTCACTACCTGCGGATTGCCGAGCTGCTGGGCGGTCGGCGCGCCGTCCTGATCCGTCACCGAGACAATGATGCGCAGCGGCTCAACCGGCTGCCAGTTCGCGCCGTAGCCGAGCGTCGTCAGCGTACCGAAGTCCGACAGCTGCTCCACCTTCGCGTTGCCGTTGAGCGACAGGTTGCCGATCGCGCCGAGCACGCCCTTGCTGCGGCTGGTGATCGGCAGGTCGATGTTGAGCCGGCCGGTGCCGCTGTCGCGCGAGACCTGGCCGGTCCGCACCAGGGCACCGCGGATCGAGCGGCTGGCGAAGTCGCTGGTGTCGCCGCCGACCGCGATGCTGGTCGAGACATCGCCCGCGGGCAGGCGGAACAGCGTGCCGTTGGCCTGCGCGTCGATGTTGGCGTCGGTGGCGTGGCTGCGCGCGAAGCTCTGCGGCAACGCGGTCAGCGCCCCGGCGGGCAAGGCGGCGAAGGGATTGGCGGTCGGATCATTGGCGTTCAGCCGTGCCTGGAAGCCGCCGGCGTCGACGCCGGTGTCGGTCAGCGTCGTCGACGTCGTATTGTCGTAATTGGCGATGACGTTCCAGCGCCACTTGTGCAGGTCGCCGTTCAGCGTCGCGCCGAGATGGCCGGCGAGGCTGGAGGTGCGCTGCTGGATGTTGCCGAAGCCGGTGACGGCACGGTCGACCAGCACCGCCTGGCTGAACGGCGAGAAGGGGTTGCCGGCCGGGACCAACAGCGAGACGGTGGGCAGGCCCTGGTCGCTGCGTCCGTCGTCGCCCTCCAGCCGCGCGTTCACCGTCGCCCCGACATGGCCGAAGATGTTGCGCGAGTAGGTGGAGTTGACCGACAGCGTGCGGCTCCGCCCCAGCAGCGTGCGGTATGGCCCGAGATCGGTGCTGTTGAGCGGGGCGGCAGCGAAGTCGGCGAGCGTTCCGCCACCGGCGGCGGGTACGCCCGCCTCGGTCAGGCCGCCCAGCGACGGATCGAGCGCGCCGCCGTTCACGCCGACGACGTTGCCGCCGACCGCGAACGGACTGGCCGAGCCGAGGACCGTGCGCTGGTCCTCGAACAGCGGATTGTTCTCCTGGTAGGAGCTGTGGAGGTTGAAGCGGCGGTCCTGGCGGATGTTGAGCAGGTCGAGCTCGCCCTGCGGCCCGTTGCGGTCGAACCGCGACGAGATGCGATCGGCGACCTCGGCGGTGATGGCGCGGAAGCGGCGGCGCAGCACGAAGTTCACCACCCGCTGGTCGGCGGTGTAGCCGTATTTGAGCGCCACCTCCTCGGGCAGGATGTCGACGCGGGCGATCGCCTCGGTCGGCAGGTCGCGGATCTCGGCGAAGGAGGAGATGCGGCGGCCGTTGAGCAACACCACCGGCGCGCCGCCGGAGCCGCGGCCGGAGCGCGTCTGCGGGCTGAGCTCGTTCAGCAGGTCGGCGACCGAGCTGACGCCGTAGCTGCGGATGTCGGCGGGGCCGAGCTGCTCCTCGGACGGAATGTCGCCGATCACCGAGCCGGGCAGGTTGCGCTGGCCGGTGACGATGACGTCGGGCTCGTCGGAGATGTCGGCATTGTCGGGCGCCTGACCGACGGCGGGGCGCGGCGTCCGCGCAGGCGGCGCGGCCTGCTGCTCGGGCGCGGGCACGGCGGCGGCGGGGGGCACGGGCTGCGGCGCAGGCGTGGCGGATGGGGCGGCCGGCGCGGGCGGCTGCTGCGCCGTGGCGGCGGCCGGCAGGACGCCGAGCGCCATCATCGTCAAGCCAACGCTGCGCATGCCAACCCCAGTCCCGGTGAGCAGGCGCGCCTACCGACGAATTGTCGCAGAAATGTGCCCGTGTTCAGCCAAGCCGGTGCAGATCGGCGGCATAATCCCGCGCCCTGGCGGCGTAATGCCGGGCAGACAGGCGCAGGCCGGCGATGGCGGCCTCGTCGAGCGGACGCACGGCGCGCGCGGGGCTGCCGACGATGAGATGACCGGGCGGGAAGCTCTTGCCCTCGGTCACCAGCGCGCCCGCGCCGACCAGGCAATTCTCGCCGATCACCGCGCGGTTGAGCACGGTCGCGCCCATGCCGATCAGTACGTTGGGGCCGATCGTGCAGCCGTGCAGGATGGCATGGTGGCCGACCGTGCAGTCCGCGGCGATCGTCAGCGGCGCGCCGGGATCGGAGTGGAGCATGGCCCCTTCCTGGATGTTGGTGCGCGCGCCGATCAGGATCGGCGTATTGTCGGCCCGGATCACCGCGCCGAACCAGACCGACGCTTCCTCGCCGAGCTGGACATCGCCGATCAAGTCGGCCGAGGGGGCGACCCAGGCGGAGGCGGGGACCTGCGGCTGGACGCCGGCGATGCGGTAGAGGGGCATCCTTTTCTCCTTTCGTCACCCCGGCCTTGCGCTAGGATCCAACGCAGGTCGGGCGTGATGGCTTGGAACGGCTCCTGGTCGTTTGACCAATCCGGCGTTGGATGCCGGCGCAAGGCCGGCATGACGGGTGCAGCCGATCAACTCTCCGCCCAATCATGCTCCGCCGCCTTCGCTTCCAGGCGGAAGCGGTGGAGGAGCGGCTCGGTATAGCCGTTGGGCTGGCCGACGCCCTCGAACACCAGCGCGCGGGCGGCGCGCATTGCCAGGCTGTCGGGCGCGAGCGGCCGATAGAGCGGGTCGCCGGCGTTCTGCCGATCCACGACCGCGGCCTGGCGGGTAAAGGCGGAGTCGACCTCCTGCGGGGTGGCGACGCCGTGGAGCAGCCAATTGGCGATGTGCTGGGAGGAGATGCGCAGCGTCGCGCGGTCCTCCATCAGGCCGACATCGTGGATGTCGGGCACCTTCGAGCAGCCGACGCCCTGATCGATCCAGCGGACGACATAGCCGAGGATGCCCTGCGCGTTGTTGTCGAGCTCCTCGCGCACCTCCTCCGGCGTCCAGTTGCGCCCCGCCGCCGCCGGGACGGTCAAGAGGTCGGCGAGCGGCGCGACCGGCTCCGACCGGCGCTCGGCCTGGCGCGCGGCGACGTCGACCCGGTGATAGTGCGTCGCGTGCAGCGTCGCGGCGGTGGGGCTCGGCACCCAGGCCGTCGTCGCGCCGGTCAGCGGATGGGCGATCTTCTGCGCCAGCATGTCGGCCATCATGTCGGGGGCGGCCCACATGCCCTTGCCGATCTGCGCGCGGCCGGCCAGCCCGCAGGCGAGGCCGATCTGGACGTTGCGGTCCTCATAGGCCCTGATCCAGGGGGACTGCTTCATCTCGCCCTTGCGGATCATCGGGCCGGCGCGCATCGCGGTGTGCATCTCGTCGCCGGTGCGGTCGAGGAAGCCGGTGTTGATGAAGACGATCCGGTCCTTCACCGCGTGGATGCAGGCGGCGAGATTGGCGCTGGTCCGGCGCTCCTCGTCCATCACGCCGATCTTGATCGTGTGGCGCGCGAGACCGAGCAGGTCCTCCACCGCGTCGAACAGGCGGTCGGTGAAGGCGGCCTCGTCGGGGCCGTGCATCTTGGGCTTGACGATGTAGATCGAGCCGGTGCGGCTGTTCATGCCCTTGTCGTGGCGCGCGCAGAGGGAGGTGACGATCGCGTCGAGGATGCCCTCGGGGGCCTCGCCGCCGTCCGGCAGGAGGATGGCGGGCGTGGTCATCAGGTGGCCGACGTTGCGGACGAAGAGCAGCGAGCGACCGGGCAGGACGAGCTCGCCGCCATTGGGCGTGGTATAGCGGCGGTCCTCGTTCAGCCGGCGGGTGAGCGTGCGGCCGCCCTTCTCGAAGGTATCGGTCAGATCGCCGCGCATCACGCCGAGCCAGTTGGCGTAGGCCGCGACCTTGTCGTCGGCGTCCACCGCCGCGATCGAGTCCTCCAGGTCGACGATGGTGGTGATGGCGGATTCGAGGATCACGTCGGCGATGCCGGCGGGGTCGTCACGGCCGATCGGATGGGTGCGGTCGATCACGACTTCGATGTGGAGGCCGTTGTGCTTCAACAGCGGATTGTCGCCGGCGTGACCGAAGAGCTGCGCCGGGTTGTCAAGGTTCAGGTCGCCGCCGGTCCAGTCGGTCCAGCCGCCCTCGGCTGGCGGCACGGCCTGGTCGAGAAACGCCTTGGCCCAGGCGATGACCTGCGCGCCGCGCCCCTTGTCATACGGGCCACCCGGATTGGGCGAGCCGAGCGCATCGGTGCCGTAAAGTGCGTCGTAGAGGCTGCCCCAGCGGGCGTTGGCGGCGTTGAGGAGGAAGCGGGCGTTGAGGACGGGGACGACGAGCTGCGGGCCGGCGGTGGTGCCGACCTCCGGGTCGACGTTCTGCGTCGTGACCGCGAACGGGGCGGGTTCGGGGACGAGGTAGCCGATGTCGCGGAGGAAGGCTTCGTCGACGAGCTGGCCGGCCTGATACCGCGCGTCGATCTCCAGCTGGAGCTGGTCGCGCCGCGCCAGCAGATCGCGATTCTCCGGCGCGAAGCGGGCGAAGATGGCGGCCGCGCCCTGCCAGAAGGCGTCCGAGTCCAGCCCCGTGCCGGGGAGCGCATGCTCGTCGATGAAGCGCGCCAGCGGCTCGGCGACGAGAAGGCCTGCCTTGTCGATCATCCCATTGATTCCCTCTGCGTCGTCGGGCCGGCGCTTGGCGGAGGGCGACGCGGGTGACAAGGGGATGGCGCGCCGGCCTTATCTTCAACCTATCTTCAGGCATGAACGCGTTTGCGGCGCCCGCGAGGACGAAAGCCAATGCCAAAGGGCTTCCCCGCGCGGGAACACGGAGCGCCGTTCGTGATGAGAAAGAGCGCTGCGCGATCATAGCGGCGAGGCGGCGTGTAGGACAGCCTTAGTTCACCGCCGCCTCCTCCAGCCTCCGCAGCATCGCCGTCAGCGTGGCGACTTCCTCGGCGCTGAAGCTCGCGAGCAGCCGGCGCTCGAGCTTGAGCGCCTCGGGCGCGACGCGGGCGTAGAGGGCGCGGCCGGCGTCCGTCAGCGCCAACAGGTGCGAGCGGCGGTCCTGCCCGTGCGGCGCGCGCGCCAGCAGGCCGCGCGCCACCAGCGCCGTCGCCGCGCGGCTGACCGTCACCTTGTCCATCCGCGTCCGCTCGCCGAGCGTCGCGGGGGCGATCGGGCCCGCCTCCGCGGCGACGGCGACCAGTCGCCATTCGGGGATGGTGAGGCCGAACAGCGCGCGATACGCCTGCGCGATGCGGTCGCTCACCAGGTTGGACGCGACCGACAGCCGGTAGGGGAGGAACCGATCGAGCGCGAGCCGGTTGGCCATCCGCCCAGCGTGTAGCGTTTGACTCCCGCACGGCAAGCGGGATAGTTTCAGATGAAACTAATGAGGAGCCGACCATGGCGCTCGACGATGCCGCGACCGACACCGCCACTCCGGCGCAGAACCCGCTAGGCCTCGACGGCTTCGCGTTCGTCGAGTTCACCTCGCCCGAGCCGGACGTGCTGGCGCGGCAGTTCGAGCAGCTGGGCTTCGTCGCCACGCACACGCATCCGCGGAAGGCGATCACCCGCTACAAGCAGGGGCGCATCAACCTGATGCTCAACCGCGACGAGACGGGGCGCGTCGCCGCGTTCCGCGCCGCGCACGGACCATCGGCCAGCGCGATGGCGTTCCGCGTGGCGGATCCCGCCAAGGCCTTCGCATGGGCGCTGGCGCACGGCGCCGAGCGGACGGAGGAGGACGATACCGCGATCGTCGGCATCGGCGGCTCCTACCTCTACTTCATCCCGGCCGACGCGGACCTGTATGCGGATTGGGAGCCGATCCCCGGCTGGGAACAGGCGGAGCGGGAGAACGGCGTCGGGCTCGACCTGCTCGACCATCTCACCCACAATGTCCGGCGCGGGCAGATGCAGGTGTGGAGCACCTTCTACCGCACGCTGTTCGGCTTCGAGGAACAGAAGTATTTCGACATCAAGGGCAAGGCGACCGGGCTGTTCAGCCAGGCGATGATCGCGCCCGACAAGGCGATCCGCATTCCCCTGAACGAATCGCAGGACGACAATTCGCAGATCGAGGAGTTCATCCGCGACTATCATGGCGAGGGCATCCAGCACCTCGCGCTGACCACGCCCGACATCTTCGACACGGTCGAGAAGCTGCGCGCGCGCGGCGTGACGCTGCAGGACACGATCGAGACCTATTACGAGCTGGTCGACAAGCGCGTGCCCGGCCATGGCGAGGACCTGGAGCGGCTGCGTCGCAACCGCATCCTGATCGACGGTTCGGTCGAGCGTGGCGAGGGCATCCTCTTGCAGATCTTCACCGAGACGATGGTGGGGCCGATCTTCTTCGAGATTATCCAGCGCAAGGGCAATGAGGGCTTCGGCAACGGCAACTTCCAGGCGCTGTTCGAGAGCATCGAGCTCGACCAGATCCGCCGGGGCGTGATCCAGGTCGACGCCTGACTTCGGTCCCTCTCCCTTCAGGGGAGAGGGACGGCGCGCGCCAGCGCGCAGGGTGAGGGGGTGTTGCCGACATGCGATCCAGTCCCTCACCCTCCCACCGCCTGACGGCGGCGGGTCCCTCCCTCTCCCCTTGCGGGAGAGGGGTTCAGGAGAAAACGATGACCGCTCAGCAGCCGATCACCGCCGCCGCCGCCGCCGCGGTCTATCAGCCCGGCTTCGGCAACCACGTCTCGACCGAGGCCGTCCCCGGCGCGCTGCCGATCGGGCGCAATTCGCCGCAGCGGCCGGCGTTCGGATTATATGCCGAGCAGCTGTCGGGCACCGCCTTCACCGCGCCGCGGCACGAGAACCGGCGGTCGTGGCTCTACCGGATGCGGCCGACCGCCGAGCACCCGGCGTTCCGGCGATACGACGGCGCGGCGCGGTTCGCCCCGGGGACCGGCGACGCGCCGCTCGCCCCCAATCGGCTGCGCTGGGACCCGCTGCCGGACGCGGACGCGGGCGTCGATCTGGTCGACGGGATGACGACGCTGCTCGCCAACCGCGATCCCGCCGATCTGGAGGGCGTCGCGGTGCACGTCTATGCGGCGTCGCAGGACATGGCCGCCCGCGTGTTCGTGGACGCGGACGGCGAGCTGCTGTTCATCCCCCAGGACGGGCGACTGGAGCTGCTGACCGAGCTGGGCCGGATCGAGGTCTCGCCCGGGCAGATCGCGCTGGTGCCACGCGGCGTGCGCTTCCGCGCGCTGCTGCCCGACGGCAAGGCGCGCGGCTATGTCGCGGAGAATCACGGCGCGCTGTTCCGGCTGCCCGATCTCGGGCCGATCGGCGCCAACGGGCTCGCCAATCCGCGCGACTTCGAGACGCCGGTCGCCTGGTTCGAGGACCGGGACGAGCCGACCCAGGTGATCCAGAAGTTCATGGGCTCGCTGTGGACGACGACGCTGGACCATTCGCCGCTCGACGTAGTGGCCTGGCACGGCAACCTCGCGCCGTGGCGGTATGACCTGTCGCGGTTCAACGCGATCAACACGGTCAGCTTCGATCATCCCGATCCGTCGATCTTCACGCTGCTGACCTCGCCCAGCGACGTCCCGGGCCGGGCCAACGCCGATGTCGTGATCTTTCCCCCGCGCTGGATGGTGGCGGAGGGCACGTTCCGCCCGCCCTGGTTCCACCGCAACGTGATGAGCGA
>NZ_CAXUEK010000018.1:48453-48808 GCF_964250165.1 uncultured Sphingomonas sp. | reverse complement strand
AGCGTCGGCTCCGGCCTGCTCTACAGCACCAACAGCAACATCTACCTCCAGGGGACGACGCTCACCAGCGGCAGTAACCTGCGGTTCGACGCGAGCGCCGGCGCGGTGAACGCCTATGTCAACGGGGCAATCACCGACAACGGTACGATCACCCTCGCCAGCGGCGGCGGCGGCAACGCCCGGATCGGCAGCGAAAGCGGTGCCGCCGTCACGCTTGGCGGGACGGGCGTGCTCACGCTCAACGACAGTGGCGGCAATCGCGTGCTGCTCGGCGGCAGTTACGCCGTGACGACGATCGGCGCCGGGCTGACGGTAAACGGCTCGGGCGAGATCGGCTACGACCAGACCTACCTCG
>NZ_CAXUEK010000018.1:27439-48443 GCF_964250165.1 uncultured Sphingomonas sp. | reverse complement strand
GGCAACATCCGGGCGACCGCCGGCACGATCACGATCGACCCCTATTCCGGCAGCGGCGGCTCGGGCGGCTCCAACCTGGGCGGGTCGGACGCCAACGCGACCCTGTACAACACCGGCATCATCCAGGCCGACAATGGCGGCAACACGCTCAGCCTCAATTCGGGCCGCTACGAACAGGCCGCCTCGGGCTCGTTCGCGGCGGGCACGGGCAGCAGCTTCATCATGCAGAACGACGCCAATCTGGTGAACCTGGAAGCCGGGGGCGTGCTCGACCGCGGCTTCTATCAGTCGATCACCAGCGGCGCGGCCAGCATCGTCGACCTGCGCTCGTCGGCGGCGAGCAGCATCGTCCAGATCGGCACCAACCATGCCGGCCTCGACACCACCGTCACGCTTTCGGGCGCGAACTCGGTGCTGGAGGCGCTGCCGCTCAGCGGCGGCACGGCGACGACGATCGACCAGTCGCTCACCACCATCGCCCAGTCGGGCCAGCTGCAGATCGGCGGCGGCCGCGTGTTCGCCGCCTCGAACGCCGTCACCAACGCCGGCGTGCTGTCGCTCAGCGGCGGCACCTTCACCCAGCCGGGCGCGCTCGCCAGCAGCGGGCTGGTGACCGGCAACGGCACGGTCGGCGTGGCGATCACCAACACCGGCTCCGTCGTCGCCGACGGCGGCACGCTCAACAGCCAGGCGATCTCCGGCCTGACCGGCCTCGTCCGGTCCAACGCCGGCGCGACCCTGAACCTGGCGGGCGCGGGCGGTCCGTCGCAGGCCGGCACGCTCGTCAACAACGGATCGCTGGCGCTCGGCGGCAACGACATCCTGGTCCAGAGCGACTACCAGAACGCCGCCTTCGGGTCGGGCAACGCCTTCAACGCCCACGCCAACGTCACCGGCTCGGGACTGATCCTCGCCGCCAGCGCCACGCAGGACCTGTCGGGCGCGGGGCTGAACCTCGCCGACAGCACGCTCAACGTCGGCAATGTTCGGCTCGGCGGCACCAGCTCGACGACGCTCACCATCACCAACAACGGCACGCTGACGACGCTGCGCGGCGCGGTGGAAAGCCCGGTCACCAACACGGTCGCCATCTCGTCGAGCAATTTCGTGGTCGGCCCGAACGGCGGCAGCACCGACGTGACGCTCAGCTACACGGGCACGCAGGCCGGCTCGCTGTCGGGCAACACGATCACCGTCGCCAACAACTTCGACAATGTCGCCGACCGGACGCTGACGATCACCGGCGCGGCCTACAATCCGGCGGCCGCGAGCCTCACGCCCAACCCGATCAACCTCGGCGCGACGCGCGTCGGCGGCACGCTGTCGGGCCTCGTCACGATCGCCAACACCGCGCCCTCCGGACAATATTCGGAAAGCCTGGCGGTGACGAGCGCGACGGGAGCAAGCGGCGCCACGGGCACGCGTCCGACGGCGCTGATCGCGGCGGGCGGCAGCGCCACGTCGACGGTGTCGCTCAACACCGGCGCATCGGGCACGCTGAGCGGCACGGTGACCTACGGGCTCGCCACCGACGGCACCGGCACGAGCGGCCTCGCCCAGGCGGCGCTGCCCAGCCAGGTGGAGACGGTGACCGGCAAGGTCTATCAGCTCGCGGTCGCGCAGCTCGGGACCAACAGCGTCGCCTTCGCCACCGTGCGCCAGGGTTCCGCCGCGCCGACCGCGAGCGTCTCCGTCACCAATGGCGCCAACGGCGCGCTGAACGACTCGCTGTCCACCAGCATCGGCTCGCTGCCCACCGGCGTGACGGGAACCGCGCCGGCATCGCTCGCCGGCGGCCAGCAGGGCGCACTCAGCTTCGCCGAGAACACCGCGACCGCGGGCAACTACACCGGCACGGCCCAGATCAATTTCCAATCGACCGACCCCGATCTCGCTCCGGCGGACCTGCCGTCGCAGAATGTGAACTTCAGCGGCACGGTGACGCAGATCGCGGTGGCGCAGGTGTTGAAGGACTTCGGCGTCGGCACGCTGACCGGCTCGGTTACCGACTATGCGCTCGATCTCGGCAGCTTCTCCGGCTCCGGTTCGACGAGCACCGATCTGGGCGTGACCAACGCGATCCCCAATTTCGCCTATGACGAGACGCTGGGCGGCACGTTCGGCTCGACCGGCGGCACGGGTTACACGTTCAACGGCCAGACCTTCACCGGCCTGACCGGCGGCGGCACGGACATGGGGAACGCGCTCAGCTTCACCTATTCCGGGCTGGCGGACGGCACCTATACGGACGTCCTGACCTTCAACGGCTACAGCCGCTACACCGGTCTGACCGACTTGCAGCTGAGCCCGATCCGCGTCACTGTCACGGCCCGCGTGACCGGCGGGGTCATCACGCCGCCGACCGGAGCGGTGCCGGAGCCGGCGAGCTGGACGATGATGCTGGTCGGCTTCGGCTCGCTCGGCGTGATGATGCGGCGGCGCAAGGCGGCGGCGCTCCGGGCGGCCTGAGCCCCCCGTCGCGGGGTTGAAGGGGGGAAGGTGATGGCGGAAGGAACAGTCGGGCGGCGGGATCGCGTGCAGTTGGTGCTGGGCGTCATCGCCCTGCTCGCGGCGACGGTGCTGGTCGTGATGGGGGCGGTCAACCGCTCGCTGCAGGCCCAGGTGGCGGCCGGCCAGGCGAAGATCGCCGGGGCGCAGGCGGCCGCGAACGTCAACAACAGCCTGATCCGCCTGCTCGCCAAGAGTGCGGCGGAAACCGGCGACACGCAGATCCGGGCGCTGCTCGCGCGCAACGGCATCACCTTCCGGCAGGCGCCCGGCGGCAGTGCGGCGACGCCTGCCGCCGACGCCAAGTAGAGGCGCGATCATGCGGTCCAATGGTGGTCTCGGCCTCATGCTCACCCAGGCGGCGCTGTGCCTGGTCCTGATCGCCACCGGGGTCGATCTGGTCCGCGCGCATGGCGAGCTGACGCAGGCCCTGGAGCGGCAGCGACAGAACGACGCGCTCATCACCCGCATCGACGGGCAGCTCGACTCGCTCGCGCGCGGCACGCAGCAGCTCGCGGACGGCGGCAATGCGCACGCCGCGCAGATCATCGCCGCGCTGGCGCAGAACGGGGTCCACATCAACACCCGCCCGCACGGCCGCTGAGCCGGTGAGCGGCACGCCCAGCTCGGCGGTGCCGTCGCGGCCGGGCCGCCACCCTGTCCCGCTCCGGCACGCGCGTGCCGGTTTGGCGTTCCGCGCCCGGTCCTTTCCGCTTGATCTCGGTCGAGGCAGCGGGAAGAGGTCCGGCCGGAGGTCGCCCATGACATCGGACGTCAGCAGCGCGAGCGAAGCGACCGTCCCTGCCGGCGAGGCGACCGTCCCTGCACGGATCGATGCCGGCTTCCTTGCGGCTTATTATCAGGAGTTCAGGCTGCTGGCGCGCCGCGTGCTCCGGCGCAGCGGCGGCGCGGTGACCATCCAGCCGACCGATCTGGCGCACGAGGCGGCGATGCGCCTGCTCTCGCGCGGGGTCACGCCGATCAACGACGAGGCGCATTTCCTGGCGCTGAGCGCGCGCGTCATCCGCGCCACCCTGATCGAGGAGATCCGCCGCCGCCGCGCCGCCAAGCGCGACGTCGCGCTGCTGACGCGCTGGGATGATCATGACGTCGCGGCCGCGACGGTGGATCTGGAGCAGTTCGACCGGCTGCTCGAAGATTATGCGGCGATCGACGCGGACGGCGCGGCGGTGGTGCAGCTCCGCTTCTATGTCGGCCTGACCATGGCCGAGATCGCCGAACAGCTCGACTGCTCGGAAAGCACGGCGCTCCGGCGCTGGCGGCTGGCACGTGCCTGGCTGCTCAAGGAGCTCGCGGCCGGCTGATGCGCGTCGAGTTCGAGCGGCGGGTGCTCGGCCTGTTCGACCGGCTGCTCGACCAACCGCCGCCGGACCGCGACCGCTGGCTTCGGGAGGTCACGGCCGACGATCCGGAGCTGATCGCCGCCGTGCAGGCGCTGGCCGCCGCCGATGAGCGGTCAGGCTCGCTGCCGACCACCCCGCCCGCCGGGCCATCGCCCGCCGAGCCCCCGCCCCCGCCCGAGCGGCTCGGCAACTTCCGCGTCGCGCGGGAGCTGGGGCGCGGCGGGATGGGCGTCGTCTATCTCGCCGAGCGGGCAGACGGATTGTTCGATCAGCAGGTCGCCTTGAAGCTGATCCGCCATCATGTGACCGGGCGCGCCGCGGACGCCTTCGTCGCCGAGCGCCGGCTGCTCGCGCGCATCGAGCACCCCAATGTCGCGCGGCTGATCGACGCCGGCGTCGCGCCGGACGGGCGGCCGTGGCTGGCAACGGAATATGTCGCGGGCGAGGCGATCGACCGCGGCGCGGCGGGCCGCCCGCTCGCCGCCAATGTCCGGCTGGTGCTGCAGGCGACGCAGGCGGTGGAGTTCGCGCACACCCGTCTCATCGCGCATGGCGACGTGAAGCCCGCCAACCTGCTGGTCGGCGAAGGCGGTCGGGTGAAGCTGCTCGATTTCGGCGTTGCGCGGCTGCTCGGTTCGGACGCGCTGCCCGCCGCCGGCGCGCTGACCCCCGGCTTCGCCAGCCCCGAGCGCCTCGCGGGCGCGCCGCCATCGGTCGCGGACGACGTTTATGCCCTCGGCCGAACGCTGGCGCTGCTCACCGCCGCCAGTCGGGACGCCGAGCTCCAGGCCATCATCCGCCGCGCCACCACGGTCGAGGCGGCGCGCTACCGCACCGCGCAGGCGCTGGCGAGCGATCTGGAAGCGTGGCTGGAACGGCGGCCGGTGGCCGCGATGGACGGCGGCCCGGCCTATCGCGCGCGCAGCTTCGTGCGGCGACATCGGTTCGGCGTCGCCGCAGCGTTGCTGTCGGTGCTCGGGCTCTGCGGCGCGGCGCTCGTCAACCAGCGCAACTACCGTCGCGCGGAGCAGGCCCGCCACGCCGAGGCGGCGCGCTTCGACGACGCCTATCGCACCGCGCATTATCTGATGTTCACGTTGCTCGATCGGCTGGAACGGCAGCCGGGCACGCTGCGGCTGCGCGCGCAGGTAGGCGAGACGGCGCAGGCCTATCTCGACCGGCTCGCCGCGGTTCCCCACGCACCGCGCGCCGTGCGGCTGGACGTCGCGACCGGTTATCTGCGCGCGGCGTCGATGGCCGGGATGAGCAACGCGCCGAACCTCGGCGATGTCGACCGCGCGCACCGCGATCTCGCCCAGGCGGTCGGCATGCTCGAACAGCTGCGGCGCGAGGAGCCGGGCTGGGCCGCGCTCGGGCCGCCGCTCGGGCGCGCCTACTCGCTCCGCTGCCAGAACCAGATCTATGGCACCAGCCACGATGCGAAAGCGGCGCTGCGGGAGGCGCGCGCGGGGCTGAGGGTGTTGGCGACGGTCGGCGGCGATCCCGCGACGCGCGCCGCGGCGACGTGGCAGGTCCGGATCTGCGCCGGCGACGCGCTGGTCTGGCTCGACCGGGCACCCGAGGCGGTGACGCTGCTGGAGCACGACCTGGCCGCAGGGCGCGCGCGCCGGCCGCTCGATCGCAACATGCTGGAGCGCAATCTGCGCCTGCTGGGGGAAGCGTATTTCTACGCCAAGCGCTTCCCCGACGCCGAACGCGTGCTGAAGGAGGCCGCGGCGATCCAGGCCGACGCGCATGCCCGCGAACCCTTTTACGGTGCGGCGGTGAACGAGGCCTCCAACGTCGCCGACGACCTCGCCTCCACCTATAACGAGCAGCGCCGCTTCGCGGACCAGCTGCGCGTCTCGCAGGCGGCGCTGCGGCTGGTGCAGACACAGGCGGGGCTGGACCCGGACGACGTGCAGAGCCAGCGGCGCGCGCTGTCGATGTCACGGCTGGTCGCGGACGCGCTGGCGCGCACCGGCCTGCCCGCCGACGGCGCGGCGCTGATGGAGCGCGCCAATCGCGGCTGGGATGCGCTCGGCCGCCGCTACGGCGACGATGCGTCGACGGCGCGCCTGCGCCTGCTCGCGCTCGAGGTGACCGCCAATCTGCACCGCCGCGCCGGCGCGCGCACTGCGGCGTGCCAGACCTACCGGGCGGCGGATGACGGCTGGACCGCGTTCGGCCGCCGCTGGCGCCTGTCCCCGGCCGACCGCGACGAAAGCGTCGCTAGGATCCGCCACAACCTCGCCGCCTGCGCCGGACGCGGAACATTCATCGACAGCTGAGCGGCCGGTTCGCCGCGTGCCGCGAGCAGAAGGAGCTCGCGTCCTGAGCTCGTCGGTGGTGCGGGCGGTCGGGCTCGAACCGACACTCCTTGCGGAACCGGATTTTGAGTCCGGCGCGTCTACCAGTTTCACCACGCCCGCGCGCCGCGCCGCCGCTACTCCGACCGCGGCCGCCGGGCAAGACTCAGGCGCGCGGCGGCTGGCGGCGGTAGGAGAGCGCCTCGGCGACGTGGAGGCGGCCGACGCCGTCCGCGCCCGCCATGTCGGCGATCGTCCGCGCCACGCGCAGGATGCGGGTATAGCCGCGCGCGGAAAGCCGCATCGCCTCCGCCGCCTGGGCGAGCAGCCTGCGGCCCGGCTCGTCGGGCATGGCGACGCGATCGAGCAACGCGCCTTCCACCTCGGCATTGGTGCGGATGGGCTCGGCGCGGTAACGTTCGGCCTGGACCAGCCGGACCGCGACGACGCGTGCGGCGACCTCGGCCGAGCCCTCGGCGGGCGGCGGCAGCACCAGGTCGGCGGCGGTGACCGCCTGCACCTCGACATGCAGGTCGATCCGATCAAGCAGCGGACCGGACACCTTGGCCTGATAGTCGCCCGCGCAGCGTGGCGCGCGGGCACAGGCGAGCCCCGCGTCCCCGAGATGGCCGCAGCGGCACGGGTTCATCGCCGCGACCAGCTGGACGCGCGCCGGGAAGGTGACGTGCGCGTTGGCGCGGGCGACGCTGACCACGCCCGTCTCCAGCGGCTGACGCAGCGAATCGAGCACCGCGCGCTGGAACTCGGGCAGCTCGTCGAGGAACAGCACGCCGAGATGCGCCAAGCTGACCTCACCAGGCTTCACGCGCAGCCCGCCGCCCGTCAGCGCCGCCATCGACGCGCTGTGATGGGGCGTGCGGAACGGGCGGGTGCGGGTGAGCCGGCCGCCCGACAGCGTGCCGGCCACCGACTGCACCATCGACACCTCCAGCGCCTCGGCAGCGTCGAGCGGCGGCAGGATGCCGGGCAGGCAGCTCGCCATCAGCGACTTGCCCGCCCCGGGCGGCCCGACCATCAGCAGGTTGTGGCCGCCCGCCGCGGCGATCTCCAGCGCGCGCTTGGCGGTCTCCTGGCCCTTGACCTGCTTCAGGTCCGGGCCGTGCGCGGCGAGGTCGGCCTCGCCCGGCGCCGGCGCGGCGAGCAGGCCCTGGCCCTTCAGGTGGTTGAGCAGCGACAGCAGATCGGGCGGCGCGACCACCTCGACCGTACCGGCCCACGCCGCCTCGGCACCCTGCGCCGCAGGACAGATCAGCCCCTTGCCCACCTCGGCCGCATGCAGCGCGGCGAGCAGCACGCCGGGCGATGGCGCGATCCGCGCATCAAGGCCAAGCTCGCCGACCACGACGTATTCGGCAAGCGCCTCGACATCGACGACGCCCATCGCGCCGAGCAGCGCCATCGCGATCGGCAGGTCGAAATGCGATCCTTCCTTGGGCAGGTCGGCGGGCGAGAGGTTCACCGCGATGCGCTTGGGCGGCAGCGCCAGCCCCATCGCCGCGATCGCCCCGCGCACGCGCTCGCGACTCTCCGTCACCGCCTTGTCGCCCAGCCCGACGACGTTGAACGCCGGCAGCCCGGGAATGAGCTGCACCTGCACCTCGACCCCGCGCGCCTCCAGCCCCAGATACGCCACCGTCGAGACGATCGCCGCCATGCCGTTCCCCCTGCCCGCCCTCTTACCGGCTTTGCGGCGGGCGGAAAGGGCCGGGCCGCTGTCTTGCATCCTCAATACACCCGCCCCAAATGCGCCGGTGATGCGGCTCCCCGCCCTCCCGCGATGGCTCCAGCTGGTGTTGGGCATGCTGCTGATCGTGGCGTCGCCCCTTGTGGGCGTGCTGCCCGGGCCGGGCGGCATCTTCCTGTTCGCGGGCGGGCTGGTGCTGGTGCTGCGCAACTCGGCCGGTGCACGGCGGCAATGGGCGCGTGTGAAGCGGCGGTGGCCGAAGCTGGGCGACGTGGCGGACCGCGCGATGCGACGGCGCAGCGCGCTCCGGCGCAAGGCGCTCCGCGACCGGTCGTCGCGTTGACTTGGAGGCTCCGCTCCCCTATGCGCGCCCGTTCAGAAGGCCGTCCCCGGGGCGGCCATTTTCATGTTTGACGTTAGGATGACCGATGAAGCGGACCTTTCAGCCGAGCAACCTGGTGCGGGCGCGCCGTCACGGCTTCCGCGCGCGGATGGCGACGGTCGGCGGCCGGGCGGTGATCCGGGCGCGCCGGGCGCGCGGCCGCAAGAAGCTGTCGGCCTAAGCACGCTGACCAAGCGCCGCGATTTCCTCGCGGCGAACGCCGGCAAGCGGGCGCCCATGCCGGGCTTCGTCCTGCTGGTCCGCGCGCGTGGCGACGGCCATCCGGGGATGCGGATCGGCTACACGGTGACGAAGAAGATCGGCAACGCGGTGGTCCGCAACAGACTGAAGCGCCGCCTGCGCGCGCTGGCACGCGAGCTGCTGCCGGACAACGGCGTCATGGGCGCGGACCATGTGCTGATCGGCCGCGGCGATGGCGTCGAGCGGGACTTCGCGAAGCTGCGCGCAGAACTGGGCAAGGCGCTCGGCAAGGTCGTCCGATGAGTTCGTCATGCCGCAGCGGAAGGCTGGGCCTGCAGTGGACCCCGGCACAAGGCCGAGGTGACTAAGTGGGATGCTGACCCGCCTCCTCATCCTCCTCGTCCGCGGCTGGCAGGTCGGCCCCTCGGCCATCCTGCCGCCGAGCTGCCGGTTCCAGCCCAGCTGTTCCAGCTATGCAATCACCGCGCTGGCCCGCTATGGCGCGCAGCGGGGCGGGTGGCTGGCGGTAAAGCGCATCGCGCGCTGCCATCCCTTTGGCGGGTTCGGGCCGGACCCGGTGCCATGACAGGCAGGACAACCTGGTGAACAACGACGACCGCCGCAACTTCATCGCCTTCCTGGTGCTCGCCGCCGTCATCCTGATCGGCTGGCAGTGGGCGCAGCACCGGCTGTTCCCGCCCGCCAATCCGCCCGCGACGAAAATCGTGAACGGCAAGGCGCAGCCGGTCGACAGCCCCGCCGCCGCGCCCACCGCCGCCACGCCGGGGGCGACCGGCAACCGCACGGCCGTGCTCGCCGCGACGCAGCGGGTGCGGATTGAGACGCCCGCGCTGCGGGGCTCGATCAACCTCAAGGGCGCGCGGCTCGATGACCTGCTGTTGCTCCGCCATCACGAGACGGTGGCGGCGAACGCCCCGCCGGTGCGGCTGTTCTCGCCCGCCGGCGCGCCGCAGGCCTATTTCGCGCAGGCGGGCTGGCGCGGCGGCCCCGCCCCCGACGCGGTCTGG
This sequence comes from uncultured Sphingomonas sp., assembly GCF_964250165.1. GTDB lineage: Bacteria > Pseudomonadota > Alphaproteobacteria > Sphingomonadales > Sphingomonadaceae > Sphingomonas. The sequence continues at coordinate 38,946 of NZ_CAXUEK010000018.1, read as the reverse complement.
CGCGCATCGGCGCCGGTGCTGGCGCCCGGCCGCCCGGTCACGCTGGAGACGGACGGCGCCGCCGGCCAGCGCTTCCGGCTGGAGATCGCGGTCGACGGCGATTATCTCTTCACCATCCGGCAGACGGTGACCAACGGGGGAACGACGCCGATCGCGGTGACGCCGTACGCGCTCGTGAACCGGCTGGATCCGCTCGCCGACAAGACCGGCTGGAACATCCATGTCGGGCCGATGTCCGTCCATGACGGCGCGGCCGATTACGGGCAGAAGTTCAAGGACATCGACGCCGCCCCGCAGCAGTTCGCCTCGACCGGCGGCTGGCTGGGCTTCACCGACAAATACTGGCTGGCCGCGCTGATCCCCGATCAGGCGCAGCGCTTCCAGGGCGAGTTCCGCGCTGGCGCGGGCAAGGATTATCAGGGCGACATCGCGCTCGGCGAGCGCCGCGTCGGGCCGGGGCAATCGCTGACCACCACGATCAAGCTGTTCGCCGGCGCCAAGGAGACGCGGCTGCTCGACCGCTACACGGATGCGGGCGTCGCGCAGAAGCTGGACTATGCGCTCGACTGGGGCTGGTTCCGGCTCGTCGAGAAGCCGATCTTCTATTATCTCGACTGGCTATTCCGCATGGTCGGCAATTTCGGTGTGGCGATCGTGCTGCTGACCGTCACCATCCGCCTGCTGATGTTCCCGATCGCGCAGCGGCAGTTCGCCTCGATGGCCAAGATGCGCGTCATCCAGCCCAAGATGAAGGCGCTGCAGGAGCGCCATGCCGACGACAAGGAGCGGATGCAGCGCGAGGTGATGCAGCTCTACAAGACGGAAAAGGTGAACCCGCTGGCGGGCTGCCTGCCGACCTTCCTGCAGATCCCGATCTTCTACGCGCTGTACAAGGTGCTGATGCTGACGATCGAGATGCGGCACCAGCCCTTCGCCGGCTGGATCCGCGACCTGTCGGCGCCCGACCCGCTGACACCGATCAACCTGTTCGGCGTGCTGCCGTTCGATCCGCCCGGCGTGCTGCACCTGGGCGTGCTCGCGATCCTGCTCGGCATCACCATGTGGCTGCAGTTCCGCATGAACCCGAGCGCGCCGGACCCGGCGACGCAGCAGGTGATGGGGCTGATGCCATGGGTGATGATGTTCATCTTCGCGCCGCTCGCGGCCGGGCTGCAGCTCTATTACGTCGCGTCGAACCTGATCTCGATCGGCCAGCAGCGCCTGCTCTACGCACAAAATCCCGCGCTCAAGGTGCAACCGACGTGACCGCCATTCCTCCCCGGGACGGGGAGGATTTGGAGGCGGCCCGCCGGCTGTTCGCCGGGCCGGTCACCTTCCTCAAGTCCGCGCCGGGCCTGCAGCACCTGCCGCCGCCCGACGCGCCGGAGGTGGCGTTCGCGGGCCGCTCGAACGTCGGCAAATCGTCGCTGCTCAACGCGCTGGCCAACCGCACCGGGCTGGCGCGCACGTCCAACACGCCGGGGCGGACGCAGGAGCTTAACTTCTTCGATGTCGGCGAGCCGCTCCGGCTGCGGCTGGTCGACATGCCCGGCTACGGCTTCGCCAAGGCCCCGCCCGCGGTCGTCCGGCAGTGGCGGTTCCTGATCAACGACTATCTGCGCGGTCGCCAGGCACTCAAGCGCGCGCTGGTGCTGATCGACGCGCGCCACGGCGTGAAGGACGTCGACCGCGACATCCTCGACATGCTCGACAAGGCGGCGGTCGGCTATCGCCTGGTGTTGACCAAGGCCGACAAGATCAAGGCGAGCGAGCTGGCCGCCGTCACGCAGGGTACCGCCGACGAGGCCCGCCGCCGCCCCGCCGCGCACCCCGAGATCATCGCGACGTCGAGCGAGGGCGGCCTCGGCATTCCCGAGCTGCGCGCGGCGGTGCTCGACGCGATCGGGTGAACGGCTTTAGACGCTGCCGGGCGTGAGCTTGGCGGGAGGGCCGCCGTCGGGATCGAAACCGTCCGGCAGGGTGTTCGCGACCGGTGAAGGCAGGATCCGGCCGACCTGCTCGGCCGCTGTCCGCACCGCCGGATCGCGCCGCACCTGCTCCAGGAACCGCGCCTCGTCGACCTCCTCCGGCAGCACGCCCGACCGGCCTTTGGGCTGGATCTGCTGCAGCGCCCAGCCCCGGCTGTCCGCATCGGCCAAGCGATTGACCAGTAGCTCGTGCGCCTTGCTCAGGTCGTGCGTGCAGACGAACAGCGTCAGGGCAGGTTGCGGCAAGGCGCGTTGCGCCAGCAGCAGGTCGCCGATCAGCGCCGCCGCCTCGTCGCCATGACCTGATCGCGTCAGCGCGCAGGCGCGCAGGGCAGAGACCTGCAGGATGGACCCGCGATTGATCGCCGCGCCTTGCTGCGCCGCGATCTTCAGCCAATCGGCCGCTTCGCGCGCCGCCTCGTCCCAGCGCTGAAGCAGAAAGGACAGATTGGCGAGATTGCCGGACGCGTTGAGCTGCATCCCCGGATCGGAGACCGCCACCGTGTTGAGCCGCGTCAGCAGCGCCCGACCATCGGCCGGCTTTCCCGTCTCGGCGAACGAGCGCGCCACCACCGGGGCCAGCAGCCACATATAGGGATCGTCGAGATGATCCTGCGCATCGGTGAACATCCCCGCGAACAGGCTCACGACGGCGGAATAGCCATGCACCGACGCAAGCAGGCGCGCATAATTGACCGCCGTCCGGAAATCGTGCGCCTGCTGCCATTCGTCGCGGACGAGGGTGAAATAGCGCCGCTGCGCAAGTCCGAAATCGGGGCCGCCTTGCGTCTGGATGGCCGGCCAGAACGGCTGATAGCGTTTGTCGACGTAGAAGCCGATCAGGGCGGTCGGGCTGGCCACCTCCGGCAAAGCTTGCCCGGCCCGGTCGGTATCGTCCTTGGCCGCCGCCTGCTCGAACTGCGCAGCGGCTAGGCTGGAGCGGTCGGGGGCGAGCTGGTGCGCGAACCCGATCTCCGCCATGCGGGTCGCGAGCAGGCGCGCCCGACCGGTATCGCCCATCTCCTGCAGCCGGCCGGCGAGCGCATCGAGCGTGTAGAGATCGCTCTCACGCGCGACTTCGGGCGATTGGCGGCTTGCCTCCAGCCAAAGGTCCGCCGCTCGCTGCGGCGCACCGGTGAATGTGAGCAGATAGGTCAGGAGCAGCTTGGGTTGTAGCCAGGCCGGCAGCAGCCGGACCGCTTCTTCGGCGGCCCTGACTGCCGGGGGATAATGGTCCGCTTGCGTCAGCAGCACGGACCGGGCGAGCTGCACGGCGCCGTGCAACGGGCTCGGCCGCGGCAGTTTCGCCAGCAGCGTGTCCAGCTGCGCGAGCGTGGCGTGGCCGCTGCCGAGCGCCCCGCCGATCTCGGGTAGCAACGCACGCTCCCCGGCGTCGATCGGCTCCGGCAGCGTCAGCTGCGCCGTAGCCGGGGCGGCGAGGGCTAGCGCCGCCACGAACAGCCATCCGAGTCGCCGCACCGCATTTCTCCCCCGCTCCACTCGACTTTGCCGCGGGCCCATCGTTATGGACAGCCCCCATGAAGCTCGTCATCGGCAACAAGGCCTATTCCTCCTGGTCGCTGCGCGGCTGGCTCGCGTGCAAGCAGGCGGGGCTGCCGTTCGAGGAGGTGGTCGTCCCGCTCTACGACGCCGATTGGGACCGGCGGCGCGCGGGCGACGAGTTCGCGCCGTCGGGCGGCAAGGTGCCGGTGCTGTGGGACGGCGAGGCGGTGGTGTGGGACAGCCTGGCGATCGTCGACTATCTCGCCGACAAGGTCGGGCGTGAACGGTTCTGGCCGGCGGACGAGCCGGCGCGGGCGATGGCGCGCTCGATGGCGGCGGAGATGCACTCCTCCTTCGCCGCGCTCCGGCGCAAGCATTCGATGAACGTGCGGCAGGTGTTCGCCGCCAGGCAGCCGGACGAGGACGTGCTCGCCGAGCTCGGACGCATCATGCAGCTCTGGGCCGAGGCGCGGGCGCGCTGGGGCGGCGGCGGCGCGTTCCTGTTCGGCGATTTCGGCGCGGCAGACATCATGTTCGCGCCGGTGGTGACGCGCATCTTCACCTATCAGCTGCCGATCGCGCGCTTTGCCGGCGCCTATTGCGAGGCGGTGATCCGCCATCCCTGGATGCAGCAATGGATCGCCGAAGCGCAGGAAGAGGAATGGGTGATCCAGCAATATGAGCAGCCGGTCGCGCCATGACCGGCGCGGCGGGCAACCCCCTCCCCCTCCTCCAGGCGCTGCTCCGCTGCAACAGCGTGACGCCCGCGCGGGGCGCGGTGTTCGACGTGCTGGCGGCGGCGCTGACGCCGCTCGGCTTCGCGATCGACCGTTTCACGCTGGGCGAGCCGCCCGCCGGGCCGGTCGAGAACCTGATCGCGGTGCGTGAGGGTTCCGGGCCGCTGTTCGCCTTCGCCGGGCATGTCGATGTGGTGCCGCCGGGCGAGGGCTGGACGGATTCGCCCTGGGCGGGCGAGGTGCGGGGCGACCTGCTCTACGGCCGCGGGGCGGTGGACATGAAGGGCGGGGTCGCCGCGTTCGTCGCCGCGTGCGCACGCCAGCCGGACGCCGCCGCCATGCTGCTCATCACCGGCGACGAGGAGGGGCCGGCGGTCCACGGCACGCGTGCGATCATCAGGCGGATGGGGACACGCGGGCTGCGGCCGGACCTGTGCCTGGTCGGCGAGCCGACCTCCGTGACCCGTGTCGGCGACACGATCAAGATCGGGCGGCGCGGCTCACTCCACGTCTGGATCGAGGTGCCCGGCAAGCAGGGCCATGTCGCCTATCCGCATCTCGCCGACAATCCGATTCCTAAGCTGGTCCGCGCGCTGGCCGAGATCGACGCGCTGGTGCTGGATGCGGGCACTGACTGGTTCCAGCCGTCCAACATCCAACTGGTCGACCTGGAGGTCGGTAACCAGGCGGGCAACGTCATTCCCGGTCGCGCCAGGGGCCGGCTGGCGGCGCGCTTCAATTCGCTGCATCGCGGAGAGGATCTGCTGGCGCGCCTGACCGCGATCATCCACGCGCACGCCCCCGAGGCGATCGTCACCCACCGCATCGCCGGCGAGGCGTTCCTGACGGAGCCGGGGCCGCTGTCCGCGCTGGTGAGCGCGGCCGTGACGGAGGTGACGGGCCTGGCCCCCGAGCTCTCGACCAGCGGCGGCACGTCGGACGCGCGCTTCCTGGCGGCGGTGTGCCCGGTGGTGGAGCTGGGCCTGCGCAACGCGACGATGCACCAGGTCGACGAGGCGGTCGCGGTGGCGGATGTGGAGGGGCTGACCGCGATCTACGCCGTGGTGCTGCGAGGGGCGGGTAAGAGCCCGTCGCCCCGGCCTTGAGCCGGGTCCCGCTTCTGCTCCGGTGGTCGGGAAGGCAGCGGGATCCTGGGTCAAGCCCGGGATGACGGAGACGGGCGCCGCAGCACGATATACAGCGCGCCCGCCCCGCCGTGCCGCGGATGCGCGTTGCGGACGGCGGCGATACGGTCGGCGTGGCGCGATTGGGCGAGCCAGTCGGCGACGGCGGCGCGGATCGCGCCGCGGGCGTGGGGGCGCTCGCTCTCCGGGCGCGGCGGCTTGCCTGTGACGAGGAGCAGGACACGGTCGCCCCGCGCGATCGCGCGCTCCAGCCCCTGATCGAGCAGCTGGTGGGCGGACTGGAGCGTGTGGCCGTGCAGGTCGAGCGACGAGTCGGGCTGGGCGACGCCGCGGGACAGGCGACGGTCCCAGCTGGCGTCGAGCGTGGCGGCGGCGTGTGGCCTTCCCTCCCGCTTGGGGGAGGGGTCGGGGGAGGGCGTGTCAGCCGGGCGCAGGCGTAACGTCGGGGAAACATGCCCTCCCCCGGCCCCTCCCGCAGGCGGGAGGGGGGCAGCAGGCTCGTTCCTCGCCCCGTGCGCCACCGCTCGCAGCGGCCGCACGCTGGCCATTACCCGCGCCCAGGCGGCGGTCTCGTCAGGGCTGAGGGGACGGCGCATCGGGCCGGAGCCGGGCGAGCGTGCCGACGGGCAGCAGCACGAAGGCAGTGCCGTGCGCCGACATGCCGCCCGCCGCCGCCTCCGCCGCCGGCCCCGCGCCCCAGAAGGTGTCGAAACGGTTGGCGCCCTTGATCGCGCCGCCGGTGTCCTGCGCGACCCACAATGCCGTCGCGTCCTGCCGGTCCATCGACAGGAAGACGGGCGCGCCGAGCGGCATGAACCTGGCGTCCGCCGCCGCGCTCACCCCGCCCGTCACCGGATAGCCGAGCGCACCTACCGGCGGCGTCGCGATCTCGCGGAAGAAGACGTAGCTCTTGTTCTCGCGCATCAGCGCCTGGCCCTCCGCCGGGTTGGCGTGCAGCCAGCCGACGATACCCTGCATCGACGCGCCGCCCGGCGGCAGGATCGCGCGCTGGCGCAGCAGCGAGCCGATGCCGGTGTAATCGCGCCCGTTCTGCGTATCGTAGCCGATCCGCATCGTGTCGCCGTCCGGCAGCCGCAACCGGCCGGAGCCCTGGATCTGGAGGAAGAACAGCGCAACCGGATCCGCCGCCCAGGCGAGGACCCGCGCCTTGCCAGCGAGCGCGCCTTCCTCGATCGCGGTGCGATCATAATAGGGCACGAAGCGGCTGCCCTCGACGCGGCCCCTGATCTTCTTGCCCTTCAGCTCCGCCGAGAACTGGCCGAGATCGACATCGACCAGATCGTCGGGCCGGGCATAGATCGGCACGTCGTAACCGGGCTGGCGCTCACGCGAGCCGGCGATCTCCGGCTCGTAATAACCGGTCGCGAAGGCGCGGCCGTCGCCGACCTGCACGGCCTCGAACCATTGCGCGAAGAACGCGCGCGCGCCACCAGGGCTGACCTGGCGCGCGGCGGCGCAGGCGGCTTGCCAGTCGGTCCCGCGCGTCAGCCCCGACGAATCGACGCGGCGGATCAGGCCGGGGCAGGAGAGCAGGAACGCCTGCCGCGCCGACTCCGCCTCGCCCTCCTCGATCGGCAGGCTCGCGACCGGTGGGCCGGCGACGACGCCTGCCGCGGCCGCGGTGGCAGCGCCCGGCACCGGGACGACCGGCACCGGCGCGAGCGGGATGGCGGGCACGATCGGCCCGACCGGGGTGGGGGCGCGGGGACGTGGTAGGGGGTAACCAGCGGCCACGCGAGGCGGCGGCGCAGCCGCTGGACCGGGCGGCACGGCCCGGCCGACACACCCGCCGAGCATAGAGCCGACCACAACCGCCACCACGACGCGCGCCAAGCCCGACCGCATCGTTAGCGCCCGCGTCATGCCTCGTCGGTGTCGGCGAGCTTCCAGTTGGGATCGGCGCTCTTCAGCGTCCGCGCGAAGGTCCAGATGTCATGCGTCTCGACGGCATCGGTCATCGTGCCCGCGACCACCTGCCCGTCGGCATTGCGGGTGACGGCGGCGATGTCCGCATCGAAACGCACGGTGATCCGCGCCTCGCGGCCCACCGCAGAGCTTTCGACGATCTGCGCGCGATCGATCCGCACCAGGCGGTTGTCGAGCGTCTCGCCCGCCTCGGCCCGCGCCGCGATCGCGGCGGCGAAGGCGTCGCGCACCTCGGGCGTGGTGAGGTCCGCCAGCGCCGCCTCGTCTCCGCGCCAGAACGCCTCCAGCACCAGGCGATACGCGCCCTGCGCGCCCTCCAGGAAGCGGGCGACGTCGAAGCCGGGCTCGCCGGCGACGATCGCGCGGATGCCCTGCTCCGCGCGCGCCTCGATCGGCTTGGGCGCCGTTTCGCGCGGCTCGGGCTGCGCCTCCACGGCGCGCGGCACCGTGAGCGGCAGCGCCCGCTCCTCGGCGGCGCGCGCGAGCGGGCGCGGATCGGCGCCCGTGCGCTTGCCGAGCACGCTGTAGAGCCGCAGCGCCAGGAACGCCGCCACCATGCCGAGAACGATTACGTAGACCACCGCGCCTCCAAGGGTGCTGACATAATGCAAGCGACCCTGGATTCAAACCCGCAGGCGTTGAATCCCGTTCCCCCCGCTGCTACGCGGCCCGGCGCTCTTGACGGCCGGCCGGACGCAGGCCGCCTCCCTCGCGACAGGAACCTGCATTCTCATGGCGGACGATATCCTCTCCACCGGCGGCCAGCCGCAGCCCAACGGCGCCGACACCGCGCCCGCCGCCGGCATGATCTCGCAATATATCAAGGACCTGTCGTTCGAGAACCCGAACGCGCCGGCGATCTACCAGTCACCCGAGCCGCCGCAGATCGACGTGCAGTTCAACATCGGCGCGAACCAGGTGGCCGACGACGTGCACGAGGTGACGCTGAAGATCGACGTCAAGGCGGAATCGGGCAGCACCACGGCGTTCATCGTCGACCTGACCTATGCCGGGCTGTTCGGCTTCCGCAACGTGCCGGTCGAACAGATCCAGCCCTTCCTGCTGGGCGAGGCGCCGCGCCTGCTGTTCCCCTTCGCCCGTCGGGTGCTGGCCGATGCGGTGCGTGACGGCGGCTTCCCGCCGCTGCTGCTGGAGCCGATCGACTTCGGCCAGCTCTATCTGCAACAGGCGCAGGCGCAGCAGGGCGGCGAGCAGGGCGCGGTGGGGACGGCGTAATGGCCAGTCCTCCCCGACACGGGGAGGGGGACCGCTCGCGGAGGGAGTGGTGGAGGGGGCCCGGATTTGGGCTCATCGCTCGGGATCGGGGCCCCTCCGTCACGCGGCTTACCCTGCGCGCCACCTCCCCGTGCTGGGGAGGAATAGAACTTCTTCTGCCGGTGCCGGCGCCATGAACCTTACCCGTGCGCTAGGATCGGTCGGCGGACTGACGCTGGTCAGCCGCGTATTGGGGCTGGTGCGCGACTCGTTGTTCGCGCGCTTCGTCGGCGCGTCGTTCGTGTCGGACGCGTTCCTGGTTGCCTTCCGCCTCCCAAACCTGTTCCGGGCGCTGTTCGCCGAGGGCGCGTTCTCGGCGGCGTTCATCCCGATGTTCAATCGCAAGGTCGCGGACCGCGACGGGCCAGGCCTGCCCGCCGGGATCGCCTTCGCCGAGGATGCGCTGTCGGTGCTGCTGCCGATCCTGCTCGGGATGACGGCGGTGCTGGAGATCGCCGCCTGGCCGGTGACGTGGCTGCTGTCCGGCCGGTTCAACGGCGTCACGCACGATCAGTTCGCCTACGCGGTCACGCTGTCGCGGCTGACCATTCCCTATCTGCTGCTCATCAGCCTGGTGTCGCTGTTCGGGGGCATTCTCAATTCGCTGCACAAGTTCTGGGTCAATGCCGCCGCGCCGATCCTCCTCAATGCGACGCTGATCGCGGCGCTGGTGTTCTTCCACCGCCAGTCGCCTACCGGCACGGCGTGGAACCAGGCGCTGGCGGTGACGGTCTCGGGGGCGTTGCAGCTCTGGTGGCTGTGGTGGGCCTGCCGACGGTCGGGCGTGCGGCTGCGGCTCAAGCGGCCGCGGCTCGGAGTGGACGTAAAGCGCCTGCTCGCGCTGATCTGGCCGGCCGCGGCGGGATCGGGCGCGGTGCAGATCAACCTCGTCATCTCGACCGCGCTCGCCGCCTCGCTGCTGCCGCACGGCTCGGTGACCTATATCTATCTGGCGGACCGGCTGAACCAGCTGCCGCTCGGGCTGATCGGCATCGGCCTGGGCACCGTGCTGCTGCCCACCATCTCCGCCCAGCTCGGCCGCGGCGAGGACTCGGCGGCGATGGCGACGCAGAACCGCGGGCTGGAGCTGGCGCTGCTGCTCACCCTCCCCGCCACCGCCGCGCTGATCGTCGCCGGCGGACCGATCGCGGCGGCGCTGTTCCAGCACGGTCATTTCAGCGTCGCCGACAACCGCGCCACCGCCCAGGCGCTGGCGGCCTTTTCGATCGGGCTGCCGAGCTACGTGCTCGTGAAGGTGCTGACGCCGGGCTATTACGCGCGCTCCGACACGCGCACGCCCGTGCGCTATGCGACCGTCTCCATGGGGGTCAACCTGGCGCTCAACCTCCTGCTGATCGTGCCGCTTCGGCACATGGGCCCGCCGCTCGCCACCGCGATCGCGTCCAGCGTCAACACAGCGCTCCTTTATCGCACGCTGGCGAAGCGCGGCCTGTTCGCGGCCGATCCCCGGCTGCGCCGGCGTGCGCCGCGCTTCCTGCTGTCGGCGCTGCTGATGGGCGCGGCGCTGTGGTTCCTGGTCGACCGCATCCAGCCCTATGTCGCCGGGCCGAGCCTCGTGCGCTGGGCGGCGCTGGCGGTGCTGGTCGGCACCGGCGGTCTGCTTTATGGCATCGCCGTGCTCGCGACCGGCGCCTTCCACCTCGGCGAGCTGCGCCAGCTGATCCGCCGTCCCGCCAAGGCGAGTTGAGCGATGCGCGTCGTTTCCGGCATCCAGCCCACGGGCAACCTGCACCTCGGCAATTATCTCGGCGCGATCCGGCAATGGGTCGCGATGCAGGACGCGGCCGCCGCGGCGGGCGGCGAGTGCCTGTTCTTCCTCGCCGACCTCCATGCAATCAGCCTGCCCGTGGTGCCTGCGGAGCTGGCGGCGAGCACGGTGGAGATGGCGGCGACACTGATCGCCTGCGGGATCGATCCCGCCCGCTCGGTGCTCTTCAACCAGGCGCGCGTGCCCGCGCACAGCGAGCTCGCCTGGCTGCTCGGCGGCACCGCCCGGATGGGCTGGCTCAGTCGCATGACCCAGTGGAAGGACAAGGCGGGCAAGGACCGCGAGGGCCAGGCGACCGCGCTGTTCAACTACCCCGTGCTGCAGGCCGCGGACGTGCTGCTCTATCGCGCCAGCCACGTGCCCGTCGGCCACGACCAGAAACAGCACCTGGAGCTGGCCCGCGACATCGCGACCAAGTTCAACACGGACTACGACGTCGACCTGTTCCCCTTGCCGGAGCCGCTGATCTCGGCCGCGGCGCCGCGCATCATGTCGCTGCGCGACGGAACGGCGAAGATGTCCAAGTCCGATCCGTCGGACGCCTCGCGCATCAACCTGACCGACAGCGATGACCAGATCGCGCAAAAGCTGCGCAGGGCGCGCACCGACCCCGCGCCGCTGCCGGCCGAGCTCGACGCGCTCGCGGATCGAGCGGAGGCGCGCAATCTCGTCACCATCTACGCCGCGCTGGCGGAGATCACCGCCGAGCAGGTGCTGGCCCAGTTCGCGGGCCAGGGCTTCGGTGCGTTCAAGCCGGCGCTGGCCGATCTTGCCGTCGCCACGCTGGGGCCGATCCGGGCGCGACTGGCCGATCTGCTTGCCGACCGCGGCGCGGTGGCGGCGCAGCTGGAAGCGGGCGCCGAGCGCGCGCGCGGGGTGGCTGCCCCGACGCTGCGCGCGGCGCAGCAGGCGATCGGCTTGCAGGTCTAACGCTTCGTCGTTCTCGGGCGAAAACAAGCGCTTGGCGTTTATCGGGCGTTAACCCCGGCTGCGTGACCATGGCGCCCATGAAACGCTGGTTCGCCTGGTCGCTCCTCCCCTTCCTCGTCGGCTGCGGTGGCGGCGGCGACGGTTCCGTCGGTACCGAGGGGGTGGCCGTGGTCACTGCCCCGACCCCGACCCC
>NZ_CAXUEK010000018.1:19304-27429 GCF_964250165.1 uncultured Sphingomonas sp. | reverse complement strand
TTTTAACCGAACCAAAGTCGCTCGACCCGTCGGCGCATCCGAATCCGCCCAGGGCCGAACAGGTAGTCAGCGGTCGCGGGTTACGCCTCTGGGCAGGTGGGTGGCCTGGGTCAGCGGTCGGGCCGCGGCGAGCTTGGCTGCTTCGGCCAGGTCGAGTCCCGCGCTGACGCCGACACCAACACCGACACCGACGCCGGCCCCGTCGCCCACCCCGACGCCGACCGCCGGCACGGGCACGGACTTCGCGTCGCGCGCCGCCGCGCTCTACACGTCACCGCCGAGCATCGCGAACTGCCAGGCCGGCCAGCTGACCAGCGCCGCCACCGCGGCCGCGCTCCAGTCGCTCAATACCATCCGCGCGCTGCACAAGCTGCCGGCCGTCACCTATTCAATCGCCGACGAGGCGGGCGCACAGCAATCCGCGCTGATGCAGGCCGCCAACGACACGCTGAGCCACACACCCCCCACCACATGGAAGTGCTACACGACGCTCGGGGCGACGGTGTCGGGGCAGAGCAATCTGTACGCCGGATTCGGCAACGGCCTGACGTTCATGAGCGACGACGCCATCATGGCGGGGTGGCTGACGGAGCTGAACAACATCGTCGCCGACAGCGTCGGGCATCGGCGCTGGCTGCTTTACCCGTTCCTCGGCGCGGTCAGCTACGGCCGCGTGGTCGGCGCGTCGCCGACCCAGACGCGCGGCGACGCGGCCGCGCTAAAGGTGTTCGGGGTAGCAGGCTCAGGCGTCGCGAACGGGACGCTGCCGGCCTATGTGGCCTATCCGTACCAGGATTATCCGGCGAAATACTTCGACACCGCCGCGCTGCTCTCGTTCGAGGTGATCGCTAGCAGCAACCCGAACAGCGCGGCCAACTCAAGCGTCAATTTCACCAGCGCCAGGGTGACCGTCACGCAGCGGGGCGGCAGCGCCATGACGGTGTCCAAGGTCACCTACGACAATGTCGGCTATGGCCTGCCCAACAACCTGCAATGGGCGGTCGCCGGGCTGCAGGCCAACACCTATTACGACGTCAGCATCACCGGCGTCCTCGTGAACGGCCAGACGCAGAGCTACAGCTACTATTTCCGGGTCGTGCCCTAACCCTCCAGCTCGCGCAGCAGGACGCGCACCGCCGCATCGATCTCGCGGTCTGAGTCGCGCAGCTGCTCGACCCTGCGGACCGCGTGGATCACCGTGGAGTGATCGCGCCCCCCGAACTTGCGCCCGATCTCCGGCAGCGAGCGGGTCGTCAGCCGCTTGGCGAGATACATCGCGATCTGGCGCGGCCGGGCCACGGCGCGGGCGCGGCGGGCTGAGATGAGGTCGAGCGGCTTGAGTTCGAAATGCTGGCTGACCAGCTTCTGGATCTCGTCGATCGTCACCCGCCGCTGCGCACCGCGCAGCTGTTCGCCTAGGGTCGCGACGGCGAACTCCAGCGTGATCGCCTCGCCGGTCAGATGGGCATAGGCGATGACGCGGTTGAGCGCGCCCTCCAGCTCCCGGATCGAGCCGGTGATGCGGCCGGCGAGCAGCTCGAGCACGTCGGCCGGCACGTCGGCCTCGACGTCGGCGACCTTGCAGTCCAGCAGGCGCCGCCGCAGATCGAGCGCCGGCGCGCGGATGTCTGCGACCAGGCCGATCCCAAGCCGCGAGACGATCCGCGCCTCCACCCCGTCCAGCGCCTGCGGGCAACGATCCGCGGTGATGGCGAGGCGCTTGCCCGCCGCCATGATCTCGTTGATCGTGTGGAAGAACTCCTCCTGCGTCGAGTCCTTGCCGGCAATGAACTGGAGATCGTCGATCATCAGCAGGTCGGCGGCGCGCAGCCGTGACTTGAACGTGAAGGTGTCGCGCGCCCGGACCGCCTGGACGAAATCGAACATGAATCGCTCGGCCGACATGAACAGCACGGAGGCGTCCGGGCGATGCGCCAGGAAGGCCTGGCCGATCGCGTGCAGCAGGTGGGTCTTGCCGAGCCCCGTCGGGGAATGAATGAACAGCGGGCTGAACCGCGGCGCGCCGGGCTCGGCGATCGCACGGGCGGCGTTGAGCGCGACCTGGTTGCACGGGCCGGCGACGAAGCGGTCGAAGCTGAGTCGCTCGTCGAGCTGGGGCCGCACCGCGGGCGGCCACGGCTGGGCGGAAGCCGGCTCGGGCGCTGCGGCGGCGGCCGGCTCCGCGACCAGCAGCGTCGGCGGAGGCTCGGCCGGGCGCGCTTCGATCGAGATCGCGCGCACGACGGGAAGCTCTTGACGAAACTCCAGCAGCAGCCGGTCGGCGTAATGGCTGCGCACCCAATCCGCCATGAACTTGGACGGCAATGCGAGGCGAACGGTGTCGTCGCCCGACGGCACGAGCGTCACCGGTTTCAGCCATTGATCGAACAGGCGGGCGCCGGCCGATTCGCGCAGGTTGGTGCGGATGCGTGCCCAGGCCCGCTCCATGCCCTCCCCGCCCGTGATCGCCGGCCCGTGTCCCACGCACACCTCTCCCGTGCCCACGCCCAGGAGACGCCGGCGGATTGTCGCATCGTCCTCCGACGCCCCCGGCGCGAGCCGTCAGGGCCGTTCAGACGTTGCCATCAAGCTGTCTTGGCCAGCACCGATCGGTGCCGCTGATCGGTTTATGAACGCCTGGACGAGTCGAACAAGGCCGCACCCGGTCACTTTTCTGAAATAAAGCGGATTGACAGCCGATCACCCGCGGAAATGCGTTCGTAAAAACGAGATGTCGTTGATATTGTGCGGTTTCTCCAGCGTCTGGCGAGCCGCTCAACGCGAATCGTGGTAAATCCTAGCTTTCCCGATTCCGCAGCTTGCCGCATCGAGAGAACGACAAAAAACCCGCCGGGAGCGGGTCCCGGCGGGTTGATCGATGCCTTGGTCGAGGTGTCAGGCGAGCGCGGTGAGGCGCTTGGTCAGCCGGGCGAACTTGCGCGACGCGGTGTTCCGGTGAAGCACGCCCTTGGACACGCCGCGCGCCAGTTCCGGCTGCACCGCGGCCAACGCCGTCGAGGCCGCCGACTTGTCTCCCGCGGCGAGCGCCGCCTCCACCCTCTTGACGAAGGTGCGGATGCGACCGACTCGCGCGCCGTTCACGTCGGCGCGGCGCTGGTTGCGACGGATACGCTTCTTGGCTTGCGGCGTGTTCGCCATTCGAAATCCTCAGCAGGCAAAAAGATGAGCGAGCAGAAGCGCGCAGCTTTGCCCGAAGAAGCGCGCGCCCTACCGGCGAAGCGCGTCTCCTGTCAACCGCGCGCGCCTACACCCTCTGGCATCGCGGGCACCAGAAGGTGGACCGCCCCGCCTCCACGCGCCGCCGGACCGTGCCGCCGCAGTCGCAAGGCCTGCCTTCGCGGCCATACACCCGGAACTGCTTGGAGAAATAGCCTAGTGCGCCGTCCGGATGCGCAAAGTCGCGCAGCGTCGAGCCACCTGCGGCGATCGCCTCCTGGAGCACCGCCCTGATCGCGTCCGCCAGCCGCTCCAGCCGGGCGAGCGCGATCTGCCCGGCGGCGCGGGACGGCGCGATGCGGGCGCGGTGGAGCGCCTCGCACACATAGATGTTGCCCAGCCCCGCCACGATTCGCTGATCGAGCAGCATCGCCTTGATCGGCGCGGTACGGCCCGCCAGGATCCCGCGAAGGTAGCTCCCGGTCAGCGTCGCCCCGAGCGGCTCCGGCCCCAGCGCGACGAAGGGCGGATAGCCGTCGAGCGCGTCGGTGCGGAGCAGGTCGAGAAAGCCGAAGCGCCGCGGATCGTTCAGCGCCAGACGGCGGCCCGCCACGGTCGTCAGGAGCAGATGGTCGTGGGTCTGCATTTCGAGCGGGTCGACCCGCCAGCGTCCCGACATGCCGAGGTGGAAGATGAGCGTGTCGCCGCGATCGGTGTCGATCAGCCCGTATTTCGCCCGCCGGCCCAGCGCGGTGACGGTCGCGCCGGTCAGGCGCTGGCGCAGATCGACGGGGATCGCCTTGCGCAGATCGGCGCGGCGCGGCTCGACCTCGGTGAGCCGCTGGCCGGCGAGCACGGGCGTGAGGCCGCGGATCGTGGTCTCGACCTCGGGAAGCTCGGGCACGATCTAGGTTGCGGAACGGTCGTGCATGGGGTGCAGCAGCTAGGTTGCGTTTGCCCGCCCCACAAGCCGCCGCTACAGCGCCGCGCCATGACCGACACCGTCTCCTTCGGCTACCAGGACGTGACGCGGGAGGAGAAGACCGCGCGCGTCGGCAGCGTCTTCGCCAGCGTGGCGCGGCGCTACGACCTGATGAACGACGCCATGTCGGGCGGCATGCACCGGCTCTGGAAGGACCGCTTCGTGCGCCGGGTGAACCCGCGCGCCGGCGAGGCGATCCTCGACATGGCCGGCGGCACCGGCGACATCGCCTTCCGGCTCGCCCGGGCCGGCGCCGACGTGACGGTCGCCGACATCAATCCCGCCATGCTGGAGGTCGGCATGGCGCGCGCCGCCAAGCGCCGCGCCGAGGGGCTCATCTGGACCGAGCAGAATGCGGAAGAGCTGACCTTCGCCGACAAGAGCTTCGATGCCTACACGATCGCGTTCGGCATCAGGAACGTGACCGACATCCCGGCAGCGCTGCGCGGGGCATATCGGGTGCTGCGGCGCGGCGGCCGGTTCTTCTGCCTGGAGTTCTCGACCGTGGAATGGCCGGGCTTCGGCGAGGTCTATGATGCCTATTCGCATCACCTCGTGCCGCGGCTGGGACAATTGCTAGCGCGCGATCGCGACAGCTACCGCTACCTGGTCGAGTCGATCCGCCGGTTCCCGCCGATGCCGGCGTTCGAGGGCATGATCCGCACCGCCGGCTTCGCGCAGACGCGGGTGGAGCCGATCCTGGGCGGGCTGGTTGCGATCCATTCGGGGTGGAAGATCTGATCGTGGTCCGCCGCCGCCCGTGACCGCTGCCGCCACCCATGTCTTCCGCCTCCTGAAATGGGGCCGCATTCTCGCGCGTCACGGGGCGCTGCGCGGGGTGGAGCGCGACCCGAACACGCCCGCCTCCGTCCGCCGCCTCGCGCGCCTCGCCCGGCTGGGCGCGCGCGTGCCCCGGGTGCCGCGCTATGCCGACGCGTTCCAGGCGATCGGCCCGGCCGCGATCAAGCTCGGCCAGACGCTCGCCACCCGGCCCGACCTGGTCGGCGAGGAGGCCGCACGCGACCTGCTGCGGCTGCAGGATCAGCTGCCCGCGATCCCGTTCGCGACCGTCGAGGCGGCGATCGTGACGGGGCTCGGCCGGCCGATCGCGCAGCTGTTCCGGTCGATCGAGCCGGAGCCGGTTGGCGCCGCCTCGATCGCGCAGGTCCATCGCGCGATCACCACCGACGGGCGCACGGTCGCGGTCAAGGTGCTGCGCCCGCAGGTGGAGGACGAGTTCAAGCGTGCGATCGCCACCTATCAATGGGCCGCGGCGCAGCTGGAGAAGATGGGCGGCGAGGCGGCGCGGCTCCGCCCGCGGCTGACGGTGGAGAACTTCCGCCGCTGGACGCAGCGCGAGCTGAACTTCACGCGCGAGGCGGCGTCGGCTTCCGAGCTCGCGGACGCGATGACGGCGGAGCCGGATTACGTGGTCCCCGCGGTCGACTGGCGGCGATCGAGCGCGCGGGTGCTGACGACGGACTGGGTCGACGGCATCAAGCTGTCAGACCGCGCGGCGCTGATCGCGGCAGGCTACGACACCGCCCGGCTGGCGCGGGTGCTCATCAACGCCTTCCTGCGCCAGGCGATCTCGGAGGGGTTCTTCCACGCCGACATGCACCAGGGCAATCTGTTCGCCGTCCCCGGCAACAGGATCGCCGCGATCGATTTCGGCATCATGGGCCGCATCGACCGGCGCGCCCGCGTCTGGCTGGCGGAGATCCTCTACGGCCTCATCACGGGCAATTACCGTCGCGTCGCGGAAATCCACTTCGAAGCCGGCTATGTGCCGCCGCACCACAGCGTCGCCGAGTTCGCCACGGCGCTCCGCGCGGTCGGCGAGCCGATGCGCGGCCTGGCCGTGAAGGACATGTCGATCGGCATGATGCTGGACGGCCTGTTCGCGATCACCCGCGACTTCGACATGGTGACGCAGCCGCACCTGCTGCTGCTCCAGAAGACGATGGTGATGGTGGAGGGCGTCGCCACCGCGCTCGATCCCGAGATCAACCTGTGGGAGGCCGCCGCCCCGTTCGTGCGCGAGTGGATCCGCTCCGAGCTGGGGCCAGAGGCGGCGCTGGCCGATCGGATCATCCTCGACCTGAAGACGCTGGCGCGACTGCCCGATCTCGTTCGCCGCATCGAGGCGCGCTATCCGCCGCCGGGCGGCGCACCCCCGCCCCTGCCGCTCGCGCCAGTGGAGACGGTGCGGCTCGGCGGCTGGCGCTACGCGGCGACGGCCGGGCTCGGTGCGGCGGCGGGGTTCGGCGGGGCGGTGGCGGCCCTCCACTGGTGGTGAGGCGCTAGGCGCCCGTGCGTCGCGCGCTCCCGCCCGTCTGGCTCACGCAGCCGTCGCGCTACGCGACGCTGTCGCCGGGCGCGGCGCGACTCGCGTTGGCGGCGCTGGCAGCGCTGTTGCTCGCCGCCCTGCTGGCGCTGGCGACACCCGACCCGACCGCATCCGGCGCGGGCGGCGACCGGGGGCCGGGCGACCTCGCGCTTTACGCCGCGATCGTCGACGGCGTGCGCGCCGGCGGCAATTATTACGCGGTGGCGGCCGACGCGCTGAGGACGGGCGGTTACCCGCTCCGCCCGTTCGTCACCTTCCGCCTGCCGACGCTGGCGGTAGTGCAGGCGGTACTGCCGCCGCAGCTGATCGGCGCGCTGCTCTATGCGCTGGCGGCGGGCACGATCGTCGCGTGGCACCTCCGCCTGCGGGCCGCGCTGCGCCGGCCGCTGGCACGCGTCGTCGCGCTGCTGCTGTTCGCCGCCGGCGCGCTGGCGGGGTGGCAGGCGCAACTCGCCGGCTTTCACGAGATATGGGCGGGGCTGTTGATCGCCCTGTCGCTCGCGCGCTGGCGGCCCGAGCGTTGGGGCGAGGCGGTCGGCTGGGGGTTGGTCGCCGCCGTGATCCGGGAGACCGCGGCGCTATACCTCCTGGTCATGGCGGCGGCGGCATGGCGCGCCGGGGATCGGCGGCAGACGGCCGCGTGGGCTGCGGCACTGGCGGTGCTGGCCGTGCTCCTCGCCGCACACGCCCTTGCCGTTGCCCAGGTCGTCCGCCCGCCCGATCCCGCTTCGCCCGGCTGGGCCGGACTGCTCGGCCCCGGCTTCGTGGTGCGGGCGGTCCGGGCCTCGACGGCGCTCAGCCTTCTGCCGCTCGCGCTCGCTGCGCCTGCCATCGGCCTGGCGCTGTTCGGCTGGACTGCCTGGGCGGACCCGCTGGCCACCCGGGCGGCTGCGACCGCCTGGGCCTATGCCGCGCTGCTCGCCGTCGCCGGGCGACTCGACACCTTCTACTGGGCGCTGCTCGTCGCGCCGGTGCTGCTGATGGGGCTCGCCTTCGCGCCGGACGGCCTGCGCGATCTGTTCGCCGCCGCCCTCGACAGACGGCGCATCATCGTGCGACGATCGGTGCAATGACCGAGGAGAGTGTGCTGCCGGGGCTGCCCCGCTACTGGTTCGCCGCGATCACCGGCGGCGTCCCGGTGCTGTGCGCCATGGCGCTGTTCGTGGCGGAGGAGATGGTGCTGGGCCGATTCGGCGGCCCCGGCGCGGCGACCCCGTTCAGCCTGGCGCCGCGCGCCGCGCTGCTCGCGGTCGCCCGCGGCACCTTCATCACCGGCGGCATCATCATGGTCGGGCTGCTGGTCGTCGGGCCGACCATGCTGTTGTTCGCGGCGCTGATGCGCGGCGCCGAGGCGCGGACCGATCACGCCAGGACACTGCCCGCCTGGTGGCTGGGCGGCCTGGTCGCCGCGGTGCCGATCGCCTTCCTGCCGACGGCGGTGCTGGCGCATGGCGGGGCGACGCGCTGGATTGGCACCATGCTGACGGCCGGGGTGGTCGCGGCGACGATCGCCTGGCTCGTCCGCCGGCGCTGGCGGTGAGCCGCGTCCTGCTGATCGTCGGCGGCGGCATCGCCGCCTACAAGGCGTGCGAGCTGATCCGGCTCGCCCGCAAGGC
>NZ_CAXUEK010000018.1:0-19294 GCF_964250165.1 uncultured Sphingomonas sp. | reverse complement strand
GCCCGACGTCGACGTGCGCCAGCCGCACCCCGACCTCGCGGGCGATCCGGCTCGCCCGCAAGGCCGGGCATCGCGTCCGCTGCGTGCTGACCGATGGCGGCAGCCACTTCGTGACGGCGATGACGCTGGCGGCGCTGTCGGAGGAGCCGGTCCACACCACCCTGTGGGACCTGAAGGACGAGACGGAGATGGGCCATATCCAGCTCAGCCGCGAGGCCGATCTGGTGGTGGTCGCGCCCGGCACCGCCGACCTCCTCGCCCGCATGGCGGCGGGAATCGCGGACGATCTGGCGACGACGCTGCTGCTCGCCACCGACAAGCCCGTGCTGGTCGCCCCCGCCATGAACGTGCGGATGTGGAGCCACGCGGCGACCCGGCGCAACGTCGCGACGCTGCGGCGCGACGGCGTGACGGTGATGGAGCCCGACGAGGGCACGATGGCGTGCGGCGAATATGGCCCCGGCCGCCTGCCCGAGCCCGCCCGCATCCTGGCCGCGGCCGAGACGCTGCTCGCGCCCGCCGCGCGGCCGCTCCAGGGCCGGCATGTGCTCGTCACGGCCGGGCCGACGCATGAGCCCATCGATCCGGTGCGCTATCTCGCCAACCGCTCGTCCGGCAAACAGGGGTTCGCGATCGCGGACGCCGCCGCGCGCGCGGGCGCGCGGGTGACGCTGATCGCCGGGCCGGTAACGCTGCCCACACCCGCCGGGGTAGATCGGGTGGACGTCGAGACGGCGCTGGAGATGGCCGCGGCCGTCAGGGCGACGCTGCCTGCGGACGCGGCGGTGATGGTCGCCGCGGTCGCCGACTGGCGGGTGGAGGCGACCGGGCAGAAGCTGAAAAAGGGCATGGCCGCGGCCGCCCTGCCGCTGACCGAGAACCCGGACATCCTCGCGGCGCTGTCGCGCGCGCCGGACCGGCCACGGCTGGTGATCGGGTTCGCGGCGGAGACCGAGCGCGTGATCGAGCACGCCACCGCCAAGCTGGCGCGCAAGGGCTGCGACTGGATCGTGGCCAACGACGTGTCGGGTGACGTGATGGGGGGCGACGCCAACGCCGTCCACCTCATCAACGCCGCGGACGTCGAAAGCTGGGCGGAGCTGCCCAAGACCGAGGTCGCGGCGCGCCTCATCGCGCGGATCGCCGACGCGCTCGGACCGGCGGCGTGAGCGCGATCCGCATCCTGCTGCTGCGCCTGCCGCACGGCCGGGGCCTGCCCCACCCCGCCTACGCCACGGCCGGCGCGGCCGGCATGGACGTCGTCGCCGCGGAGGATGCCGAGATCGCGCCGGGGGGCCGCCACGCGGTCGCGACCGGCTTCGCGCTCGCCATCCCGGAGGGTTATGAGGTGCAGGTCCGACCGCGCTCCGGGCTGGCGCTGAAGCACGGCGTCACCTGCCTCAACTCGCCGGGCACGATCGACAGCGACTATCGGGGCGAGGTGAAGGTGATCCTCGCCAATCTCGGCCAGGAGCCGTTCGCCGTCCGGCGCGGCGAGCGCATCGCCCAGCTGGTGCCCGCCCCCGTCCAGCGCGCCGAGCTGGTCGAGGCGGCGGAGCTGGACGCCACGCACCGCGGCCAGGGCGGCTTCGGCTCGACGGGGCGGTGACGCTCGCCGACGACGAGCTCGCCCGCTACGCACGCCATATCGTCCTCAAGGAGGTCGGCGGCGCGGGACAGCTGCGGCTGAAGGCGGCGAGCGCGGCGGTAATCGGCGCCGGCGGCATCGGCTCGCCCACGATCCAGTACCTCGCGGCGGCAGGCGTCGGGCGGCTGGTCATCATCGACGACGACGCGGTGGAGCTGTCCAACCTCCAACGCCAGACGCTGTTCGCCACCGCCGACCTGGGTGCCGGCAAGGCGAGGACGGCTGCGGAGGCCGCGCGGCGTCTCAACCCCCATCTCACGGCAGAGCCTCGCGCCGTGCGCATCGACGCCGGGAACGCGCCGGCGCTGCTCGCGGGCGTCGATGTGGTGCTCGACGGGTGCGACAATTTCGCCACCCGCCTTGCCGTCGCCGACGCGGCGCTGGCGCTGCGGGTCCCGCTGGTCTCGGCAGCGGTGGGACAGTTCGAGGGGCAGTTGGCCGTCTATCGCGGCTGGGAGGCGGACAAGCCCTGCTACCGCTGCTTCGTCGGCGATGCGCCCGACCGGGAGGAGGCGAGCTGCGCCGAAGCCGGCGTGCTCGGCCCGGTGACGGGGGTGCTCGGCAGCATGGCGGCGCTGGAGGCGATCCGGTCGATCACGCCGTTCAGCGAGGACCCGGCGGGCAGGCTGCTGCTCGTCGATGCGCTGTCCTGGCGGTTCCGCACGCTGAGCCTGCCGAAGGATCCGGGTTGTCCGGGGTGCTCCGTTCAGGCATCCGCGTAGCGCCGGAACCATTCCACGAACCGCGGCACGCCGTCCTCCAGCCTGGTTCGTGGCGCGAAGCCCAGGTCCCGCGTCGATTCCGCGATGTCGGCATAGGTTTCCGTCACATCCCCCGGCTGCATCGGCAGGGGCTCGCGGACCGCCGCGCGTCCGCAGGCCTGCTCGATCAGCGCGATCAGGCGGTCGAGCGGCTCGGCCCGGCTGTTGCCGAGATTGTAGAGCGCGTGCGGCGCGAGGCTGCCGCCGGGCTTCGATGCGCCGTCGTCGGCCGGTGGTCGGTCGAGCGCGGCGAGCACGCCTGCCACGACATCATCGATATAGGTGAAGTCGCGCCGCATCCGACCGTTGTTGAACACGGTGATCGGGCGCCCCGCCAGGATCGCGGCGGTGAACAGCCAGGGCGCCATGTCCGGCCGGCCCCACGGCCCGTAGACGGTGAAGAAGCGCAGCCCGGTCTGCGGCAGGCGGAAGAGATGGGCGTAGCTCTCGCTCATCAGCTCGTCCGCCTTCTTGGTCGCGGCGTAGAGCGAGACGGGGTGGTCGACGCGATCGTCCACACGGAACGGCAGGGCGGTGTTGCCGCCATAAACCGAGGAGGACGACGCGTAGACGAGGTGCGCCGCCCGCCGCGCCCTCGCCAGCTCCAGCACGTTCGCGTGCCCGACCAGATTGGCGCGGACATAGGCCTGCGGATTTTCCAGCGAGTGGCGCACGCCGGCCTGCGCGCCGAGATGGACGATGCGGTCGATCCGTTCCCCCGCCACCGCCGCATCCAGCGCCGCCGCGTCCGCGAAATCGGCCTGGACGAAGCGGACGTCCCTTCCGCCGACCAGCGCCGCCAGCCGGTCGCGCTTTAGCTGCGGCGCATAATAGCCGTTGAGGTCATCGATCCCGATCACCGTCTCGCCGCGCGCCGCCAGCGCCCCCGCCACATGCGCGCCGATGAAGCCCGCCGCGCCGGTGACGAGCACGGCCACGTGACGTCAGCCGAGCAGCTGCTGCGCGAAGGCGCGCACCGCCGGACCAATATCCGCGCGGTGTAGCGCCAGCGCCAGGTTGGCCTGGATGAAACCCGCCTTGTCGCCGCAATCGTATCGCTCGCCGTCGAACGTGTAGCCGTGGAACGGCTGCCGGCCGATCAGCTGCGCCATCGCATCGGTCAGCTGGATCTCGCCGCCCGCGCCCTTCACGGGATTGTCCAGGATGCGCATCACCTCGGGCTGGAGGATGTAGCGGCCCGGCGTCATCAGGTTGGACGCGGCCGTGCCCCGCGTCGGCTTTTCGACCACCGCGAGCACCTCGGTCAGCGCGCCTTCCACCTTGCCCGGCGTGATGATGCCGTATTTGTCGGTTTCCTCGGGCGGCACCTCCAGCGCGCCGATCAGGTTGCCGCCGACATGCTCGTAAGCGGCGACCATCTGGGCCAGGAAGCCGGGCGTGCCGACCATCAGCTCGTCCGGAAGCAGCACCGCGAACGGCTCGTCGCCGACGATCTCGCGCGCGCACCACACCGCGTGACCCAGCCCGAGCGGCTCCTGCTGGCGGACATAGACGGGCGAACCGGGCTTCTGGCGGATGCCGTCGATCAGCGTCATCGACTTGCCGCGCGCGCGCATCGTCGCCTCAAGCTCGTAAGAGACGTCGAAATGATCCTCCAGCGCGCCCTTGCCGCGGCCGGTGACGAAGATGATCTGCTCGACGCCCGCCTCCAGCGCCTCTTCGACGGCGTACTGGATCAGCGGCTTGTCGACGACCGTCAGCATTTCCTTGGGCATCGCCTTGGTCGCGGGCAGGAAGCGGGTGCCGAGCCCCGCCACCGGAAACACCGCCTTGCGCACGCGCTTGAATGTCACCCACCGTCCCCTGCTCGTGTCGCGCCCGCCTAGCCGTGCCGGCCGCGCCCCGCAAACCGCCTTGCCGCGAAGGCGGTTAGCGCGTCCTTAAGCGCGGCCGGCTAGAGGAGCGCCATGGCGAAAATCCTCGTCGTGTTCGGGACGCGGCCCGAGGCGATCAAGCTATTTCCGGTGGTGCGCGCGCTGGCGGGGCGGCCGGCGCTGGCGGTGCGGACCTGCGTCACTGCGCAGCATCGCGGGCTGCTCGATCAGGTGCTGCAGGTCGCGGGCCTCACGCCGGACATCGACCTCGACCTGATGGAGCCCGGGCAGACGCTGGACCGCCTCACCGCCCGGCTGCTCGTCGGGCTGGGCGAGGTGATGGATCGGGAGCGGCCGGACTGGGTGATCGTCCAGGGCGATACCGCCACCGCGATGACGGGCGCGCTCGCCGCCTATTACCGCAAGGTGTCGGTCGCCCATGTCGAGGCGGGGCTGCGTTCGGGCGACATCCATCACCCCTGGCCCGAGGAGGTGAACCGCCGCATCGTCGCGCCGATCGCCCGACTGCACTTCGCACCGACCGAAACGGCCGCAGCGGCGTTGCGCGGCGAGAATATCGCGCCCGAGACGATCCATGTCACGGGCAACACCGTCGTCGATGCGCTGCAATGGACGCAGGCGCGCATCGACGCCGAACCGGCGCTCGCGGCCGGGCTCGATGCCGAGCTGGCGCGCGCGGCAGGCAAGCGGCTGGTGCTCGTCACCACCCATCGCCGGGAGAATCTCGGCGACGGCATGGCCGCGATCGCCCGCGCGCTCGCCCGCATCGCCGATCGCGGCGACACCGCCCTGCTCTTCCCCGTCCACCCCAATCCGGCGGTGGGTGAGGTGATGGACGCTCTCCTCGGCAATCGGCCCGAGATCGCGCGCGTGCCGCCGCTCGACTACCCCCAATTCGTGCGCGCGCTCGCCGCCTGCGACCTGGTGCTGACCGATTCGGGCGGCGTGCAGGAAGAGGCGCCGGCGCTCGGCAAGCCGGTGCTGGTAATGCGCGAGACGACCGAGCGGCCGGAGGGGGTCGCCGCCGGCACCGCCCGACTGGTCGGCACGGAAGAGGACCGGATCGTGCACGAAGTCTTCAACCTTCTCGACGATAGCCGCGCCCATGCCGCGATGGCCCGCGCTCATAATCCGTTCGGCGACGGCCAGGCCGCGGTGCGGATCGCGGGGCTGATTGCGGATGCTTGCCGACCCTGACCTCTCCGTCTGCGTCCTCGGCCTCGGCTATATCGGCCTGCCGACCGCCGCCGTGATCGCGCGCACCGGTGCCCGGGTACTGGGCGTCGACGTCAGCGAGACGGTGGTCGAGACCGTCAACTCCGGCCGGATCCATATCGAGGAAGTCGACTTGGACGCGCTGGTGTCGGGCGTGGTCGCCCGCGGTCTGCTGTCCGCCTCGACCCAGATCGCGCCGGCCGAGGTGTTCGTGATCGCGGTACCGACACCGTTCGCCGACGATCACCGACCCGATATCGGCTATGTGCTGCGTGCCGCGACCGCGATCGCGACGGTGCTCAAGGCGGGCGACACGGTGATCCTCGAATCGACCTCGCCGGTCGGCGCCACCGAGCAGGTTCGCGATCTCCTCGCCGCGCTGCGCCCCGATCTCCGGCTGCCCGGCCTCGGTCGGGAAGCGGACGTCGCGATCGCCTATTGCCCCGAACGCGTCCTCCCGGGACGCATCCTGCACGAGCTGATCGCCAACGATCGCGTGATCGGCGGCCTGACACCGCGCTGCGGCCGCAAGGCGCTCGCCTTTTACCGCAGGTTCGTGCGCGGCGCCTGCGTCACCACCACCGCGCGCGCGGCGGAGATGACCAAGCTGGCCGAGAATGCCTATCGCGACGTCAACATCGCCTTCGCCAACGAGCTGAGCCTGGTCGCCGACCGACTGGGCGTCGACGTGTGGGAAGTGATCCGCCTCGCCAACCGGCATCCCCGCGTCGGCATCCTCCAGCCGGGCCCGGGCGTCGGCGGGCACTGCATCGCGGTCGACCCCTGGTTCCTGGTTGCCGCCGCGCCGGACGACACCCCGCTGATCCGCGCTGCGCGCGAGGTGAACGACGGCAAGGTCACGCATGTCGTCGAGCAGGCCTCCCGGCTGATCGAGGCGTATCCCGGCGCGCCGGTCGCCTGCCTCGGCCTGGCCTTCAAGGCGAACATCGACGATTTCCGCGAAAGCCCGGCGCTCGCCGTCGCGGCCGCGCTCGCCCGCCGCTTCGGGCCACGCGTGGCGGTGGTCGAGCCCTATGCCGCCCGACTGCCGACCGCGTTCGACGGCACGGGCGCGCGTCTGATCGATCTCGACGCCGCGCTGGCGCGCTGCCCGGTGATGGTGGTGCTGGTCGACCACGATCTGTTCCGCTCGGTGCCGGCCGAGGAACGGGCCGGCAAGGCCGTCCTGGACACCCGCGGGATCTGGCCCGACCAGCCGCGTCCGCAACCGGCCGCAGCGGCGCTGCGCCTCGCGGGCTGAGCGTCGCCTTGTTCCCGCGTGCCGCCCGGCTTATGTGGCGCTCTCTGCGTTACCATTGTCGGTTCATGCTTTCCAAGTTCCTGAGATCATGGCGTTTCAGCCCTCAGCACCCGGAGCTCCCGGCCGGTCGCCGGGTCTACGCGGTCGGCGACGTGCATGGCTGCATCGCCGAGCTGAAGCGGCTGCTGGCGATGATCGCGGCCGACGAGGCGGCCCGGCCCGCGGCGGAGACGACGCTGATCTTCATCGGTGACGTCGTCGATCGCGGCCCGGCTTCCGCCGAAGTCGTCGATCAACTGCGCCGGCTGGCCGCGGAGCGCCCCGACGTGCGCTTCCTTGCCGGCAACCATGAAGAGATCTTCCTGCGCGCGCTGGCCGGTGAGCCCAAGGCGCTGCGCATGTTCTGTCGGATCGGCGGCCGCGAGACGGCGCGCAGCTACGGGATCAGCGACGCGGAATATGAGCGGCTCGACTATCCGGAGCTCGCCGCCGCGCTGCAGCGGGTCGTACCCGCCGAGCACCGCGCGTTCCTGGAGCGGCTGGAGGACATGATCGTGCTTGGCGATTATGTCTTCGTCCATGCCGGCGTGCATCCCCATGCCGAGCTGGATGAGCAGGTCGTCAGCGACCTGCGCTGGATCCGCTCGCCGTTCCTCGATCACGGCCGACCGCTCGAGAAGATGGTGGTCCACGGCCATACCATCGCCGCGGAGATCGATCGTCAGCCGCACCGGATCGGCATCGACACGGGCGCCTACGTCACCGGCCGGCTCACGGCGCTGGGGCTGGAGGGCGCGCAGAGCTGGCAGCTGCAGACTGGCTGATCGCCCCACCACCCTGTCGCAGCAGAACGCGTGATCATCTTTTCGTAAGCAATTGTGCCGCTATAGTCTGGCGGTTGCGGCATCGAGCGACGCCGTCCGCAACCAAGTCCATGCGTCGGCGTTGCGTGCGTGGTGGGTTGTCTTGCTCGGAAAACCGTGGCAGGCATCCGGCAAGAGTTGAAGAGGGAGTTACATATGCGTCTTGGGAAGTATCTCATGGCTGCGGCGGCCGCCACGATGGCGGTGGCTCCGGCCGTTGCCGCGCCGGTGAATCCGGCGTCCAGCCTTTCGGTGTCTCATTCGGTTCGCGCCGGATCGAGCGTCAAGAAGGGCAGCGATCTTGCCGGTGGTGGCGCGATCATCGCGATCATCGCGGCGATCGCGGTCATCGCGGGCATCGTCGTGGTCGCCAGCGAGAATGACTCGCCCGACAGCCCGTAGACGATCGGCACGTCTCAAAGGAAATAGCGGCTTTCGGGCCGCTATTTTTTTGCCCGTCGCTCGTCCGAGTGATGCGGTGTCGGTCGACACGACCGAACGGGTATCGTGCCGCCGAGGCGCGCAGGTACGACCATCGTGACGGCGCCGTCAGACGAAGGTGGGAACACCATCAAGCTGCCGCGCGGTGCGGCCGTGTCAGTCAAGGAAAAGCCGACGCGTTCGGCAACGCGCCGGCCGTAGCTCAGTTATTGCTGCGGCGGCGGTGCGCTGCCGGGCTGAGCGGTCGCGCCCTGGCCGTTCATCATCTGCTGCATCATCTGCGCCTGGCGGATTTCCGCCTCGGACTTGAAATCGATCAGCTTGACGTCGAAGATCAGCGTCGAGTTGGCCGGGATCGGCCCCGTCGCCTTGTCGCCATAGCCGAGCTGCGGCGGGATTACGAGGCGGTAGTGGCCGCCGCGCTGCATCTGCTTCAGGCCCTGCGCGAAGCCCGGCACGACGCCGGCCACCGGCAGCGGCGTCGGTTGCGGCGACTGATCGAAGACCGTGCCGTTCGTCAGCTTGCCGACATAGGTGATGAGCGCGACGTCGCCCTCGGTCGGCTTGGGCCCATGACCGGGCACGAGGACTCGGACCTGCAGCGTCTGCGGCGCGGCGCGCGCCAGGGCCACCGCGGCGACCAGCGCCAGCGCGATGCCGAGCCACAGCCAGATCAGATAGCCGCGCTTGACGGGGTGCAGCGGCACGGCGGTCACGGTCGACATCGGGCGACTCTCACATTGCGGACATCGACGTTGGCACAGGTGCGGCGCGGTGACGCCGGTGACACCTTGTCAGCGCGCGCCGTCGCGCTCGGCGCGCTTGCGCTCCAGCTTGCGGGCGCGGCGGACCGCGGCGGCGCGCTCGCGGGCACGCTTTTCCGACGGCTTCTCGTAATGGCGCCGCAGCTTCATCTCGCGATACACGCCCTCGCGCTGCAGCTTCTTCTTGAGCGCGCGCAGGGCCTGGTCGACATTGTTGTCGCGGACGATGATCTGCATGGGTATTCGGTGCTCCGGGCGCGTGGCGGCGCATCGCGGGGAGGCGCCGAAAGACAAGGACGGGCCGCTACCACTGCGGGCCGACAGGCGCAAGCGTCTGCAAATCGGCGACGCGCGGGCTGGCTGTTGCCGCCCTGCCACACCTGCCGGTCGAAACACGGATGTTGCGGGGCTGCAATGCGCAAGAGACCTGACGTCGGCAGCACCCGCCCATGCTACAGCTCGCCGCCGCCGAGATGGACCTGGCGACCCGCCTCCTGATCGTCGACGACGATCCCGGCATCCGCGAGCTCACCGCCGGATTCCTGACGCAGCACGGCTATCAGGTCGACACCGCCGCCGGCGGCGAGGAGATGCGGCGCCGGCTGGTCGAGCGGGACTATGCGCTGGTCGTGCTCGACGTGATGATGCCCGGCGAGGACGGGCTCGCCATCCTGCGCTCGCTCGATCGCGCCACCAGCCCGGCGATCATCATCCTGTCGGTGATCGGCGAGGAAGTGGACCGCATCGTCGGGCTGGAGATGGGCGCGGACGATTATGTCGCCAAGCCGGCCAATCCGCGCGAGCTGCTCGCCCGCATCCGCTCCGTCCTCCGCCGCAACGCCGGACGGCCGGCGGAACGGGTCGCGGACCCGGCCTCGCGGCCTTAACGGCGGTTCGCCGGCTGGCGGCTCGACCCGGTCGCGCGCCAGCTGCTCGATCCGGACGAGGTGGTCATCAACCTGTCGGACGGCGAGTTCCGCCTGCTGATGACGCTGGTCGAGCACCCCCGCCGCGTGCTGACGCGCGACTTCCTGCTCGATCACGCCCGCGGCCACGATGCCGAGCATTTCGATCGCGCCATCGACGCCCAGGTCAGCCGCCTGCGCCGCAAGCTGGGCCGGCCCGATGGCCGGGGCGGCGACGAGCTGATCCGCACCGTGCGCAACGAAGGCTATATGTTCACCGCCGATGTCACCGGTTAAGCGCGGCCGCTCAATCGCGGTCTCGATCGTGCTGCTGGTCGTCGCGGCGCTGGCGGCGGCGACGGTCGTGCTGTTCGCCGTGACCTTCAACGGCCCCCCGCCCCAGCCCGCGCCGCAAAGCTACGCCAACATCGTCGCGGCGCTGCGCAGCGGCCGCGCCGCGCACGGCCCCGGGCGCGAGCTTCGCATCGGCGTGAGCCCGGCGACGTGGTCGCGTTGATGGCGCCCAAGCATGGCGACACCACCGACGAGGTGCGCGGGCCGTTCCAGGTCGGCTGGCGGCGGCCCGGCGGCTGGCGCTCGATCGAGACCGCGCGGGAACCGTTCTTCACCGCCTGGCATCGCGTCACGCTGATCGCGATGACGGCGGTGCTGGCGCTGCTGTCGCTGCTCGCCTGGTTCAGCGCGCGCGCGATCTCGCGGCCGCTGCGCCAGGTCGCCGACGCCGCGCTCGCCGCGCGTGCGGGCGCCCCGCTGACCCCGTTGCCGAGCGGCGGCGCGACGGAGGTGCGCGATCTGGCGAGCGCGGTCACGACGATGCACGACCGGCTCCAGCGCCATGCCGAGGGCCGGATGGCGATGCTGGGCGCGATCGCGCACGATCTCGGCACGCCGCTGTCGCGCCTTGCCTTCCAGGTCGAACAACTGCCGGAGGCGGCGCGGGCGCGCGCCGCGGGCGATATCGCGGAAATGCGGGCGATGATCGCCGCCACGCTCGCCTTCGCGCGCGACGAGACGGCGCGCGGCGAGACGGCCCGGATCGTCTCGGCAGCCTGCTCGACAGCCTGGTCGAGGATATGCGCGTCGGCGGTGCGCCGGTGACGCTGGCGGCCGGTCCGCGCGCTATCGTGCGGGGCAATTCGGGCGAACTCCGCCGCGGGTTCGCCAACCTGATCGACAACGCGGTGCGCTATGGCGGCGAAGCGACGGTGGGCTGGAGGATCGGCGACGGCGAGGCGGCGATCAGGATCGACGATCGCGAACCCGGGCTGGGCGGCGCGGACGCGAACCGCCTGTTCGAGCCGTTCGTGCGCGGCGATCCGTCACGCAACCGGGCGACCGGCGGCACTGGCCTCGGCCTCGCGATCGTGCGCACCATCGCCCATCGGCACGGCGGCACGGCGACGCTGACCGACCGGGCCGAGGGCGGCGCCCGCGCGACGGTGACGCTGCCGCTCGCCTGAAACATCGCGCAACAATGGCGCGACCTCCCGACACACGCGGGTGATCCGGCCGGATGATCGATCGCGGGACAGCGCAAGGATCCCGTCATGCACGCCCATCCCGGCGACAGCCGGACCACCGGTCACGGGCACAGCCTGGCCGAAGACCTGACGCTCATGGCGGCGATGATCGCACGCCGGCGCGCGTTGAAGTGGTTCGCGGGCGCCGGCACCGCCGCGCTGGTCGCGGGCTGCGGCGGCTCGGGCTCCGGCTCGACGGGCAGCGTCGCGGTGGTGAGCGGCACGGCGACCGCAACGCCGACACCCACGCCAACGGCGACGCCGACCTCGACGCCGACCGCAGTCAGCACCGCCAGCGGCTGCATCGCCGACCCGGCCGAGACGGCGGGGCCCTACCCCGCCGACGGCACGAACCCGGCAAGCGGCTCGACCAGCAACGCCCTGACGGTGAGCGGCGTCGTGCGCTCCGATATCCGGGCGAGCTTCATCTCCACCACCACCGTCGCGACCGGCGTGCAGGTGACGATCACGCTGACGCTCGTGAACGTCAACGCCGCTGCGCACCGCTCGCGGGCTATGCCCTCTATCTCTGGCATTGCGACCGGCAGGGTCATTACTCGCTATACACCGCCGCGACCGAGAGCTACCTGCGCGGCGTGCAGGTCACCGACGCCAACGGCCAGGTCACCTTCACCACCATCTTCCCCGCCGCCTATGACGGCCGCTGGCCGCACTATCATTTCGAGGTGTTCTCCTCGCTGGCCAACGCGCTCGGCGGCAGATATGCGATCCTGACGTCGCAGCTGTGCATGCCCGCGGCGCTCTGCGACACCATCTTCGCCGACACCTCGACCTATCCGACCGCGGCGAGCATCTTCAAAGGCGAGAGCCTGGCGACCGACAACGTGTTCGGCGACAACACCGCGGCCCAGCTCGCCCAGCAGACGCCGGCCTTAGCCGGCAGCGTCGCCGCCGGCTACACCGCGACCGCGCTGATCGGCATCGCGCGATAGGGTTTGTGGGGGCGGTGGCGGGCCGCTAAGCCGCGCCCGCCATGGCCCCCCTGACCTTCTACAACAGCCTGACGCGCACGGCCGAGGCGTTCCGGCCGATCGATCCTGCCGATGTCCGCCTCTATTCGTGCGGGCCGACCGTCTACCATTACGCGCATCTCGGCAATCTGCGCGCCTATGTGTTCACCGATACGCTGGCGCGGGTGCTGCGGTGGCGGGGCTATCCGCTCACCCATGTCATCAACATCACCGACGTCGGCCATCTCACGTCCGACGCCGATGCGGGCGACGACAAGATGGAGGCGCGCGCGCGCGACACCGGCCAGGATATCTGGGCGATCGCAAGCCATTACACCGCGGCCTTCAAACGAAACCTCGACGACCTGAACATCCGTCCGCCGGCGCACTTCCCGCTCGCGACCGATCACATCGCCGAGATGATCGCCTTCGGGGAGACCATCGAAGCCGCGCACTGCTACCGGCTGGACAGCGGCCTCTATTTCGACGTGTCCACCGTGCCCGATTACGGTCGCCTCGCCCGCGCGCGCGACGATCACGGCGAGACGCGGATCGATCCCGTCGCGGGCAAGCGCCACCCGCAGGACTTCGCGATCTGGCGGACCAGCGCGGCGGGCGAGAACCGGCAGATGGAGTGGGACAGCCCCTGGGGTCGCGGCGCGCCGGGCTGGCACCTGGAATGTTCGGTGATGAGCCGGAAATATCTGGGCGCCGCGTTCGACATCCATACCGGCGGCATCGACCATCGCGAGATCCACCATCCCAACGAGATCGCGCAGAACCAGGCGTTCTGCGGCTGTCCCGATACCGGTGCGACCTTCTGGATGCACAACAACTTCCTGGTCGATCGCACGGGCAAGATGGCGAAATCTTCCGGCGAGTTCCTGACGCTGCAGGCGGTCATCGACCGCGGCGTCCACCCGCTCGCCTATCGGCTGATGTGCCTGCAGGCGCATTACCGCTCCGAGATGGAGTTCAGCTGGGAGGGGCTCGCCGCGGCGGCGGTGCGGCTGAAGCGGCTCGCGCACGCCGTTGCAGGGTTGCGCGATCGCCCGGCCGGGCCGCCGGGGGCGGGCGCCGCCGCGTATCGCGAACGGCTGGACGCGGCGGTCAGCGACGATCTCGCCACGCCGCGCGCGCTGCCGGTGCTCGACGAGCTGCTCGCCGACAAGACCGTGTCGCCCGCCGACCGGGTGGCGGCGCTGACGGACTTCGACGCGGTGCTGGGGCTGGACCTCGCGACGCTGCGCCGCGAGGACCTGCGCGTGCGCCCGGCCGGCGCGATGCTGGGCGAGGCGGATGTGGCGTCACGGCTGGCCGAACGCCGCGAGGCGCGCGCGGCGAAGGACTTCGCGCGATCGGACGCGATCCGGCTGGCGCTGGCGGACGGCGGCGTCGAGGTGATGGACGGCGACCCGCTCGGCTGGGACTGGCGCCTGTGAAGAAGAGAGTGGCGTGAGGGAGCTGGCGGCGCTGTGGCACGCGTTCATTACCTGGATCGGCGACGGCACCGGGCTGCCCGATACCATCCTCCACATCCATGCCGGGATGGCGGTGCTGCTGCTGGCGCGGCTCGTGACCGGGCGTTCGCTGGGCACGCTGGTGCCGCTGTCCTGGGTGGCGCTGGCCGAGGGCGCGAACGAGGTGCTGGACCGCATCGAGTTCGGCTCGTGGCGCTGGGCCGATACGCTGAGCGACATCGGCAACACGCTGTTCTGGCCGACCGTGATTTGCCTTGCGGTCCGCTTGCGACCGCTCGCGCTCAGGGGCGCGGCGCGACGGCGCTGAGCGGCTGATCGCGGGTCGCCAGCACCGCCGGCGCGGGGTCGGGGCGGCCCGGCGGCGGCAGCGTCGCGATCTCGGCCGCGATCGCGTCGGCCCGCGCGCGGGCAGAGCCGTGGCTGGCGCCGCGGAACGGGCCGCCGTCGATCGATCCGCCATCCTCCCGCCAGAAGCGCACCGCCGCCTGCGGATCGTAGCCGGCGTTGCGCAGCAGGTGGACGCTCAGCCGGTCGGCATCGTCTTCCGTGCGGCGAAACAGCTGGCCGTCTCGGCCGAACTCGGCGAGCAGGCCCCAATGCGCGCCGGCCGCCTCCAGCCGGGCGCGATGATCGAGGATGGTGTGCGACAGCTCGTGGGCGACGATCGCGGCGATCTTGTCGTCGGGCAGCGTCTCGAAGAAGCGCACGCCGACCTGGACGATGCGCCCGTCCGATTTCGCCGTCAGCCCCGGGCCGAGCAGCACCTCGAAGGCGGACCGGCAGCCGGGAGTGGCCGGCACGCTCACCGTCCGGGTCCCGCCGGCGCGCTGGAGGGTCAGGACGAGCGGCCGGTCGGCAGGCTGGCGGGCGATCAGCGCGTCGGCCGCGTCGCGCGTCGCGCTGGTGCCCGCCGAAGCTGGGCCGGGCCGGGGCGCGGGTTCGCCGTTGACGGCCACCAGCCCGTCATCGGCGACGATGCCGGCCAGCGCGGCGGGGCTGCCGGGCGCGACCGCCTCCACCTGCACCGGCGTCGCGAAGCCGAAGGTCGCGCGCGCCTCGGCCTCGGCATCGCCGGCATATTGGTCGACGGCGTGGAGCTGGAGCCCCGGCGCGGGCTGCAGCGCGCGGCACAGAGGCGCGTTGGCGGTCTGCAGCCGCCACGCGATCGTCGCCATCCGCGCATCGACCGCGCGCAGCGCCTGCCAATAGCCGGGATCGACAGCGCCGGCCGGTCCGGCCAGCGTCGCGGCCGCGAGCAGGCCGACAAGGGATCTCACCATGCCGGCGCCCCTACCGCGCGCAAGCTTGCTGCGCCATGACGCTCGCCTCGCCCGCCGCGCTCGGTTAGGTGCGCGGCCATGAAAGCCGTGCTCCCCGCGCTCGCCCGCCCACTGCTCGAAGGCCGGCTGCCCGCCGATCTGGCGGTCGCCTGGTTCGGCACGCCGGACGAGGCGAAGGCGGGCATCGCGGACGCCGACATCGCCTGGGTGGACATGACGCCGACCCGCCTCGTCGCGGAGGCGATCCGCGCCGCCGGGCCGAACCTCCGATGGGTATCGACCATCTATGCCGGGCTGGACGCCTTCCCGCTCGACCTGCTGCGCGCGCGCGGGGTGACGCTGACCAACGGCGCCGGCATCAACGCCTATGCCGTCGCCGAATATGCCGTGCTGGGCGTGCTCGCCGCGGCCAAGCGCTTCGACGAGGTGGTCCGCGCGCATGATCGGCATGAGTGGCGCAAGGACGCGCCGGGCAAGGTGGAGCTGTTCGAGACGGCGGCGCTGGTGGTCGGCTATGGCGCGATCGGGCGGCTGATCGGCGAGCGGCTGGCGGCGTTCGGCGTGGCGGTGACCGGCGTCACCCGCACGGGCCGCGACGGCACGCTCACCCCCGATGCGTGGCGCGACCGGCTCGGCGGTTTCGACTGGGTGATCCTCGCCGCGCCGTCGACGGACGCCACCAGGGCGCTGATCG
Source organism: uncultured Sphingomonas sp. (assembly GCF_964250165.1). GTDB lineage: Bacteria > Pseudomonadota > Alphaproteobacteria > Sphingomonadales > Sphingomonadaceae > Sphingomonas. Next base: position 3,613 of record NZ_CAXUEK010000018.1, on the reverse strand, counting down.
GCGCCGCCGAGCTCGCCGCCATGAAGCCGGGCGCCTGGCTGGTGAACATCGCGCGCGGCGACATGATCGACGACGGCGCGCTGCTCGCGGCGCTGCACGCGGGGCGGATCGGCGGCGCTTTCCTCGATCCGACCCAGCCCGAGCCGCTGCCGCCCGAGCACCCGCTCTGGTCCGCGCCCAACTGCATGATCACCATGCACCTGTCCGGCCGCAGCCAGACCAAGATGTTCCGCCGCGCGGCCGCGCTGTTCGCCGAGAACCTGCAGGCGTTCCGCGCCGGCCGGCCGCTGCGCAACGTCGCCGATCTCGACGCGGGCTATTGAGCTTTGTTGCCGCGTTAACCGCCGTCCGGTATCGGCGCGCGCCATGAGCAATCCCGTCCAGCTGATCGAGCCCAGGCGTCACGGCGACGCGCGCGGCTGGTTCACCGAGGTGTATAACGAAGCGACCTTCGCTGGCCGCGGCATCGACGTGCGCTTCGTGCAGGACAATCATTCGCTGTCGGTGCCCGCCTTCACCTTGCGCGGGCTCCACTTCCAGACGCCGCCGCGCGGGCAGGACAAGCTGGTCCGCTGCATCCGCGGCCGGATCTGGGACGTGGCGGTGGACGTGCGCGCCGGCTCGCCCACCTATGGCCGCTGGGTCGGGGCCGAGCTGTCGGCCGAGAACGGGCGGCAGCTGTTCATCCCGGTCGGCTTCGCGCACGGCTTCGTCACGCTGGAGCCGGACTGCGAGGTGACCTACAAATGCTCGGACCTGTACGCGCCCGCGGCGGACGGGGGCGTACGCTGGGACAGTGCGGGCATCGACTGGCCGCTGCCCGCCGGCACGACCCCCGAGCTCAGCCCGAAAGACGCCGGACTGCCGGCGCTGGCCGCGTTCGACAGCCCCTTCCCCTATGACGGCCGCCCGCTGGCGCCGCTCGCCTGAGGAGCATCATGCGCATCTTCGTCACCGGCGGGGCCGGCTTCATCGGCTCGGCGCTCGTCCGCCACCTGATCGCGAACACCGAGCATGAGGTGCTCAACTTCGACAAGCTGACCTATGCCGGCACGCTCTCGACCGTCGCGGGCGTCGCCCGGAGCAACCGGTACCGCTTCGTGCAGGGGGACATCTGCGACGCCGACGCGGTGCGTGCCGCTACGGCCGAGTTCCGGCCCGACATCATCACCCACCTGGCCGCCGAGAGCCATGTCGACCGCTCGATCGACGGCCCCGGCGCGTTCATCCAGACCAACCTGGTCGGCACCTACACGATGCTGGCCGAGGCCCGCAGCTATTGGCAGAGGCTGGACGAAGCGGCCCGCAACGCCTTCCGTTTCCACCATATCTCCACCGACGAGGTCTATGGGTCGTTGGGCGAGACCGGGCTGTTCACCGAGGACACGCCCTACGACCCGCGCTCGCCCTATTCGGCCTCCAAGGCGGGCAGCGACCATCTGGTCAGCGCCTGGGGCCATACCTTCGGCCTGCCGGTGCTCATCACCAACTGCTCGAACAATTACGGGCCCTATCACTTCCCCGAAAAGCTGATCCCGCTGATGATCGTCAAGGCGCTCGCGGGCGAACCGTTGCCGGTCTACGGCAAGGGCGATCAGGTGCGCGACTGGCTGTTCGTCGAGGATCACGTCCGCGCGCTGCAGGCGGTGTTCGAGCGCGGGGCGGTGGGCCGGACCTACAATGTCGGCGGGCATAACGAGAAGCAGAACATCGAGGTGGTGCAGACCGTCTGCGCGATCCTCGATCGCCTGCGCCCGCGCGCCGACGGCGGGCGCTATGCCGACCAGATCACCTCGGTCGCCGATCGGCCCGGCCACGACAAGCGCTACGCGATCGACGCCGCCCGCATCAACGCCGAGCTCGGCTGGCACCCGGACGAGACGTTCGAGACGGGCATCGAGAAGACGGTCGCCTGGTATCTCGACAACGAGGCATGGTGGCGCCCGCTGGTGGCGGCGAACGCGGCCCAGCGGCGTGGGGTCGCCCAATGATCGGGAGCGTGAGGCCAGTCCTGGTCACCGGCGCCGGCGGCCAGCTCGGCACCGAGCTGCGCCGTGCCGCCTGGCCCGATGGCTGGCAGGTGGTCGCGGTCGACCAGGCCGAGCTCGATCTGGCCGACACCGCGGCGATCGCCGCGACGGTCGCGGCCGGGCATGACGGCGCACCGTTTGCCGCGGTGATCAACGGCGCCGCCTATACCGCGGTCGACAAGGCGGAATCCGATCAGGTGACGGCCTGGGCGGTCAACGCGATGGCGCCGGCCGCGTTCGGCCAGGCCTGCGCGGCCGCCGGCATCCCGCTGGTGCAGGTGTCGACCGATTACGTCTTCGCCGGCGACAAGCAGGGCGAATGGGAGCCGAACGATCCCGTCGCCCCCCTGGGCGTCTACGGCGCGTCCAAGCTCGGCGGCGAGCTGGCGGTGCGCACCTCGGGCGCGCGCTGCGCGGTCGTGCGGACGGCGTGGGTAGTGTCGGCGCACGGCGCCAACTTCGTCAAGACGATGCTGCGCGTCGGCGCCGAGCGCGGGACGTTGCGCGTGGTCGAGGACCAGCACGGCAGCCCGACGAGCGCGGCTGACCTCGCCGCCGCGCTCGTGACGATCACGGTGCGTCTGGCCGAGGATGCGGACGCGCCGGCCGGCGTCTATCATTTCAGCAACGCCGGGCCGACGACCTGGGCCGATTTCGCCCGCGAGATCTTCGCCCAATCGCACGCCAAGGGCGGCCCGAGCGCGAGCGTCGAGGGCATCCCGACCAGCGCTTATCCGACGCCGGCGCGCCGCCCGGCCAATTCGCTGCTCAGCCACGCGGCGATCACGCGCGATTACGGCATCCGCCCGCGCGCCTGGCAGGCGGCGCTGAGCGACATTCTCGACGAGCTTCTGGGGGACGTGGCGTGAAGGGCATCATCTTGGCGGGCGGGTCCGGCACGCGGCTTCACCCGGCGACGCTGGCGGTCAACAAGCAGCTGCTGCCCGTCTACGACAAGCCGATGATCTACTACCCGCTGTCGGTGCTGATGCTCGCCGGCATCCGCGACGTGCTGATCATCTCCAGCCCTGAGTTCATCGACAATTACCGCCGGCTGTTCGCCGACGGCTCGGCGCTCGGCCTGGCGATGTCCTATGCCGAGCAGCCCAGCCCCGACGGCCTCGCGCAGGCGTTCACGATCGGCGCCGACTTCATCGGCGGCGACAAGGTCGCGCTGGTGCTCGGCGACAACATCTTCTTCGGCGCGCACCTGACCGACCTGCTCGCCAGCGCCGTCGCGCGGACGGAAGGCGCGACGGTGTTCAGCTACCGCGTCGAGGATCCCGAACGCTACGGCGTCGTCGAGCTCGCGCCGGACGGCCGCGCGCTCAGCCTCGAGGAAAAGCCCGCCGCGCCGAAGAGCAACCACGCGGTCACCGGCCTGTACTTCTACGACAATCGCGTCCTCGATCTCGCCGCCGGCCTCGCCCCCTCGGCGCGCGGCGAATACGAGATCACCGATTTGAACCGCCTCTATATGGAAGCTGGCGACCTATACGTCGAACAGATGGGCCGCGGCTACGCCTGGCTCGACACCGGCACCCACGACAGCCTGCTGGAGGCGTCCGAGTTCGTCCGCACTA
>NZ_CAXUEK010000017.1:0-50390 GCF_964250165.1 uncultured Sphingomonas sp. | reverse complement strand
TCGGCTCGAAGCTCGCCGGCGTCGCGCCGGTGATGTCGTTGTCGATCTCGTCGAGGGTGTAGCCGACCGCCAGCTTCGCCGCGACCTTGGCGATCGGGAAGCCGGTCGCCTTGGACGCCAGCGCCGACGAGCGGCTGACGCGCGGGTTCATCTCGATGACGACCAGCCGCCCGTCCTTCGGATTGACCGCGAACTGGACGTTGGAACCGCCTGTTTCTACGCCGATTTCACGCAGCACCGCGATGCTGGCGTTGCGCATGATCTGATATTCCTTGTCGGTCAGCGTCAGCGCCGGCGCGACGGTGATCGAATCGCCGGTATGGACGCCCATCGGATCGACATTCTCGATCGCGCAGATGATGATGCAATTGTCCGCGCGGTCGCGGACCACCTCCATCTCATATTCCTTCCAGCCGAGCAGCGATTCCTCGATCAGCACCTCGCTAGTGGGGCTGGCGTCGAGCCCCTTGCGGACGATGTCGAGGAACTCCTCGCGGTTATAGGCGACGCCGCCGCCGGTGCCGCCGAGCGTGAAGGAGGGGCGTACGATCGCGGGCAGCCCGACCTTGTCCAGGCCCGCCAGCGCCTCGGCCTCGTTGTGCGCGATCGCGGACCTGGCGCTCTCCAGCCCGATCCGGTCCATCGCGTCGCGGAACTTGAGCCGATCCTCCGCCATGTCGATCGCGTCGGCGTCGGCGCCGATCATCTGCACGCCGAACCTGGCGAGCGTGCCGTCGCGGAACAGCGCCAGCGCGGTGTTGAGCGCGGTCTGGCCGCCCATCGTCGGCAGGACAGCGTCCGGCCGCTCGACCTCGATGATCCGCGCGACGACCGCGGGCGTGATCGGCTCCACGTACGTGGCGTCGGCCAGCTCGGGATCGGTCATGATCGTCGCCGGGTTGGAGTTGACCAGGACGATGCGATACCCCTCCTCGCGCAGGGCCTTGATCGCCTGCGTGCCTGAATAGTCGAACTCGCACGCCTGGCCGATGACGATCGGCCCCGCGCCGATGACGAGGATGGAGGAGATGTCGGTGCGCTTGGGCATGTATCTCAGGACTTCGAAGGGGCGGGAAGAGGCTGATTGTTTGATGGAAGCGGCGGGATCGGAGGAGAAAAGTAGGGAGTGTTGCGAGGAAACTTTGGGTTTCGACGACGCTCCGCTGCTATCATCGCCGTAAGTTTCCCTTCTAGCTCACCTTGCAAGGGCGTCGTCTCGGCGATGTAGGCTTCGGCTTGCACGGATGTGACCTGAGCGGACTGCTCAGTCATCACCTCTCGTGTGGCACGCTGAAGTGCAACGAACGCCGCTTTCGGCAAAGCCCCGAGGGCAATGTCTGACGGTGTGCCCTCTAATTGTGTGTGATCGGCAAAGCACGCAGCCGCCTCAAGTCCCCGATCGCCCACCATCACTGACCAATAAACCCGGCCGTCTTTCGACGTCGCAGCCAAAGTCTCGTGAGGTTGCACATTGATGTTGTATATCGGACCTAGGCACGGGTCGGTCGGTGGCCCGTCGAGATGAGTCCATGCTGACGTCTGCCTCGAACCCTTAACAGGAGAGCTTGCACCAGTCATGCACAACAGAGCTACTATTGCTGCTGAGCCAATCCGGGCTCTCATATCGCCGGCTGCCTCAGCATCCCCACAAACCGCTCGAACAGATAAAGACTATCCTGCGGCCCCGGGCTCGCCTCGGGGTGATACTGGACGCTGAACGCCCGCCCGCCGTCCAGCTCCAGCCCGGCGTTGCTGCCGTCGAACAGCGAGACGTGCGTCTCGGTCGCGCCCTCGGGCAGGCTCCCGCGTTCGACCGCGAAGCCGTGGTTCATGCTGGTGATCTCGACCGCGCCGTCGCTCAGCCGCTTGACCGGGTGGTTGGCGCCGCGGTGGCCCTGGAACATCTTGGTCGTGCGCCCGCCCACCGCCAGCCCGAGCAGCTGGTGGCCGAGGCAGATGCCGAACAGCGGCTTGCCCGTATCGAGCATCGCGCGGATCACCGGCACGGCATATTCGCCCGTCGCGGCCGGATCGCCGGGGCCGTTGGAGAGGAAGAAGCCGTCCGGCTGCAGCGCCATGATGTCGGCGAAGGAGGCGGTCGCGGGCACCACCGACACCCGCGCGCCGGCCAGCGCCAGGTGGCGGAAGATGGTGTGCTTCGAGCCGTAATCGACCGCGACGACGTGGGGGCGAGTTTCTCCCCTCCCGCTTGCGGGAGGGGTCGGGAAAGGGCTTGTCGAGAGGTCGGCTTCTGCGGACACGCCCTCCCCTAGCCCCTCCCGCAAGCGGGAGGGGGACTCGTCGCCGTAGCCGAACCCGAGCCGCCACACGCCGCCGTCCCAGCCGTAATGCGTCTGCGTCGACACCCCCTTCGCCAGGTCCATCCCCTCCAGCCCCGGCCAGGCGTCCGCCATCGCGCGCAGCAGGTCGAGGTCGAACAGGCCGTCGGCAGCGTGCGCGATCACGCCGGTCGGTGCGCCGCCCTCGCGGATCCGGCGCGTCAGCGCGCGCGTGTCGACGCCGGCAAGGCCGATCCGGGCGTGCCGCCTCATCCACCCGTCGAGCCGCTCGACCGCGCGGAAGTTCGACGGCGCGGTCGGCGCCTCGCGCACGATCATGCCCAGCGCGTGCGGGCCGTCCGCCTCGACGTCGTCGGGGTTGGCGCCGACATTGCCGATATGCGGGAAGGTGAAGCAGATCATCTGGCCCGCGAAGCTCGGGTCGGTCATGATCTCCTGATAGCCGGTCATCGCGGTGTGGAAGCAAACCTCCCCCACCGCCTGCCCTTCGGCGCCGAAGCCGTGGCCCCACACCACCTCGCCCGACGCCAGGACCAGGCAGCCGGTCGCGCCGTGGGGAGCTTTGGCGCGCGCGCGCGGAGAGACGGTGTCGGCCATAAGGAGGCTGGCACTCCGTTCGAGGTCACGATGTCACTAAGCCCCGGCCGCTAGCCCGCGCTTTTGTATAGGTCAACCGCACCTTCCGGTTCGCAAGAACCGGACTAAAGATGCCATCATGATTCGAGATACCATCAAGCACGCCCAGATCGCCGCCATGAAGGCCGGCGACAAGGAAAGCCGCACCGCCATCGGCCTGATCCAGGCCGCCGTGAAGAACCGCGACATCGAGGCGCGCACCCAGGCCAACCCACCCGACGACGACGCGCTGGTGGTCGAGGTGCTGCAGAAGATGGTGAAACAGCGCCGCGAGTCGATCGAGCTGTATCGCCAGGGCGGCCGCGAGGAGCTGGCGACGGCGGAGGAACGCGAGATCGCGGTGATCGAACGCTTTCTCCCTGCGCAGATGAGCGAGGCGGAGACGCGCACGGCGATCGCGGCGATCAAGGCCGAGCTCGGCGCGAGCGGCATGAAGGACATGGGCCGGGTGATGGCCGCGCTGAAGACGCGCCACGCGGCGAGCCTCGACATGAGCAAGGCGAGCGCGCTGGTGAAGGCGGCGTTGGGGTGAGGACTCCCGCTCCTCCACCGCGCTAGCGGGGGAGGGGGACCGCTCGCGAAGCGAGGGGTGGAGGGGGCTCGCGCGACGCTGAGGTTTGCGCGAAACCCACTCCGCCACGCGAGCGGGCTCGCGTGCCACCTCCCCCGCTATCGCCGTTGAGGAGCAAGGGAGGCGAGCGCGTCAAATAGTTGATGGCGGCTGGCGCGACATTGCAACAGACACGATGTGGTTCAGCACGGCTTCCAGCCGGCGAAACACGTCCTGGGCGGTGAACCGCAAGGTAAGGACGCCCTGCTCGGCAACCCACGCATCGCGGATCGCATCGCGTTCGGGCTGATCGCCGCGATCGTGGAATTCGCCATCGACTTCGATGGCCAACGCGGCGGGAGCGCAGTAAAAATCAAGGTCATAGACGCCGGCCGGATGCTGGCGACGGAAGTGGAATCCGGCCGGTGATTTGCGCAGTTCCCGCCAGAGCGCGACTTCGGCGGCGCTCATTGCTCGACGCGCTACCCGAGCGCGCCTTCTGGCGCCGTCGCTTCCTTTCAGGCGCATGGCGAGCCCCCTCCACCACCGCTCAGCGGCGGTCCCCCTCCCCCGCTAGCGCGGTGGAGGAGCAGGCGACAAGCCTACCGTACGGACGCGCTTTGCGGCATACCGAATCGTCGCCATGACCCTCACCCCCGCCTTCCTCGACGAGCTTCGCGCCCGCACCGGCCTTTCGGCGCTGATCGGGCGGACCGTGAAGCTCACCCGCGCCGGGCGCGAGGTGCGCGGGTGCTGCCCGTTCCACAACGAGAAGACGCCCTCCTTCTACGTCAATGACGACAAGGGCTTCTACCATTGCTTCGGCTGCTCCGCGCATGGCGACGCGATCCGGTGGATGACCGATCAGCGCGGGCTGCCGTTCATGGACGCGGTGAAGGAGCTTGCCCAGGCGGCCGGGCTGGAGGTGCCCGCGCCCGACCCGCGCGCCGCAGAGCGGCAGGAACGCGCCAAGGGCCTGCACGAGGCGATGCAGGCGGCGGCGGACTGGTTCGCGCAGCAGCTCGCCGGGCTGGACGGCGCCGAGGCGCGCGCGCTGCTGAAGCGCCGGGGCGTCACCGAGGCGACCGCCCGCGCCTTCCAGTTCGGCTTCGCCCCCGACGCGCGCGGCCGGCTGCGGGGGGCGTTGAAGGAGTATGGCGATCCGCTGCTGATCGAGGCCGGGCTGCTGATCCAGGTCGAGGAAAAGGAGCCGTACGACCGGTTCCGCGGCCGGCTGATGATCCCGATCCGCGACCCGCGGGGCCGGGTGATCGCGTTCGGCGGCCGCGTCATCGGAGAGGGCGAACCCAAATACCTCAACTCGCCCGACACGCCGCTGTTCGACAAGGGTCGCACGCTGTTCAATCTCGATCGCGCCGCCGCCGCCGCACGCGCGAAGGCGCGCGTGGTGGTGGTCGAGGGCTATATGGACGTGGTCGCGCTCGCCCAGGCCGGCGTCGCGGAAGCGGTCGCGCCGCTCGGCACCGCGCTGACCGAGACGCAGCTGGAGCGGCTGTGGCGGCTGGCCGACGTGCCGCTGCTCTGCCTGGACGGCGACGCCGCGGGTCAGAAGGCGGCGCTGCGGGCCGCGCACCGCGCGCTGCCGCTGCTCCAGCCCGGCCGCAGCATCGCCTTCGCGACGCTGCCGGCGGGGCAGGACCCGGACGATCTGGTCCGCGCCGGGGGGGCGACGGCGCTCGACGCGGTGCTGCGCCGGACGGAGCCGCTGGTCGAGCGGCTGTGGACCACGGAGCGCGACGCGCAGCCGCTCGACACGCCCGAGCAGCGGGCGGGCCTGCGCCAGCGGCTGACCGACCTCGCCGGCGGCATCGCGCATCCCGGCGTCCGCACCGAATACACCGCCGAGTTCCGCCGCCGCTTCGACGCCCAGTTCCACAGGGCGTTTGCCGCACCGCGTCGCGCCTTCGTGCCCCGCGGCCCGCAGCCGCCTGGAAACCGCATGGCGCGCGGCTGGAAGGAGCCGCTCGCGCCGGTGACCGCCGACGCCAGGGCCGTCCGGGACGGCGGCATCGACCGCATCCTCGCCAAGCCCGTGCTCGCCGGCCTGATCCGCCATCCGGGCGAGATCGCCCGGCATCTTGACGTGCTGGGCGGGCTGCGCTTCGCCGACGCGGAGCTCGACCGGCTCTGCGGCGCGCTGGTCGACCTCGCCGCCGCCGATCACCGCGACGCCGGCCAGCTGCGCATCGCACTAACGCGCCATGGCTGCGACGCCGCCGCGACCGCGCTGCTGCGCGGCGACGCGACGCCCTATTCCTTCACGCAGGCCGGCGGCGATCCCGTCCGCGCCGCCGCCGATCTGGACGAGGCGATCGCGATCATGGTCGCCGCCCCCGAGATCGAGGAAGCGCTCGCCGCGGCGACGCACGCGATGCAGCGCCATTTCGACGACGACGCGTTCGCGCGTCAGATCGGCCTCGTGCGCGAGAAGCAAGCCTTGGAAATGCGGCTTGCAAACCTATGTGATGCGGCCGAAGACGCGCGCGCGTCTCTCGCTTGAGGATCATTGATGGCGGCGAAAGCAACACTGGCGGCGGACACGGCCGAGGCGCCCGAGACGACGGATGCCCCCCTTCTGGACCTGTCCGACGCGCAGATCAAGAAGGTGATCGCCCGTGCCAAGAAGCGCGGCTACATCACCTATGACCAGCTCAACGAAGCGCTCCCCCAGGGCGAGATGACCTCCGACCAGATCGAGGACGTCAGCGCCGCGCTGTCCGAAATGGGCATCAACATCGTCGACAACGACGAGGCCGGCGAAGAAGGCGACGCCGAACCCGAAACGCCGGACGACGAGCCCGATGTCGCTGACGCCGAGCAGGACAATGCCCCCGCGCTGGAGACCAAGAAGAAGGAGACGATCGATCGCACCGACGATCCGGTCCGCATGTACCTGCGCGAGATGGGGGCGGTCGAGCTGCTGTCACGCGAGGGCGAGATCGCGATCGCCAAGCGCATCGAGGCCGGCCGCGACACGATGATCCTGGGGCTGTGCGAGAGCCCGATCACCTTCCACGCCATCATCGACTGGTCGACCCAGCTGAACGAAGGCTCGATGCAGCTGCGCGAGATCCTCGATCTCGACGCGATGCTCTCCAAGGGCCCGTCCGCCGAGCAGGTCGCGGCGTCCGAGGACGACGATACCGGCGAGATCAGCGAGCAGGCCGCCGGCCCGTCCTTCAAGGAGGAGGAGGACGTCAAGCACGAGGCGCCCGCCGACGAGGAGGAGGACGACCTCACCGAGCGCCGCGCGCCGCGCCCGTCCGACGACGAGGAGGAGGACAACACCCTCAGCCTCGCGCAGATGGAGGAGCAGCTCAAGCCGCAGGCGCTGGAACGCTTCGCCAACATCACGGGCCTCTACAAGAAGTTCAGCAAGGTCCAGCAGCACCGCCTCGACGCGATGGGCGCGGGCGGCGACCTATCGGCCGCGGACGAGCGCAAATACCAGAAGCTGCGCGAGGAGCTGACCGCCGAGGTCGAGAGCGTCCAGTTCCACAACGCCAAGATCGAGTATCTCGTCGACCAGCTCTACGCCTTCAACCGCCGCCTGACCGCGCTGGGCGGGCAGATGCTGCGCCTGGCCGAGCGCCACAAGGTGCCGCGCAAGGCGTTCCTCGACAGCTATGTCGGCCACGAGATGGACGACAGCTGGCTCGCCTCGGTGGGCAAGACCGACAAGAAATGGACGGCGTTCGCGACCAACGAGGGCGCGGCGGTGGACCGCATCCGCATCGAGATCAGCGAGATCGCGCAGCAGACCGGCATGGCGCTCGGCGAGTTCCGCCGCATCGTCAACACGGTGCAGAAGGCCGAGCGCGAGGCGCGCATCGCCAAGAAGGAGATGGTCGAGGCGAACCTGCGCCTCGTCATCTCGATCGCCAAGAAGTACACCAACCGCGGGCTGCAGTTCCTGGACCTGATCCAGGAGGGCAATATCGGCCTGATGAAGGCGGTCGACAAGTTCGAGTATCGCCGCGGCTACAAGTTCTCGACCTATGCGACGTGGTGGATCCGCCAGGCGATCACCCGCAGCATCGCCGACCAGGCGCGCACGATCCGCATCCCGGTGCACATGATCGAGACGATCAACAAGCTGGTCCGCACCAGCCGCCAGTTCCTCCACGAGCAGGGCCGCGAGCCCACGCCCGAGGAGATGGCGGAGCGCCTATCCATGCCCTTGGAGAAGGTCCGCAAGGTGATGAAGATCGCCAAGGAGCCGATCTCCCTCGAAACGCCGATCGGCGACGAGGAAGACAGCCACCTCGGCGACTTCATCGAGGACAAGAACGCGGTGATCCCCGTCGATGCCGCGATCCAGGCGAACCTGAAGGAGACGGTTACGCGCGTCCTGGCGTCACTGACGCCGCGCGAGGAGCGCGTGCTGCGGATGCGCTTCGGGATCGGCATGAATACCGACCACACGCTGGAAGAGGTCGGCCAGCAGTTCTCCGTGACGCGCGAGCGCATCCGCCAGATCGAGGCCAAGGCGCTCAGGAAGCTCAAGCATCCCTCGCGCAGCCGCAAGATGCGCAGCTTCCTGGATCAGTAGGCGGAGCGCGGGGGCCATTGTCCCCCGCCCGTCCCCACCTCTCGCGCACCTCGTCCAGACTGCGCGGAGGTCCCCCGGGGGTGCTACGCTGCCCGGATCAGCTGCCGGTTCATCAGGTCGGTGACCGCCATTCTTTCGGCCGGCGCAAGCTCGGGTCGCCAGAGATCGGCGATCAGGACGACCCGATCCTCCTGGCTCTTGTTCCAGGCTTCATGCTCGATCGTGTCGTCGAAGATCAGTGGCGTGCCGATCTCCCATTGGCGGGTTTCGCCACCGACGCGGAAGGCACAATCCGACGGCACGATCAGCGGGATGTGCAGGATGACATGGGCGTTGGTGATGCCAGTATGCGGTGCGATGTGCCCCCCGGCCTTCAACACGGAAAACCAGACGCTTGGCGCGATCAGCGCGATGGCGGGGCTCGCCAACCGGCGCACGAGGGCCATGGTCCTGGGACAGTGATCGGCGAACTCGTCGACCGTCCGGCCGCTGCGGATCAACGGTATCATCGACCAGCGTCGCACATCGGCGTTCAGGTCGGTCTGATCGGCATGTTGATAGACATTCCCGAAAGCGCCCGCCTTCGCGTCGATCAAGTCGAGGAATTCGCGGCGGATGCTGTCGGTCTCCGCCAGCAGGTCCTCGATGCCGGCAAACTCGTCCTTCTCGAAATACTCGCGATGCGGAAGGCCCGGGATGATGAACCTTGACGGATCCAGCGGGCCACGGGCGAAGTTTTCCAGCACGCTGGTGCGGAAACCGTCCACGCGCGCGCGCGCATGATCGTCCAGTCGCGCTTCGGGACGCTCGCCCCATCGGACGACGGACTGCTGCCAGTCCTGGTCCGCAGCGGCGCGCTCACGTGCCCGGTCGAGCTGATGTCTGATGGGGGGAGACAGCGCCGAGTCCGGTGGTGCGTAGCGCAAGGCGGCGCGATAGGTCCGACCGGCAAGGTCGAGGGCATCCGTGGCCTGCAGCAGGTCTGCGCGCATCAGCAGGGCGAGAAAGTTCGTCTGGTCTGCCTTGATCGCGGCCTCGGTTACGCTCAGCGCCGCCTCGATCTCGCCGAGGGCGCGCCGGACGACCGCCAGGCGAAGCAGGATCGCGCTGTCGTGCGACTGGCCGACCGCCTCTTCGAGCAGCGTCGCCGCCTGTTGCCGCTGACCCGCGCGCAGCGCCGCATCGGCACGAGCGACGATGGACGCGGTTGCGCTTGACGACTGCATGGCCGGCTCATGAACGTCCGATCGAAATGACACTACTGATCCAAATCAACTTTGCGAGGGATTTGGTGGATCCAGGCAGGACATGACGCGCCGCCAGCCCGACCGGCAACCATGGTCGCGGTCTGGCCAGCGGACGTCGCCCGCGCCTCAGGCCGCCGCGAGCCCGCCCTGCCCCGCCGCCGCACCGCGCCGGAACGGCAGCACCTGTCTGGCGATGATCGAGCGCCAGGCCCATTCGACCGGCGCGATGGCGAAGCGCTTCACCCACCAGTTCGCCAGCGCGAGCAGCAGCAGGTCCACCGCCGACGCCGTCAACATCAGTCCGGCCCAGCCCTGTCGGCCGTAGAGCGCCAGCCCCCAGGGCGGGTAGAGTACCCACAGGCACAGCAAGGTCTGCGCGACATAGATCGACAGCGCGGTGCGTCCCGCCGCCTCGAACGGCCGGAGCAGGCGCGCGCCGGCGGCGGTGCCGAACAGCAGGTTGACGAGCCCGAGATGGCCGAGCGTCGTCGCCAGCCGCGCATATTCGCCGGTCGCGTAGACCAGATAGGGCCAGTCGTCGAAGCGCGTGACGGCCCAGGCCTCGCCCGCGCGCAGGCTGAGCCCGATCAGATAGGCGAGCACGGTCAGCCGCAGGTAGACGGCGCGCGAGCGACCGCCCTGGATGATTTCCCAGCGATAGAGCGCGGCGCCGATCAGCATCGTGCCGGCCGCTTCCCAGATCGCGAACAGCTCGAATCCGCTCTGCTCCAGATAGATCATCACGTGCCAGGCGGACCCGATCCAGCGCGCCGGCCCGGCGGTGCGCGCCCGGTTCTCGGCGTCGATCTCCTTCTGGTCGGCGGCCTTGCCGCGCGCGCGGGCGGACCTGCGCTGCTCGAATTGCGCCAGCCGCTGGCGCTCGGGCTGGGTGAGCCCCGGGCCGTGATCGCGCTTGACCAGCAGCGCGGCGCCGTCGGCGCGACGATGCTGCGCCTGGATGATGGACGTCCCCGCCCCACCAATCTGCACCGTCGCCATGATGAGGCCGATCGCGAGCAGCGCGCGCGGCGGCAGCCGCCGGAACAGCATCGCGACCAGCGCCGCCAGGCCATAGGTGTGGAGGATGTCGCCCGGCCACAGCAGGACGAAGATGTGGACGAGCCCGAACAGGAACAGGACGATGTTGCGGAAGGCGTAGGCGCCGAGCACCCGCCCCTCGCCGAGCCGGGTGGCGGCGCGATCGGTCAGGATGACCATCCCGACCCCGAACAGCATCTCGAGCAGGCAGCGCGCGGTGCCGTTGGCGAGGACCTCGCGCAGCCACCACGCGATCCGGTCCGCGCCCGTCCAGCCCAGCGCGCGCGGGAACTCGCCGCTGCCGATCAGCGAGCCGCCCATGTCGTTGACGTTCATGAACAGGATGCCGAGGATCGCGATCCCGCGCAGGATGTCGAGCAGCGCCAGCCGCGGCGCGCCGTCCGGCTCCGCCGGGCTCGCGACCGCGGTGGTCATCACCAGGTCCGCCATGATCGCCCCTCCCTGCCGCCTGTGTTATCTCAACAACACAGCATCGGCAAGCAAGGGAGGCGACGGACTATTCGGCGGCGACGGTGCCCTTGGCCGGGCGCGTGTCCCGGCGTTCGGCGATCCGCGCCGACTTGCCGGTGCGGCCGCGCAGGTAATAGAGCTTGGCGCGGCGCACGGCGCCCTTGCGCACCACCTCGATCGTGTCGATCGACAGCGAGTAGAGTGGGAAGACGCGCTCGACGCCCTCGCCGAAGCTGATCTTGCGGACGGTGAAGGACGAGCCCATGCCCTTGTTGGCGCGGGCGATACAGACGCCCTCATAGGCCTGGACGCGGGTGCGCTCGCCCTCGACCACCTTGACGCCGACCTTGAGCGTGTCGCCGGGGCGGAACTCGGGAATGGGGCGCGCTTGGGTCAGCTTCTGGATCTGCTCGGCTTCGAGCTGCTGGATCAGGTTCATGGTCTATCCGTCCGTCTCGCGCCGCGCGCCAGAGGGCGACGGACCCCGAGCACCCCCATGGCGCTCCCAAAGGTCCGGCCGCCTTAGCCTTGTATCGGTCGCGGCCTGCTGCTTGCGCCAGGCCGCGATCCGCGCATGATCCCCAGACCGCAGCACCTCGGGGATCGAGCGCCCTTCCCATTCGACGGGTCGGGTATAATGCGGGTATTCGAGCAGCCCCGTTTCGAAGCTCTCGTCCACGCCGCTGGAGGGTGCGCCCATTACGCCGGGCAGGAGGCGAACGCAAGCGTCGAGCAGTGCCAGCGCCGCCGGTTCGCCCCCGGAGAGGACGATGTCGCCGAGCGATACCTGCTCGATGGCGCGCGCCGCGAACAGTCGCTCGTCGAAGCCCTCGAAGCGGCCGCAGAGCAGGATCACGCCCGGCCCGGCGGCGAGCGCCCGCACCCGCGCCTGGGTCAGCGGCGTGCCGCGCGGGGTGAGCGCGATCGCGGGGCGCCGCAGGTCTTCGGCGTCCGCGACGCTGTCGAGCGCGGCGGCGAGCACGTCCGCGCGCAGCACCATCCCCGCACCGCCGCCGGCCGGCGTATCGTCCACCGAACGGTGCCGATCG
This sequence comes from uncultured Sphingomonas sp., assembly GCF_964250165.1. Lineage (GTDB taxonomy): Bacteria > Pseudomonadota > Alphaproteobacteria > Sphingomonadales > Sphingomonadaceae > Sphingomonas. Next base: position 38,526 of record NZ_CAXUEK010000017.1, on the reverse strand, counting down.
GTCGCGAAGTCACGGATCTGCACCGCTTCGCACGACCAGCGCCCCTCCCCCAGCGCCCGGCCGGCGAGCGACACGCCCAGCGGCCCGGGAAACATCTCGGGGTAGAGGGTGAGGACGGTCGCGGCGAAGGTCACCGGACCCAGTTTTCCACCTGCAGCTTTGGTATCTCGACAAAGTCGCGCTCGTTATCGGTCACGAGCGTCACATCCAGCGCCAGAGCATGGGCGGCGATCAATTGATCGTAGCTTGCCCGCCGGAACCCCAATGACGCGTACGCCGTGGCGGCGGCCCGGTCGAACTCCAGGACGGGCACCTCCTCCACGAACGCCCGCAAACGATCGATCGACGGCGGCTTGTCGCGTACCGACCCGTGCAGCACCTCGGCATAGACGATCGCCGACATCACGAGGTCGCCATCATCACACGCGGCCATTCTGCCGCGCAGGACGTTGTCGCCGGTACCAAGGGCCGCGGCAATGACGATATTGGAATCGAGCAGAAACTTCACGTTCCGCTGCCGTTCCTGGCCCTCCACTCCGGGTCTTCCCAGAGCAGCGGCCGATGTTCGAAGACGCGATCGTCGGACTGGATCGGCTGCAGCCCCGAGCCGGCGGCGCAGCCCCACACTTTGTCGATGTTGAACTTGCGTTTGGATCGTCCGACGGGCTCGAACGCGAACTTGCCTGCCTCCTCGCGCACCACCATCTCGGTCCCTTCCGCGATCCCCAAGGCCTTGGGCAGGCGCAGCGCGACCGAGTTGCCGGACTTGAACACCTTGGCCCTGTATTCGTTGGTCATCACGAACACTCCTGTAGATACAGGACGTATATACATCGAGGCGGCTGCGCAAGACGAATGGACGACTGCATCATCATCGGCGGCGGCCCGGCCGGGCTGACCGCGGCGATCTATCTGGCGCGCTTCCACCTGCGCATCCGGCTGTTCGACTGCGGCTCCAGCCGGGCGGCGCTGATACCGTGCACGCGCAACCATGCGGGCCATCCCGACGGCATCCCGGGCATCGACCTCCTGCTGCTGATGCGGCGGCAGGCGGAACGGTTCGGCGTCGTGCGCGAGGCGGCGGCGGTGGAAGCAATCGAGCTGGAGGACGGACGATTTACCGTGGTCGTCGGCGGCGCGCGCCACCCCGCGCGCGCCGTGCTGCTGGCGACGGGCGTGGTCAATCACCGGCCCGCGATGGACCCGGCGCTGCACGATCGGGCGCTCGCGGCGGGGCTGCTGCGCTACTGCCCGATCTGCGACGGCTATGAGGTGACCGACAAACGCGTCGGCGTGATCGGCACCGGCGATCACGGCATGCGCGAGGCGCTGTTCCTGCGCGGCTACACGCGCGACGTGACGCTGATCGCGCCGGACGGCGCGCATGGGCTCGATCCGGCGTGCGAAGCCAAGCTCGACGAAGCGGGCATCCGTCACGTCGATGGGCCGTGCGGCGGCTGGGCGATCGAGGGCGAGCGGCTGGCGCTCGACACCGCCGAGGGGCGGCAGGACTTCGACAGCATCTATCCCGCGCTCGGCTCGCACATCCGCTCCGAACTGGCGGTCGCGGCGGGCGCGCGGGCGAGCGACGAGGGCTGCCTGGAGGTCGACGACCACCAGCGTACCAGCGTCCCGGGCCTGTTCGCGGCCGGCGACGTGGTGAAGGGGCTGGACCAGATCAGCCACGCGATGGGCGAGGCCGGGGTGGCGGCGACGGCGATCCGCAACCTGCTGGCCGAGCAACGGCCATTGTGGCGGTGAGGACAAGGTCACCACTTCGCCCGCGACACGCCGGCCGGGGGGCCGCTGCCCTATGGACTTCGATGTCGGGCAAATGCCATAGGGTTTCATTCCGATCGAGAAGGTGTGGATCGCCTTCATCGCCGTTCGTCGTCGGGCGTGGCGGCGACTTCGCACGTTCAGACTAAACGGTTCTGGCGGATCACCTCCCGATACCACGCGGCGCTGAGCTTGGGAGTGCGTCGCTGCGTCGCGAAATCGACATGGTGGATGCCGAAACGCTTGCCATAGCCATCGGCCCATTCGAAATTGTCGAGCAGACTCCAGAGGAAGTAGCCGTGGAGCGGATAGCCCTCCGCGATCGAACGGTGGAACTGGCCGAGATAGTTGCGCAGATACATGACGCGATCGGCATCGTCGATGCGGCCATTGACCACGGGATCGTCCGCCGAAGCGCCGTTCTCCGATATGTAGAGCATCTCCGGCTTCCACAGGTCGCCGACAAGGCGGACGCCCCAATAGGCGGCCTCGGGACCGACGACGAGCCAGGGCGATGCCATGCGCGGCGACGAGGCCAGGTGGGGCACGATCGCATAGCCCTTCGGTCCATCGTCCGCTCGGACCCATTCGGGCGCGTAGATGTTGAGCGCCACGAAATCGAGCGGGCTGCCGATCGCGGCCATGTCGCCGGGCTTCACCTGCGGGGCGTCGGCACCCGCTTTGGCCAGATAGCTGTCGAGGTAACGTCCTTCCATGATCGCGGTCAGGAACATGGCGTTGTTCTCGCGGAAGGCCGTTCGCGCGGCGGCGACGTGCTCGGGCGTCTCGATCGCGGGCACGTAGACGGTGGCGTTGTCGGCAATCCCGACCTGAGTGCCGGCCCGCCCGTGCGCACGGATCGCCTGGACACCTAACCCATGCGCAAGCACGCCGTGATGGCGGACCTGGTTCACCTCCCGTGCGGCGAGCTTGAGGCCGGGCGCGTGGATGCCCGTGAGATGACCCAGGTCGGTGAAGCACCGCAACTCATTGACAGTCATGAAGCTACCCACGCGATCGGACAGCTTGCCCGCCATGAAACCCGCGTAGTCGGCATAGGCAAGGGCGGTGTCGCGGTTTTGCCATCCGCCGGGCAGGGCGGCCGGCAAATCCCAGTGGAACAGGGTGAGATACGGCTCGATGCCGGCGGCAAGCAGCTGGTCGACGACGCGGCTGTAATGATCCACGCCCTTCTGATTGGCGCGACCACGCCCCTCGGGAAAGATGCGCGACCACGCGACCGAAAAGCGGTAGCTGTTGACCCCCAACGCCTTCAGCAGCGCGACGTCCTCCGCGTGACGGTGATAGCTGTCGCAGGCGACGTCGCCCGTATCGCCGTTGGCGATCTTGCCGGGGGTGTGAGCGAACACGTCCCAGTTCGTCTTGCCGCGTCCATCCTCGTTGACCGCGCCTTCGATCTGATAGGCCGCGGTGGCGCAGCCCCATCGGAAATCATTCGGAAAGGCGCGACTGATCGGCTCCGCGAACGCCGGCCGGTCGCCAACGACGAGACCTGCGCCCAGCGCAAAGCCGCCACGAACAAAACCGCGCCGATCCATCAGCCCTCCTCCTTGTGAACGTTCACATTGGGGAGACTATGCCCTCGTGATGCTGGGGGCAAGTGCCCGAATGATGGTGCAAGGAAAGCCACGACGACCTGCGTTGTCCGGCATGATCGACCGTGGTCTGGACCGTCGAGATTGACGGGTCGCCACAGCCGCCTCCCCGGCGGCCGGAGTCCCGGTGCGAGCTTTGATGCTGGTCTCGACCTCCGCCTGGGAAGCAAAATAGTCCGGCGTCAACGCGCCGGACCCCGAGGTCAGGCGTCGATCCAGGCCGGATCGATCACCAGCCGCTCGGCGCTCCAGTCCGGCACGGCGGCCGATCGCAGCGGGGCCATGAGGCGCTTGCCGCCAACACGCCCGCCGCTAGGATAACGGCGAAGCCGGGGGGCGCGCGATGGCCGATCTGTTCATATCGTACAAGGCGGAGGACCGCGGGCGTATCGCGCCCTTGATCGCGGCGCTGGAGGCCGACGGCGTGGCCCTGTGGTGGGACGCGCATATCGGCGGCGGCTCCGCCTGGCGCGACGCCATCGAAAGCGAGTTGAACGCCGCCCGCTGCGTGCTCGTGGTGTGGAGCCAGCGCTCGACCGGGCCGGACGGCAGCTTCGTCCGTGACGAGGCGACGCGGGCGCTGCGCCGCGGTGTCTATCTCCCCGTTCGCATCGATTCGGTCGAGCCGCCGCTCGGCTTCGGCGAGACGCAGGCGCTGTCGCTGATCGGCTGGAAAGGGAACCGTACCGATCCCCGCTATGTCGCGGTGCTGGCGGCCGTGCAGGCATCGATTGCCGGCAAGCCGCGCCCGAAACCGGCCGCCTACCAGCCCAAGCGCAGCGTCGACCGGCGCGTCGTCCTCGGCGGCGGCGCAGCGGCGGTGGCCGTGGCCGGCGCGGGCGGCTGGTGGGCGCTGCGCCGAGGCAGCGCGCCCGGCGACAGCGTCGCCGTCATGCCCTTCGCGAACCTGAGCGGCGATCCCGCCCAGGCCTATTTTTCCGACGGCATCGCCGAGGAACTGCGCGACGCGTTGACGCGCATCGTCGGACTGAAGGTGGCGGCGCGGACTTCGTCCGAGCTGATGCGCGACGTCGATGCGGCGACCGCGGCGGCAAAGCTCGGCGTCGCCAACATCCTGACGGGCAGCGTCCGCCGCGGCGCCGGCACGATCCGCATCAATGCCGAGCTGGTCGACGGCCAGACCGGACTGGCTCGCTGGTCGCAAGCCTATGATCGGGGCATCGGCGACGCGCTGGCGATCCAGACCAACATCGCCGACAGGGTCGCCGACGCGCTGCAGATCGCGCTCGGGCGTGCACAGAAGGCACTGCTGTCGATCGGCGGCACGACCAACACGGCGGCGCAGGATGCCTTTCTGCGCGGTCGCAACCTGGTCCGGCAGAACAAGGTCGATCTGGGGCTGAAACAATTCGATGCGGCGATCGCCGCTGATCCCGCCTACGCCATGGCCCATGCCTTGCGGGCCTCATACACGGTCGACATAGCGCAACGAACGCTCAGCGGCGCCGCGCTCCGCAGCAAATTGTCCGAGGCGGAGACCGAAGCACGTCGCGCGATGGCGCTTGCTCCCGGCTGGGGCCTGCCATTCTCGGTCTTGGGCATTGTTCTACAGATTAGCCTCGATCTGCGGGGTGCTCGGGACGCCTTCGCCGCGGCGTACAAGGCGCTTCCCGGCGACGCTTCGGTGCTGCGCACCAAGAGCGGCTTCGACTCCCTGATGGGCGATGACGACGCGATCGCCCTCTGCCAACGCGCGCAGACGCTCGATCCCCTTCGGCCCGGGAATCCGCTCAATCTGGCTAATGTTCAACTCAACCTCGGACGATTCGACGATGCGATTGCCGCCGCGCGGGATGGCCTTGCGCGCTTTCCGAACAATGCCGAGGCGCTGGTAACGCTCGTGCAGGCGCTGCTGGCCAAGGGGCGGTCCGGCGAGGCGATCAAGGCTGCAGTGCTGGTGCCGCCCGACAACTTCGACCGTCCGTTCCTCGAAAGCGTGGCCACTGCCGCGACGGATCGTGCCGCATCCGATCGCGCGCTCGCGACGCTGGTCGAGAAGTTCGGCGATGTTGCGCAATATCAGATCGCCGAGGCGCATGCGTGGCGGCATGAGCCCGACCTCGCCTTCGCTGCCATCGCGCGCGCCTGGGACCTGCTCGATCCGGGGCTGCTGCAGTTGAAGACCGACCCGCTGCTCGCGCCGCTTCGCCCCGACCCGCGATTTGGTGAATGGCTCCGGAAGATCGGCTTCCCGCGATAACGTGAACCGGACGGCAGGCGCGCCCGTCATCGGGAGCTATGCCGCCAGAGCGGCGCCAGCCGCCCCGGATCAGGTCAGGCGTCGATCCAGGCCGGATCGATCACCAGCCGCTCGGCGGTCCATTCCGGCACGGCGATCGGTTGCAGGGGCGCCATGAAGCGGTTGCCGGTCGACCGCTCGATCTCGATCACGTCGCCCGCACCGAAATTCTCGATCGCGACGACCCGGCCCACGGCCGCGCCGTCCGGCGTGACGACCGGCAGGCCGATCAGGTCGGTGTGGTAATATTCGCCGTCGCCCAGCGGCGGCAGCGCGGCCCGGGCGACGGTCAGCGTCGTGCCGCGCAGTGCCTCGGCGGCGGTGCGGTCGCGCACCTCCGCGAAGCGCGCGATGTTACCCCGCAGCGCCGCGAGCGTCAGGGTGCCGTCGTTGAAGGGCGAGTAGCGCGCGAGATCGTCGGTGAAGAGCCGCAGCTTCACCTCGCCGCCGATGCCGTGCGCGCCGACTACCGCGGCGAGCGTCACGCCGGCGGGCCCGGCCCCGGCCGGATCAGCCGGCGGGAGAGCCGGGCTGCTCGCCGGGGGCGTCGTCGCCGCCCTCGGCGGGCGCTTCGGCCGAGACGCCGGCGTTCGGGAGCGTGGTGGCGTCCTCGTCGTCATCGGCGGCGGTGCGGGGATCGGGTGCGATCGGCGGGGTCGAGGCCATCATGCGCTCCTGCGGCTATGCCCCGATCGAACGCATGACGGCCCGAACGGATCATTGCTCGGCGGTCGCCTCGGCCACCTGATCGCCCTCGGCCGTTGGCTCCTCGGTCGCCGCCTCGACCTCGGTCGCGACCGTCGCTTCGGCCTCGGCCTGGCGTTGCGCCGCGAGCTTGGTCTCGCGCTCCTCGGCGCGCTCCTTGGCCTTGTCGCCCGGCGCGCCCTTGGTGGGATTGTTGCGGGCGACGCGCTCCTTCACGCCGGCGACATCGAGGAAGCGGGCGACGCGGTCGGTCGGCTGCGCGCCGACGCCCAGCCAGTGCTTCGCCCGATCGGCGTCGAGCTGGACGCGCTGCTCGGAGTCCTTGGCGAGCAGCGGGTTGTAGGTGCCGATCTTCTCCAGATACTTGCCGTCGCGAGGGGAGCGCGCGTCGGCGACGACGATCCGGTAATAGGGCCGCTTCTTGGAGCCGCCGCGCGACAGGCGAATGGAAAGAGCCATCGATAGTTTCCTTTGTTCTGCTTGAGCTTATTTCTTGGTCTTGGTCTTGGCGAAGTTCATGAAGCCGGGGGGCAGGTTCCGGCCGCCGGGCAGGCCGGGCAGACCGCCGCCCGGGCCGGCCATGCCCTTCATCATCTCGCCCAGCTCCGGCCCGCCCATCGCGTCGCCCAGCCCCCCGAGACCGCCGCCGGGACCGCCTTTGCCGAGCATGGCCATCATGCCCTTGATCCCGCCCATCTTCTTCAGGCGCTTCATCGCCGACGCCATCTCCTGATGCATCTTCATGAGCTTGTTGACCTCCTGCACCGTGGTGCCGGAGCCCTTGGCGATGCGGATCTTGCGCTTGGCGTTGATGAGCTCGGGCCTGGTGCGCTCCTTGAGCGTCATCGAGCCGATCATCGCCTCCATATGGACCAGGATCTTGTCGGAGCCGGGCACGGCGTTCATCGCCGCCTGCGCCTTCTTCATCCCCGGAATCATGCCGGCGAGCGCGCCCAGGCCGCCCATGCGCTTCATCTGGCCCAGCTGCGCGCGCAGGTCGTTCATGTCGAACTGACCCTTGGCGAGCTTGAGCGCCATGCGCTCGGCGTCCTCGGCCTGGATGCTCTCGGCCGCGCGCTCGACCAGCGACACGACGTCGCCCATGCCCAGGATGCGGCCGGCGACGCGCTCGGGATGGAACGCCTCCAGCGCGTCCATCTTCTCGCCGACGCCGACGAACTTGATCGGCTTGCCGGTGACCGCGCGCATCGACAGCGCCGCGCCGCCACGGGCGTCGCCGTCCATGCGGGTGAGAACGATGCCGGTAAGCGGCACCTGTTCGGAGAAATTGGTCGCGACGTTGACCGCGTCCTGACCGGTCAGCGCATCGACGACGAGCAGGATCTCCTGCGGCCGCGCGACATCGGCGACGGCCTTCATCTCGTCCATCAGCGCCTGGTCGACGTGCAGCCGGCCGGCGGTGTCGAGCAGGAGGACGTCGTAGCCCTGCAGCTTCGCGGCCTGGAGCGCGCGCCGGGCGATGTCCACCGGCTGCTGGCCGGCGACGATCGGCAGCGTCTGGACCTCGGCCTGCGTGCCCAGCGTCGCCAGCTGCTCCTGCGCGTTGGGACGATTGACGTCGAGCGACGCCATCATCACCTTCTTCGCGCCGCGCTCCTTCAGCCGGCGGGCGATCTTGGCGGTGGTGGTGGTCTTGCCCGAGCCCTGCAGCCCGACCATCATCACGATCGCGGGCGGGGTGACGTCCAGCTCCAGCTCGCTGGCGTCCGCACCGAGCGTCGCGATCAGCTCGTCATGGACGATCTTGACCACCTGCTGCCCCGGCGTGACCGAGCGCAGCACGTTCTGGCCGATCGCCGCCTCGGTGGCGCGATCGGTGAAGGCGCGCGCGACCGGCAGCGCCACGTCCGCTTCCAGCAGCGCCACGCGCACCTCGCGCATCGCCGCGCGCACGTCCGCCTCGGTCAACGCGCCACGGCCGCGCAACCGGTCGAAGACCCCGCCGAGACGGTCGCTCAGGCTATCGAACATCGCTTGCCAACTCCCATCGCCCGCGCCACGCAAAAAGCGCCGGCGGACGAAACCTCGTCGGCCGGCGTGCGCGCTCCGGCAAATCCGGGGGCGCGTGCTCCTACGTCCAGCGGGCTGAACGGCACGGCACCTACACACTTATTGCAGATTTCGCAACCGCATCTGCCAAGGAGAGGCATCCACCGCCGCGATGAGCTCGTCCGATACGCAGCCGCGTGGACTTCACCCCCGCCCGTCCCTAGAGCGCGCCACCATGCCCGCACCGGAGGTCATCACGCTCGGCTGCCGCCTCAACCTTGCCGAGAGCGAGGCGATCCGCGCGTTGCTGGGAGGGCACGACGCGGTGGTGGTGAACAGCTGCGCGGTGACCGACACGGCGGTGAAGCAGACGCGCGCGGCAATCCGGCGGGCGCGGCGGGCGCGGCCCGGCGCCGAGCTGATCGTCACCGGTTGCGCGGCGACGATCGATCCGGCGGGGTTCGGCGCGATGCCGGAGGTCGATCGCGTGGTCGCCAACGCCGCCAAGGCGCTGCCGGCGAGCTGGGGCGCGTGCGGGCCCGCGCCGACGGTCGCCTTCGCCGGCCATGCGCGCGCGCTGGTCGAGGTGCAGAACGGCTGCGACCATGCCTGCACCTTCTGCGTGATCCCGTCCGGGCGCGGGCCGAGCCGATCCGTGGCGGCGGACGCGGTGGTGGCGCGGGTGCGCGGGCTGGTCGCGGCCGGGCATCGCGAGGTGGTGCTGACCGGCGTCGACCTGACCAGCTACGGCCCCGATCTACCGGGCGCGCCGACGCTGGGCGCGCTGGTCGAACGGGTGCTCGCGGAGACCGGCGTGCCGCGACTGCGGCTGTCCTCGCTCGACGCCATCGAGATCGACGACCGGCTGTTCGGCCTCCTCACGAGCGAGGCGCGGATTATGCCGCACGTCCATCTGTCGCTGCAGGCAGGCAGCGATCTGGTGCTCAAGCGGATGAAGCGGCGGCATGGCCGGGCGCAGGCGGTGGCGCTGATCGAGCGGCTCAAGGCACGGCGCGCCATCGCGATCGGCGCGGACCTGATCGCGGGCTTCCCGACCGAGACCGCGGACCAAGCGGCCGACACGCTCGCGCTGCTCGACGACGGCGACATCGTCCATGCGCACATCTTCCCCTATTCGCCGCGGGCGGGGACCCCGGCGGCGCGCATGCCGCAGGTCGCGCCCGAGGTCCGCCGGGCGCGCGCGGCGCGGCTGCGCGAGGTGGCAGCGACGCGCAAGGCGGCGTGGCTGCGGACGCTGGTCGGCAGCGTGCAGGACGTGCTGGTGGAGCGGCCGGGCGACCGCGGGCATGCGCCGGGCTTCGCCGAGGTCCGCCTCCCCTCGCCCGGTCGCCCGGCGTCGACGGGAGAGGTTCTGGCCGTCCGGGTCATCGGCGCCGCGGACGGCCACCTGATCGGAATCCCGGCATGAGCGACGGGCGCGCCTGGCACGAGAAGCTGCTCGGCGGCTTCCGGCGGACGTCGGACCGGCTGGTCGGCAACCTCGCGGGGCTGGGCGCGGGCCGGCTCGACGACGCGCAGCTCGACGAGATCGAGGAGGCGCTGATCGCGTCCGACCTGGGGCCCGAGATCGCGGCCCGCATCCGCGCGCGGCTGGCCGAGGCGGCGGTCGAGCGGAACATGGAGGAATTGGGCGTCCGGCTGGTCGTCGCCGAGGAGGTGGAGCGCGCGCTCGCCCCCTTCGCCCGGCCGCTGGAGATCGCCGCCTTCCCGCGCCCGCAGGTCATCCTGGTGATCGGCGTCAACGGCTCGGGCAAGACTACCACCATCGCCAAGCTCGCGCACCTGTTCGCCGAGCAGGACTATCAGGTGATGCTGGCCGCCGGCGACACCTTCCGCGCCGCCGCGATCGGCCAGCTCGCCACCTGGGCCGAGCGCGCGGGCGTGCCGATCGTCGCGGGCAAGGAGGGCGGCGACGCGGCGGGCATCGTCTTCGAGGCGGTCAAGCAGGCGACGCAGATCGGCACGGACGTGCTGATCGTCGACACCGCCGGGCGGCTGCAGAACAAGCGCGAGCTGATGGACGAGCTAGCGAAGATCCGGCGCGTGCTGGGGCGGCTGGACGCCGCGAGCCCGCACGACGTGGTGCTGGTGCTCGACGCCACCACCGGCCAGAACGCGCTCAACCAGATCGAGGTGTTCCGCGACCTGGCCGGCGTGACCGGGCTGGTGATGACCAAGCTGGACGGCACCGCGCGCGGCGGCGTGCTGGTCGCCGCCGCCGAGCGTTACGGCCTGCCGGTCCACGCGATCGGCGTCGGCGAGGGGATGGGCGACCTGCGCCCCTTCGACCCGCGCGAGGTGAGCCGGATCATCGCCGGCGTGGAAGGGGTGCGGAAGTGAGCGAAGCGGAAATCCTCCCCGGGACGGGGAGGTGGGGCGCTAAAGGCGTGACGGAGGGAACTCGCCGCTCGCGACGGGGGACACCCCGCCGCCAGCGGCTGCGCCGGCGGTCCCCCTTTCCTTGCAGGGGAGGAATGGCATGACCCGCAAGACCTCGCCGCAGTTCCGCCTGGCGCTCGATTACGGGCCGCTGCTGGTGTTCTTCCTCGTCAACTTCCTCGGCCGCGGGCCGGCGCTGGCGCGGGTGGTCGAGGCGACGGTCGCGTTCATGGTGGCGATGGTCGTGGCGATCGTCGTGTCGCTGGTGAAGACGCGGCGCGTCTCGCCGATGCTGCTGATCTCGGGCGTGCTGGTCGTCGTGTTCGGCGGGCTGACCGTCTATTTCCATGACGACCGCTTCATCAAGATGAAGCCGACGCTGGTCTACGCGATCTTCGCGGCCGTGCTCGGGTTCGGCCTGGCGACCGGACGGCCGCTGCTGCAATCGCTGCTGGAGACCGCCTATCCGGGCCTCAACGCGGTCGGCTGGCGCAAGCTGACGCGGAACTGGACGGTGTTCTTCGTCGCCATGGCGGTCCTGAACGAGGCGGTATGGCGCAACAGCTCGACCGATTTCTGGGTCGGGTTCAAGCTCTGGGGCGTGATCCCGCTGACGCTGCTGTTCGCGGTCGCCAACGTGCCGATGCTGATGCGGCATGGGCTGCAGGCGGGCGGCGACGCCGTGGGCGACGTGCCGCCGGAGTGACACCGGCGGGGCCGACGCGGGAGTAAATCCCGCGTCGTCGGACAGGTTCGCTTTGCGACCTGCCGGCCGGCCTGGCGCGAGTTAGCCGGACGTAGCCGGCTACCGCGCTGCGGCGTCGAACCGCCTCCCCGCCTCGTCCCAGTTCACCACGTCCCACCACGCCTTGAGATAGCCGGGGCGGTCGTTCTTGTAGGTCAGGTAATAGGCGTGCTCCCACACGTCGTTGCCGAGGATGGGCGTGCCCTTGTCCTGCACCACGTCCATCAGCGGGTTGTCCTGGTTCGGCGTCGAGGTGACCTTGAGCGCGCCCGACCCGTCCTTGATGACCCAGGCCCAGCCCGAGCCGAACTGGCCGACGCCCTTGGCGTCGAAATCCTCCTTCAGCTTGTCGAGGCCGCCATAGGCGTCGATCGCGTCCTTCAGCGCGCCGGACGGCTGCGTCGAGTTCGCCGGCCCCATGATCCTCCAGAAGAAGTCATGGTTCCAATAGCCGCCGCCATTGTTGCGCACGAGCGGCGGCAGCGCGGAGATGTTGCCGAGAATGTCCTCGATGCTCTTGCCTCCCAGCGACGGATCGGCGGCGACGCCCTCGTTCAGCTTGTCGGTATAGGCCTTGTGGTGCTTGTCGTGGTGAAAGGTCATCGTCTCCCTGGAGATGACCGGCTCCAGCGCGTCATAGTCGTAGGGCAGCGGGGGGAGCTCGAAGGCCATGGCGTTCTCCTGTCAGAATTGCTCCACATCAACGCCGCCCCTCACGCCGTCGTTCCGATCAGGTCATGGCGGCGCAGCGCATGGCGCAGCTGGTCGTAGGTGAGGCCGAGCGCGTCGGCGGTGGTGCGCTGGTTGAAGCGGTTCTCGGCCAGCGCCTGGGCGAGCAGCTCGCGCTCGAAATTGGCGACGCGCGACTTGAAGTCGCTGGGGCCGGTGTCGCAGGCCACCACGGGCGGGTCCTCCCCCGTGGTGGTGCCCGCGGCCGGGCGAGACGCGGAGGGAGCGGCGGCGCTGCGCGGGCGGTGCGGCGAGGCGAACGGATCGACCTCGATCGAGTCCACCGGGCCGTCCCCATCCCAGCGATACACCGCGCGCTCGACGACGTTGCGCAGCTCGCGGACATTGCCCGGCCAGCGATGCTGCGTCAGCTGGTCCATCGCCGTCGGCCCGAAGCCCGGCCAGCGCGCCCAGCTCAGCTCGGCGGCCATGCGCCGCCCGAAGAACTCGGCGAGCACCGCGATGTCGCCCGATCGCGCGCGGAGCGGCGGCAGCGTCACCACCTCGAACGACAGCCGATCGAGCAGGTCGGCGCGGAACTCGAGCGCGTCGACCTTGTCGGGCAGGTGCTCGTTGGTGGCGGCGACGATGCGGACGTCGACGCGCAGCGGGCGCGACGAGCCGATACGGGTGATCTCGCCATATTCGACCGCGCGCAGCAGCCGCTCCTGCGCGCCCATCGACAGCGTGCCGAGCTCGTCCAGGAACAGCGTGCCGCCGTGCGCCTCCTCGAACCGCCCGGTGCGCGCCTTGGTGGCGCCGGTGAACGCACCCGCCTCGTGCCCGAACAGCTCGGCCTCGATCAGCGTCTCGGGCATGGCGGCGCAGTTCATCACCACCAGCGGCTGGTCCCAGCGTGGCGACAGGCGGTGCAGGCGCTCGGCGACCAGCTCCTTGCCGGTGCCGCGCTCGCCGACCACCAGCACCGGCCGATCGAGCGCGGCGGCGCGGCTGGCGCGTTCCAGCGCGTCGATGAACGCGCCGGACTGGCCGATGAACTGGGTGGTCCGCTCTGGCATGGGCCAAGCGATGGCGTGAAATCCCAACCCTTGGCAAGCCGTCACCTCCGCCTCGACGGCAGAAATCCCCTAAACCTCTGTCCGGCATGGTTTTCAAACTTGGCACGCCTGCTGCAATGCCTTGGCCAAGCCGCCGCGCCGCGGCGCGCACTGGAGGAGCAAGACGATGTTCAAGACCGACTGGACCCGCACCGCCGTCGCCATGGTCGCGACCGTGCTGATGAGCGCCGCCTGCCTGGCGGGCGCGATCGGCCCCGCCCAGCCCGGCGCAAGCAAGGCGGCGGTCGCGATGGCCGCGCGGTTCGTGGCATGATAATGGCCATGGAGGCCGAACGCCGCCCCGCGCGGCTGCCGGCGACGCCGTTTCGACCCGCCACCAGGAGCAACTTCGCCATGGGCATCTTTTCCCGGACCCGCGACATCGTCGCCGCCAACATGGCCGATCTGCTGGAAAAGGCGGAGGACCCGGCCAAGATGATCCGCATGATCATCCTGGAGATGGAGGAAACGCTGGTCGAGGTCCGCGCGTCCGCGGCCCGCACCATCGCCGACCAGAAGGAGATGCGCCGCCACGTCGCCAAGCTCGACGGGCTGCAGGCCAGCTGGACCGAGAAGGCGGAGCTGGCGCTCTCCAAGGGCCGCGAGGATCTGGCCAAGGCGGCGCTGACCGAGCGGCAGAAGGCGGCGGACATGGCGGACCAGCTCCGCGCCGAGACGGGCGTGCTCGACGACGCGCTGCGCGCGTCCGAGGAGGACATTGCCAAGCTGCAGAAGAAGCTGTCGGAAGCCCGCGCCAAGCAGGCCAACGTCCAGACCCGGCTGGAGAGCGCCAACAACCGCGCCCGCCTGCGCGAGATGTATTCCGGCCCCAAGACGCTGGAGGCGTTCAGCCGCTTCGACGTGCTGGAGCGCCGCGTCGACGATGCCGAGGGCCGCGCCGAAGCGATGGGCCTGGGCACGGTGAAAACGCTGGACGAGGAGATCGCCGAGCTGCGCGCCTCCGATCGCGTCGACGCCGAGCTGGAGGCGCTCAAGGCCCGGCTCGCCGGCCCGAAGAACAACAACGGCGCGGAGGGCTGAGATGGAAGACGTTCTTGTCCCCCTCATCGCGATCACCACGCTGTTCCTGGGGCTGCCCTGGCTGATCTTCCACTATGTCACCAAGTGGAAGCAGGCGCCCAAGATCACGGTCGAGGACGAGAAGCTGCTCGACGACATGTTCCTGCTCGCCCGCCGCCTGGAGGAGCGCGTGCAGACCGTGGAGCGGATCGCCGCTGCCGATCACCCCGACTGGAAGCCGGGGCTCGGCGCGCCCTCGTCCCCTGCCCCCTATCGCCTGGAGCGGAGCAACTGAGATGGCCATGAAGACCAAATTCTATCTGGACCGCGAGCACAAGAAGATCTGCGGCGTGTGTGCGGGAATCGCGGATTACACCGGCTTCGACGTCACGCTGATCCGGGTCGCGCTGGTGCTGCTGGCGCTGTCGACGAGCGGCTCGGTGCTGCTCGGCTATTTCCTGGTCGCGTGGCTCGCCAACGAGCGGCCGGCGGGGCTGTACGATACGCCGGAGGACGCCAAGTTCTGGCAGGGCGTGCGCGCCAGCCCGAAGCGTTCGACCGCCGAGGTCCGCTCCTCGTTCCGCGATCTGGACCGGCGGCTCGCCGATCTGGAGACGCTCTACACCAGCCGCAACACGCAGCTCGCGTCGGAGATCGACAGCCTGCGCTGAGGCGCGCATCACGCATGAGGGATTGACTGGACATGCACGATCTCGGTTTCCTGGTGCCGATCGGCATCGTGAGCGCGATCATGGCGCGCGGCGCCTTCACCACCTGGGTCAAGGCCAAGCACGGCTACCCGCTGGACAGCCGCCGCCGCGACCGGGGCCGCGGCTCGGCCTACCCCGGCGATGCCGGCCCCGACGGCGACCGCAAGATCGTCCTGCTGTCGAACGAGAACGAGCGGCTGCACGGCCAGGTGAGCCGGCTGGAGGAGCGGATCGCGGTACTCGAGCGGATCGCCACCGATCCCGCCGAGCGCACCGCCCGCGAGATCGACGCGTTGCGCTGAGGAGGACATCATGCACGAGCTGCAGGACAACGGCTTTCTGATCCTCCTGCTGGCGCTGATCGTCGTCGGCATCCCCGTCATCGGCGGGCTGCTGCACGAGACCTACAAGATCAAGCTCAAGCACCGGGAGAAGATGGCAGGCGCGCTCAATGCGCAGGCGGCGGAGAAGGCGGCGCAATATGCTGCGCGCACCGAGCGGCTGGAACGTCGCGTCCGCGTGCTGGAGCGCATCGCGCTAGACCGCGGCGCCGACATCGCCGGCGAGATCGACGCGCTGCGCGACGAGCGACCCGTCCACTGATCGCCACCCGACAACAGAAGGGCCGTTCGCCATGACCATCGGCGTGTTCGAATTCGTCATCATCCTGGTGCTGATCGGCACGGTCGGCAAGATCATCCAGGCCCGGTACCAGGCGCACCCGGCCCGGCCCGTGCCCGAGGACCACGCGGAGGTGACGCGCGCCCGCGAGGAGGTGCGCCAGCTCAAGGAGCGCATCCAGGTGCTGGAGCGCGTCATCACCGACAACCACGGCAGCAACGAGCTCGACCGCGAGATCGAGCGGCTGCGCGACCGCTGAGGAGGAGGCGGATCATGACCGACCCTTATGTGACCCTCACCGTCGCGGCGGCGTCGCTCGCCGGGCTGGCGATGCTGACCAGCGCGGGCCTGGCGGGCTGGCGCGGCTGGCTGCAGTTCAAGCGTTCCGAGCTCGAGCGGTTCGGCCGCGCGGACGCCCCGACGCCGGGCGCGGGGCAGCGCATCGAGATGGCGGACCTGAGGGAGCGCATCCGCAAGCTGGAAGCGATCGCGGCGGGGGTCGAACTGTAGGCGCCGTAACCCATCGTCACCCCGGCTCACGGCCGGCATGACGGAATTGTTGAAGCCGCGCGACAGGATGCCTACCGCAGCGCCATGCCCACGCTCGCCGACATCCAGGAGGAATACGGCTTCCTCGACCCCGACGACCGCTACCGCCTGCTGATCGATCTCGGGCGCGCGCTGGCGCCGATGCCGGCGGCGCTGAAGACCGACGCGACGCTGGTGCGCGGCTGCTCGGCATCGGTGTGGGTCTATGCAACCCAGGCCGCCGAGCGCGGCCTGCATTTCGTCGCCGACAGCAATGCCGCGATCACCAAGGGGCTGGTGGCGCTGGTGCTGCTGACCGTCCAGGACCAGCCGCCCGCCGCGATCCTCGCCACCGATATCGAGGGCGCGCTGGCGCCGTTCGACCTCAAGGCGCAGCTGAGCAGCAACCGGACGCAGGGCATCCCCAACATGATCGCGCTGATCCGCGAGACCGCGGGGCGGCTGGCGGGGTGAAGTTCCTTCTTTGAGCGCTTGTAGAAGAACCGGGTCTGTCGGCGACCAATTCATCACCGTTATCCCCGCGCAGGCGGAGATCCATTTGCGCCATCTGCGGCAGAGATCGACCCGACATGATTACGGATCCCCGCCTTCGCGGGGATGACGGTAATAGGTCAATCGACCGCCCTTACGTCGCCCGCGCCTCCTCGGCCGTCCGCAGCACGTCATACGCCGCCTGCACCTGCCGGAACCGCTCCGCCGCCTGCGGATCGTCGCCGGCGACGTCGGGATGATGCGCCTTGGCCAGCAATCGCCAGGCGGCGCGAACCTGGTCGAAGCCGGCGTCCGGCTCCAGCCCGAGCACGCCGAGCGCGCGCATCTCGTCGCGGCTGCGGGTGCCGTCGCCCGGGCCGGCCCATTCGTAATGCCGCGCATTGGCGTAACCGTCCGCGGTGCGCCGGTCGGCAGCTTCGCGCGCCGCGGCCTCCTCGGCGGTCAGGCCCTCGAAATAGTTCCAGCCGCGGTTGTACTCGCCCGCATGCTCGGCGCAGAACCACCAGCGTTCGGGGCTGTTGGGCGATTTCGGCGCGGGGCAATCGCCCGGCCGATCGCAGCCGTGCCGGTCGCACAGCCGCACCTGCGTCGCCTCGCGCGAGGAGCCATAGCCGCGCCAGCGGGGAAAGCCCCAGTCGTTCGAGCGGGAGGTGCGCGCCATGCGGGCGCATCTAGGGGTAAAGGATGAAGCCCGGAAGGCCGTCACGCGAGTAAATCGCGTGACGTCGGACGGCCTTGTGGCCGCCTGCCGGCCGCGCGGCTGCGCTGCACGCACCGGCGGGTAGCTTGCGCTACCCGCCTGCCGCACGGCGCCAGACGGTCTGTAAGCCGGGTTCTGTCCACGCCCTGAGGCGATGGGCGACCATTCCTCTAGGCCCGCCGTTACCGGCGGGCTCCAGCAACCAACCCGGGCCTCGGGCGGGAATACGCCGAATGAGGCCCCTATTCGGTCTTGCTCCCGGTGGGGTTTGCCATGCCGCCCCTGTCACCAGGCGCGCGGTGCGCTCTTGCCGCACCCTTTCACCGTGGCGGGGCCGAAGCCGTCGCCGTCTGCTCTCTGTGGCACTGTCCCTCGGGTCACCCCGGGCGGGCGTTACCCGCCACCGTCATTCCATGGAGCCCGGACTTTCCTCGCGCGGCGCGACGCCGCCCGCGGTCGCCCGACCGTCTGGCCAGGCGGCCCTACTCTTCCCCCTGCGGCTTGGGAAGCAGCAAGGCGAGCAGCAGCATGCGGCACTCGGCGTCGATCTCGCCGTCGATCAGCTCGGGGCGGAAGCGGCGCTGGAAGGCCATGATCGCGGCCATCGGCTCGGCCACCTCGTAGCCGAACCGCTCGAGCGCCAGCAGGAACCCGGCCTGCGTCCATTCCGGGTCGAGCAGGTTCCGCGCCGGTCGCGGCAGCGCCAGGCGCAGGCGCGCCAGCCGGCCCCACGGAAACAGCTCGCCGGGGTCGCGCTTGCGGGTCGGCGCGACGTCCGAATGGCCGACCACGTTGCCGCGCGTGACGCCGTGGCGCTCCTTGATGTCGGCGAGCAGCGGGATCAGCGCGTCGATCTGTGCCGACGGGAACGCGCGATAGCCGAACTCGTGGCCGGGATTGACCAGCTCGATGCCGACGCTGTGGGAATTGATGTCGCCAAGCCCGCGCCAGTGCGATCGCCCGGCGTGCCAGGCGCGCTTGTCCTCGTCGACCATATGGTGGACGGTGCCGTCCTCGTCGATCAGGTAATGCACCGAGACCTTGGCGACGGGATCGCAAAGCCGTGCCAGCGCCGCCGCGGCCGTATCCATCCCCGTATAATGCAGGACGATCATCGACACCGCGGTCGCGCGCTCGTCGAAATTGGGCGAGGGCGTGGGGATCATCGCTCCACGCCCGTGCCGCGCCGACGGCGCAATGTAAACCGTCAGGCAGCGCGCCGCGCCGGCTCGGCCACCTTCTCGTACAGCCCGCGAAACCGCCGCGAGGGCGCGAACAGCTGCGTCTGCCCGATCACGGTCTCGCCGGCGCCGAGCACCAGGAGGCCACCGGGCCGCAGCGCGGTGGCAAGCCGGGCGAACACCTCCGCCTTCGCCGCCGGCGCGAAATACAACAGCACGTTGCGGCACAGCACCAGATCGAACCGTCCCGGTGGCACATGATCGGCGACCAGGTTGCAGCGGCGGAACTGGACCGCGCGGGTCAGCTCGGGGCTGGCCGTCCACTCGTCGTCACGGCCGTCGAACCACCGCATCAGCCGCCCGATCGGCAGCCCGCGCTGCACCTCGAACTGAGTGTAACGCCCCTCCCGCGCACGCGCGAGCGCCGTCTCGGAGACATCGGTCGCGACGATCTCGGGCATCAGCGCGCCCGGCGCGGAGCGCTCGGCGAACAGCATGGCGAGCGACAGCGGCTCCTGTCCGGTCGCGCAGCCCGCGCTCCACAGGCGCGGGCGGCGCCCCGCCGCCTCGACGGCGGCGCACGCCTCGAGGATCAGGTCGAAGACGGGCGCATCGCGGAAGAAACTGGACTCGCTGTTGACCAGCGCGTCGACGATGCGGTCGGCGAGCAGCGGCACATCGCCCACCATCATCGTCTCGACCAGCGCATCGAGCGAGGCGAGGTCATGATCGCGCAGGATCGGCTTCAAGGCGATGTCGAGCCGCCAGGCGCGGTTGGCGGCGAGCTGCTGGCCGGTGCGCGCCTCCAGCAGCGCGGTCAGCATGGCGAGCGTGGTCGGAGACGCCGTATAGGTCATGGCCGGCGGCGCTCCGCCAGCAGGCGACCGATCGCGGGCGGCGGCAGCATCGCATCGGCCAGCCCCGCCTGCACCACCGCCCCGGGCATCCCCCAGACGACCGAGCTGGCCTCGTCCTGCACCACCACGGCGGCACCCGCGTGGCGGAGCGTCCGGGCGCCCTCCTCGCCGTCGCGCCCCATGCCGGACAGCACGACGCCGATCGCCCGATGGCCGAAGGTGGCGCCGACGGACGCGAACATCGGGTCGACCGATGGCATGCAGCCGCTCGGGACCTTCTCGCGCGACAGCCTGATGGCGGCGCCTCCTTCGCCGATCGGCACACAGCGCATATGCGCGTCGCCGGGCGCCACGATCAGGCGGCCGGGGCGGATGCGCAGGTGATCGGTCGCGACGTCGCACGGGCGGTCGGCCAGCAATGCCAGCTGCGCGGCGTAATAGGGCATGAAGGTCGCCGGCAAATGCTGCGTCACCAGGATCGGCAGCGTGAAGGCGGCGGGCAGCTCGCGCAGCAGCTGGGCCAGGGCATGGATGCCGCCGGTCGACGCCCCGATCGCGACCACGTCGTAGGCGTCGCGCGCCGGCCGCAAGGGCGCCACGGGACGAGGCGCGGGCGCCGAGGCCGGGGCGGGCAAGGGCGCGGGCTGGGTCAGCCGTGCGAGCTTGGCGAGCAGCGTCGCGCCGAACGCGGCCGAAAGGCGCCCGGGGATCGGCTTCTCCAGCGTGTCGGCGGCGCCGAAGGCGAGCGCCTGCACCGTCGTCGCGGCGCCCTCGGCGGCCGCCGAAGAGACGATCAGCACCTTGGCCCTGCCGCCCGCCGCGATCAGGTCCGGCAGCGCGCTGATTCCGTCCACGCCGGGCAAGTGGATGTCGAGCAGGATGATGTCGACCGTCTCGCGCGCCAGGAAGCGGAGCGCGTCGGCCACGTGCGTGGCGACGCCGGTGACCGCGAAGTCGGCGCTGGCGTCGATCACCCGGCCGATCACCGCGCGCACGACCGCCGAATCGTCCACGATCAGCACGCGCGCGGCGGTGCGCGGCTGCGGCGCGGAGCGGGCGACGGCGGGCAGCACGGTCCGGGAACGACTCAGGCGACGCCAACGATCCGAAGCTTCGACTGCAGCGTGTCGCGGTCGAACGGCTTCATCACATATTCGTCCGCGCCCGCTTCGATCGCCGCGCGGATGTGGCCCATGCCGTTCTCGGTCGTGCAGAACACCACCTTGGGGCGCCCGGCGACGTCGGAGTCGCGCAGCGCGCGCAGGAACTCCATGCCGCTCATCACCGGCATGTTCCAGTCGAGCAGCACGACGTCGGGCGCGGCCGCCCGGCACGCATCCAGCGCCTCGCGGCCGTCGCACGCCTCGCTGACGGTGAAGTCCAGCGTCTCCAGGATGTGTCGCGCGACCTTGCGGATCACCTTGGAGTCGTCGACGACGAGACAGGTCTTCATGTCAGCAGTGCCTTGGCGAGAGATGGACCATGAAGCCTATGACCGCCAATCCGTAAGCACCACGTTAAGCGCGGGCCGGCTCAGGCGGCGAGCGATGCCAGCCCGGGAATGATTCGCACCAGGTCCAGGATCAGCACCGGCTCGCCGTCGCGCTCGACCATCGCTTCGCCCGCGCGCGCCCAGCCGCCCCGTAGCGCCAGGCCCGGCGACAGCGGCAGCCGATCGAACGAGGCGACATCCTCCAGCGCGTCGACGAGCACCGCATAGGCATGTCCCTCCACCCGCGTGATCACCGCACGACGGGCGTCCGCCGGCATCGGCGCGAGCCCCAGCGCCAGGCCCGTGTCGATCACCGTCACGACGCGGCTCCTGAGCGCGGCGAGCCCGCGCACCGTCCGCTCGGCCCGCGGCACGGCCACGGTGTCGCCCAGATCGACGACCGAATCGACCTGCGCGCTCTCGATCGCGACCGGGCGGCCGGCGACATGGGCGATCAGGAACAGCTCCATCAGCGGCGCTCCCCCGCGATCCGGCCGGCGACCGCGGCGAGCAGCCCCGCGCGGTCGTATCGATAAAGGCCCTGGCCCACCTCGCGGCTGAGGCGCAGCGCGGCCGGATCGTCGGTCGCGGCGTCGGCCATCGCCAGCGTCACGGCCGCGGTCTCCCCCGGTGCGAGCCGATCGGCGCAGCGATAGCCCGCACCCTCCAGCACCGGCCGCAGGAACGCCGCCATCCAGCCCGAGCCGTCGTCGGCCAGCAGGCAGAGCGGCCGCTCGACGAGCGTCCGGCCACCACCGGCGAACAATGCATGCACGTCGACCACCTCGACCTGTTCGCCCCCGAGCAGCACGACGCCCGCGACCGCGCCGCCGTCACCGGGCGCCAGTTCGGAAGGCAGCGTCACGATCTCGATCGGTTCGGCCACGGCATAGGCGAGCTCCGTCGCGCCGTCGCTCAGCCGCAGCACCGCGAGCGTGGCGCGCTCGCCGATCGGGCCGGTGAGGTGCAGCGGCATGAGCTGATCGCCGAGCGTGAGGTGGAGCCGGCCCGCGGTGCGCCGCACCGCGCCGGGGAACACCGTCTCCACGCGATCGACCGCGGCGAGCGCCACCAGCCGGCGCTCGCCGTCCAGATCCTCGAACAACAGCGCGGGGACGCCGGGGGCCGCCGCCGCCGCCTCCTCCTCGCCGTCGTCCGTCGCGCGCGTCAGCGCCAGCCCGGCGACCGCGGCGATGCCCGCCCCGTCCAGCAGCAGCATCGGCAGGCCGCTGTCCGGCAGCGTCTGGCCGGCGTAACAGCCGGTCGCCATCACCGCGGGCGCGGCGGGCTTTACCACCACCTCCTCGGTGTCGATCACCGTATCCACCGCCAGCGCATAGTTCCCGTCGCGGGTCGCCACGATGGCCAGCACGCCACCGCGTCCGGCCGCCGCACCGCCCGCCACGCCCAGCACTTCGCCGAGCGCGACCAGCGCCAGCCGACGGCCGCGCACGCTGGCGACCGGCGCATCACCGATCTGGTCGAGCCGCACGCCGTCCGCGGCGACGCTGACGATCTCCTCCACCGCCTGCCGCGGCAGCGCGAAGCGGTGCGCGCCGACGCCGACCACGATCGTCGGCAGGATCGACAGCGTCAGCGGCACGTGGATCGTGAGCGCCAGCCCCTCGCCCGGCTTGTTGCACAGGTCGATGCGGCCGCCGATCTGCTCGATATTCGCCCGGACGACGTCCATGCCGACCCCGCGCCCGGAGATGGCACTCACCTCGTCGCGGCTCGACAGGCCGGGCTCGAACACCAGAGCGAGGCGCTGCGCCTCCGTCATGGCGGTCAGGGCCGCGTGGCCGTGCAGGCCCTTGGCGAGCGCCTTGGCGGCAAGGCGCGCGACGTCGATCCCGCGGCCGTCGTCCTCAACCTCGATCAGGATGCGGTTGCCGGACTGCCGCGCGCAGATCGTCAACCGACCCGTCTCGCGCTTGCCCGCGGCGCGGCGCTCGTCCGGTGTCTCCAGGCCGTGGTCGATCGCGTTGCGGATGATGTGGACCAGGGGATCGCGCATCAGCTCGATCATCTCGCGATCGAGCTCGACGTCCGTGCCCTCCACGATCAGTGCCACCTGCTTGCCCAGCTCGGCGGCGGTGTCGCGCACCATGCGCGGCACGGCGGAGAACAGCGCCTCCACCTTCTGCATGCGGGTGCGCGTGACCGAATCGCGCATGTCGGCGACCGTGCCCGACAGCCGCTCCAGCGCGGCTTCGACGCGCGGGTCCGGAGCGTGGGCACGCAGCGCGCGGGCGAGTTCGTTGCGCGCGAGCACCATGTCGGACATGCCGCCCATCATCCGGTCGAGCAGGTCGACATGGAGCCGGACGCTGCGCGACGCCGCGCGCGCGGCGCCGGGCGCCGTCGGCGGAGGCGCGGCGGCGAGGGCCGGGTGCGCGTCTTCGCCCAACGCGGCGATCAGCAGGTCGTCGCTGCTGTCGTCCAGGCTGATGCCGGAATCGATCGCTTCCACCAGCTCGCCGATGCGGTCCACCACCGCCAGCACGGCGTTGACCAGCCGCGTGTCGGGCGCCCGGGTGCCGTCGCGCACGGCCGCGAGCACGTCCTCGGCGGCATGGCTCAACCGGGCGAGGCGCGGCAGATCGAGGAAGCCGCAGCTGCCCTTCACGGTGTGGACGAAGCGGAAGATCGCATCGAGCCGGTTGCGGTCGGCCGGATCGGCCTCCCACGCGACGATCTCGCCGGCGAGCGCCTCCAGCGTCTCGCGCGTCTCGGCGATGAATTCCTGCAACAGGTCGTCCATTGCGAGCGGAGTAGGGCGTGGGCGGTAAAGATGCCGTTTAGGCTTTGGCGCGCCCGCGGCCAGCGATGCGGGATGCGGGACGCGCCCGGCCGGCCCGCGGCGCTCCACGCCGTCCGGCGATGCGGAGCGCCGCGGCGAGCTGCGGTTCGTTCGCTGGCGGGATCGGCTATCCCCGCAACGCCGCCCCGAACACGACCACATTCGCCGCCGGCTCCGACACCTGCACCGCGCCCGCCAGGCTGTAGATCAGCCACGCGGCCGCGGTGCGCGTCGTCACGCCGTCGTCGCCCTCGCCATCGCCGTCGGTCAGGGTGCGGCGGATATCGGGGTCGAGGACCAGGCGCGGCCCTTCCGCGCGGATCACGATCTCCACCTGGCCGCCTTCCTCCTCCGCGCCGACGGTCAGGTCGCCGCCGCGGACCAGCGCATCGGCCGCGATCACCGCCAGGTTGAGCAGCGCCTTGGCGGCGGGCTTGGGCAGCTGCGCCGCGTCGACCAGCCAGTGCAGCGCGATCCGCTTGTGATCGGCGAGCAGTCCCTCGATCGCGGCCTGCGCCTCGCGCGCATCGATCTGTTCGCCGAAGCCGCCCGCCGCCCCGAACGCGAGACGGAAGAACTTCAGCTTGTTCGCCGACGTCCGCGCGCTTTCGGCGAGCAGGTCCATGCAGCGCTGGCGCATCGCCGGGTCGGTCTCGTCGGCGAGCAGCTCCAGCCCGTTGTTGAGCGCGCCGACGGGGGAGAGCAGGTCGTGGCACAGGCGCGAGCAGAGCAGGCTGGCGAACTCGACCGGACTGGGGGGCATTGGGGCAACTCTCCTTGGGCCGGCCCTTGTGGCGGACCGGATCGGGGGCGGCAACCCGCCGACCCCGCCCGCTCAGAACTCGATCGCGCCGCCGGTGAGGAGCTCGAGGTCGGGCGTGTCGCAGTTCAGGCCGACGCCGACGAGCGCGTCGAGCTGGAACCGCTTGAACGGCTGCCACGCCACCGATCCCGCGGCGACCGCGCGCGTCTCGTGCCCGGCCGGGTCGGCGTCCCGGGTCACCTGAACCTCGGCGTTGAGCGTCACCTTGTCCGACACGTCGAGCCCCAGGCCGAGCACCTCGTTGACGAGGAGATGGCGCCCCGCGCCGTCCTCGTCCGGCGCCGCCTCGACGTCGTTGGTGAGCTGCAGGTTGAGCGCGTCGGTCAGGTCATAGGTGACCGGCACCACCAGCCCCGCGCCCCAGGTCCCCGCCCCGATCGGCTGGCGGCCGACCGGCAGCGTCACCGAGGGCTCGATCGCGAAGGACAGCCCCTTGCCGTCCGGATGGCGCAGGTTCTGGCGCAGCCCGATCTGCACGTCGCCGACGCGGCCGGCGCTGCTGATGAGCCCCGTCGCCTTGTCGCGCACGCGATCATGGCCGTAGGGCGTCCAGGCGACCTGCAGCTCGGCGGATCGCGTCAGGCCGAAGCGCGCCTGGAAATCGCCGACCAGCACGGTGTCCTCGCGGCTGTCGGCGGTCTCGTCCTTGGTCCAGTCGACGGCGGAGACCTCGAACTGGACATGGCCGGGCTCGGTGGTGCAGCCGGACTCGCCCAGGCTGGGCCGGTTGGGGCAGAAGCGCGGCCCGTCGTCGGCCTGGGCGAGCGCGGGGGCGGCGACGCCGAGCAGCGCCACGGTCAGGATCGTCTTCATGCCACTCCTTACCCGTCGGGCCATCACCGCAACGTCACCCAGGTGGGCGCGTGATCGCTGGCCTTTTCGCGGCCGCGATAGGCCTTGTCGACGCCGGCGTCCGCCAGCCGGTCCGCCGCCTGCGGGCTGAGCAGCAGGTGGTCGATGCGGAACCCTGCGTCGCGCTGCCACGCGCCGGCCTGATAATCCCAGAACGTCCACACCCCCCCGCTCGGCGCGCGCGTGCGCAAAGCGTCCGTCCAGCCCTGCGCCAAGAGACGGCGATAGGCCTGCCGGCTCGCCGGCTGCATCAGCGCGTCGTCGGCCATCGCGCGCACGGAGAAGCTGTCGTCGTCGTGCGCGATGACGTTGAAGTCGCCCGCCAGCACCGCCGGCCGTTCCTCGGCGAGCAGCGCCCGCGCGCGGTCCGCCAGCCGTTCCATCCAGCGCAGCTTGTAGTCGAACTTGGGGCCGGGCTGCGGATTGCCGTTGGGCAAATAGAGGGAGGCGACGACCAAGCCGCCGACCTCGCATTCCAGATAGCGGCTGTGCGCGTCCTCCGGCTCGCCCGCCAGCCCCCGCGTGCGCTCGACGGGCGCGGCGCCCTTTGCCAGCACCGCGACGCCGTTGAAGCCCTTCTGCCCGTGCCAGACCGCGCCGTAGCCCGCGGCCTCGATCTCGGCGGCGGGAAAGTTGGCGTCCTCGCACTTCAGTTCCTGGAGGCAGACGATGTCCGGCTGCTGCTCGGCGAGATACTCCAGCAGCCGCGGCAGCCGCGCCTTGATGCCGTTGACGTTGTAGGTGACCAGCTTCACGCGCGCCTGTTTACAGCCGCGCCGCGCCGGCGGAAGCCCTCAGACCGAGAAGCTGGCGCCGCAGCCGCATCCGGACGCGGCCTGCGGGTTCTCGACCTTGAACGCCGCGCCGCCCAGCGACTCCACGAAATCCACCGACGCGCCGCGCACCAGCTCCAGGCTCATCGCGTCGACCAGCAGCCGCACGCCGTCCGTCTCCGCGATCGTATCGTCGGTGTCGGCAGTGTCGGCCAAGCCGAACTTATACTGGAAGCCCGAACAGCCGCCGCCGTCGACCGAGAGCCGCAGCATCGCGGGCTTGCCCTGTCGCGCGGCGATCGCCGCCACGCGCGCCGCAGCGGAGGGCGTCAGCGCGATGTCGGGAGCAAGCGTCGCCATGCGTCGTAGATAGGCGGGGCCACAGCGCCTCGCAAGCGTCGCGGCAAAGCCGCGCCCTGACGTCGGACGGGCTCGCTACCCGATCCGCCGGCCGGGCCGGCCGGTGCCGCGCGCAGCGCCGCTGCGGGCGTGCCGGCTGCGCCTCAATCCTGCGGCGCGGGGCCGTCGGTGGCGACCGGGATCGCGTGGACCGCGTCGTCCTTGGCGGCGAGCAGGTAATCGCCGGTGGTCAGGAACGGCACCGGGTTCACCGCGTGGCCGTCGATCCGCACCTCGTAATGCAGGTGCGGGCCGGTCGAGCGCCCGGTCGAGCCGACCAGGCCGATCAGCTGCCCGCGCGTCACGTGCGCGCCCGGCACGACCAGCAGCTTCGACATATGGCCGTAGCGCGTGGCGATGCCCTTGCCATGATCGATCTCGACCATGTTGCCATAGCCGCCCAGCCGCTCGGCATGGATGATCGTCCCGTCGGCGGTGGCGTAGATCGGCGTGCCGGTGGGATTGGGGATGTCGACGCCCGCGTGCATCCGCGCGGCGCCGGTGAAGGGATCGGAGCGGATGCCGAAATTGCTGGTGAAGTTCATCCGGTCTACCGGCTGCGACGAGGGGATGGCGATGCCGGCGATCCCCGGCGTATCCAGCCGCTTCCAGGTCTGGAACAACGCGCGCGTCTGACTATCGGCCGCGGCCTCCGCCGCCCGGGTCTCGACCACCGCGGCCGCCGCCGGCGTCACCGCGCTCGTCGCCGTGGCGGCGGGATCGGCGGCATGGGCCGCACCCGCCAGACCGAGCAGGCTCGCGAAACCCCAGGCGAATTTCGTCATCGGCACCAAACCCCCATCCGTCGACCGCTCGCATCGCGGCGGCCTGGCGATCCCTTTCGGTCCGCGACACCGCCGCGTCCCGATGGTCCGGGAAGTGCCGGAATCGCGGTTAACAAGGCAATAGCACGCGCCGGGCGGCGGGCCGGGCCGGGCGGCCGGCACGGCGAACCGTTGAAAACCGGGCAGCGCAGCGCGCCGGCCCGCGGCCCACGGGCCCATTCCGGGCGTGAACCGGGCCGCGCGCAGCTGCGCGGCGCCTCGGTCAGGGCGCCTTGCCGTCGCGCTCCAGCTGCTCGCACCAAGCAAGCTGCGCGGCGCGCGCCTGGCGTTTGCGCTACCGGGCCATGCTCGCCAGCGTGCGCAGGATGGATGCGTCGGTCTGCTCGGGCGTCGCCGCCGCGGGTCGCGCGCCCCTGCCCCAGGTGGCGGCGGCGGTGGCGCGCTCGTGCTCCCGCGCCAGCCGCACCAGCGCGTCCGAAAAGCGCCGGCGGTGGCCGACGACCACGCCGCCGTTGAACACCGGCTCGTCCCAGCCCTCGATCGCCCGGGCGCGCACCGCTTCGTGGAGCGACGGGCCGCCTTCGACCAGGGCCTGCTGGCAGGCGGCGCGGAACGCGGGGGAGCGCCGCCGCAGGCGCAGCGCCGATTCGCGCGAAAGGCCGACGCGCGCGGCGGCGGCGGCGACGGTGCCGGTGTCCGCGAGCGCCTGGCAAAAGGCGCGCTGGCGCTGCTGGGTCCAGCCGTCGCGCCGCGTCCGCAGCATCGCTGGCGCGGGCGGCTCGCCGGTCGCGCCGGTCGCCGCCTGCGCCGCTTCCACCCGCTCGCGCTCCGTGTCGGCGACCGTCCCGGCCCAGGCCGCCGCGAAGTCCGGCCGCCGGTCCCGGCGCTGGTAGCACACGCTCGGGCTCCGCCCGATCGCCGCCGCCGCCCGCTGCACCTCCCCCGTCAGCCGCAACGCGAGCAGGAACGCCCGCTCCGTATCCGCCGCCCCCACGCTGAGGGCAGGGCAGGTAGAGCAGGTCACGCGCTGTAGGACAGCGATTTCTGGAAGGACGAAAGACGCCAGCGTGTCGGCGGCGATGGCGGCTGCTATCGCGCATACTCCGCCGTCGCCGAAGCGACTTGCCGATGCCGATGGCATACGGCCTGAACCGCGGTTTTGACGCCCGCAAGACGCGGAAAAAAGCGTGGAGGGCCCGGCGGCGTCAGAACCGGCCGGTCATGGTGCCGACCCGAGCCGCGGAGTCAGCGGTCACGGCTCGCCAGATTGCGCTCAAACTGTGCATCGGATTATCGCATCGCGCCGAGCGCGGTTGCCTGCGGTCGTTGTCTCGATGCAAGACCTTTGAGTTTTGCATCAGTATGTTCAAATCGCGGAGCAGCCTTATTGCCTAGGGATGGGCTTAGTCCGAAACAGTGCTAATCAGGATAAAACAGTGGGGCTATATAATGTCTTTGAGAAAGTGGATTTTTGCAGTTTCGCTAGTAAGCGCCACGCCCGCGCTTTCAGCCGATCAGTCCGCGCAGCTACCCGCCTTTGAGTTCAAAGGCATTCGTGCCGATCAAATAATCGAAAAGCCCCGAGAAGCAGGCTTAAATGGCTGCTCTAAAAATGGAGTTGATTGGACATGTATAACGTCCTCTCCACTAGCTGGTAGTTGGTCTGTTTCTACATACCAATTTATTAGTGGCTACCTTCGGACTTTGAACGTGTCAGCACCACGCTCCAACTACGAAGGTCTTCAAACTGCCTTTGAAGCAAAATATGGTAAACCTTGCCAGACAGTGCAAAGCAAGTGGCAGAACCGCGCTGGCGCATCTCTTGATAATACTGAAACAACATGGTGTTTTAGCACCGGCAAGCTAACTCTATATGCTATTGGTGATAGGATTACTAATTCTCAGGCGATTTACGCTGATGTGAGCCTATTGAAAGAAAATCAGAAGCCTATCGTTGATTTCTGACATGAATTATCGAAAGCTTCGTGAACATTGATATGGCAAACCTGTGGGATGGGATCGGCATTCGGAGCGCTCTAGGGGATCACCATCCCTTTTATGTCTACGTATTATGCCGTCCCTGCGGGGAACCCTTTTACGTCGGGAAAGGGGTAAAGTTTCGCTGCCTCCAGCACGAAGCTGATGCTCGAACGACAAAGGCGTTGACGCACAAGCTCAACGTCATTCGGAGTCTTCATCGTCAAGGTCAGTCCGTAGGTTACCGGATCGATAGTTCATACGCTGACGAAGCCAGTGCATTGGCACGCGAACGAGCGCTAATCGCCGAAATCGGAAGACATGACCTAAAGCTGGGGCCGCTTACCAACCAAACTGATGGCGGGGAAGGGACCTCCAACCCCTCTGAAGAAAGCCGCCAGCGAAGGCGCAATTCATTGTGGGGTGAAGCAGATGATCCAGAACGCCAAGTCATAAATCAATGGTTTCAGAAACTTACCCCTGTTAAATCAGTGCCTATTAAACCTGTCGCTACTTTCACGCGCGCAGCCGGCCTTTGGAAGAACGATGACACAATCGGTATGAAGCCGAGACAGGCGGGCGCAATCGTTGCCACTGCTCTTGCAAACGAAATTCTACTTGAACCAAACTGCCTTCTACCGCGCCGACTAGAAGTCGATGGTGTAGAATACATCATCGAAAACGGTGTTGGCCGTGACATGGTTTCAAATGGGATGATAGAAATCTATGAAGCGACAGTAGCGCGAGAAACACTAAAGTTAACAACATTTGGCTATGCTTTTGTTATAAAAACTTTTGGTTCTGCGACTTTGATTGACGCGGGTGTGTTGCTTCCTTCCACGATATGATGTCAACATTTTAGCGAACAATTCGTAAAGCCTATTTTCACCGAGGACCTCCACGGATCGGGCCAAAGTGGTATTGCGAAAAACGCGCGTTTTGTGTAACACCTCCTTGATTGCCAAGGAGAGCAAGATGATACAGGTGGCTGCGACGGAGTTCGCCCGCAATTTCGGTCGCTATCGCGAGGAAGCCCAGCGCGAACCGGTCGCCGTGGTGGCGCACAACCGGGTCACCGGCTATTTTGTGTCGGCCCGCGACTATGACGAATATCAGCGGCTCAAGGCGACAGCTCCTACCGCCCTGGCGGTAGAGGAGCTGGACGGCGCGACGTTGAAGGCGCTGGCGGCCTCACGCATGGATCAGCGCCACGATCATCTCAATGCGCTGATGGATTGAGCCTTTGTCGCTTCCGACCCCGGAACCGGGCCTGGTCATCCCCCATGCCTATCTGTGGCGGCACGAATATCGCAAAGGATAGGAGGAAGGCCGCAAGGTCCGCCCAAGCGTCATCGTGCTGGCGGTGCAAAGCCCCAAGGGCAGCGCCCCGCGCGTGACGGTCGCGCCGATCACGCACACGCCGCCAAGGAAAGATGGGCCAGCGAAGGACGCGGAGGCGATCGGGCTGCCGCCCCGCGTCAAGCAGGCGCTCGACCTCGATGACAGTCGATCCTGGATCATACTGGATGAAGTGAACCAGTTCGCCTGGCCCGGCTATGACATTCGGCCCATTCCGGGAGCAAGGATCGCTTCGCCTACGGCTTCATCCCGCCCAAACTCTACGATACCGTCATCGGCCGCATCCTCGAGCTGGCCGCCGCACGGCGCGTCGCCGAGACCTCGCGCGACTAAGACCGGCGTTCCGCTCGCGTCCAGAAAGACGCCCTTCTCCCGAACGCCCCATCCGCCAACACCACCCCTTCCCCCTCCTACACCCCGCTGCTAAGGCCCGGCACGATCCCGGTTTTCACGACACGCGAGCGCGCATCCCGCGGCCTTTCCGGCCCGCCGCCCTCGCGGCAGAGCAGGAAGGACGCGCATGACCGCCATCGGCCAGGACACGCTGGGCGCCCGCCAGACCCTTGAGGCCGGCGGCAAATCGTATGACTATTTCAGCCTGGGCAAGGCTGCCGAGCGGTTCGGCTCGATCGACCGGCTGCCCTTCTCGATGAAGGTGCTGCTGGAGAACATGCTCCGCTTCGAGGACGGCAAGACCGTCACCGAGACGGACATCCAGGCGATCGTCGACTGGCAGCGGGAGCGCCGCTCCGATCGCGAGATCCAGTATCGCCCCGCGCGCGTGCTGATGCAGGACTTCACGGGCGTGCCCTGCGTCGTCGATCTCGCCGCGATGCGCGATGCGATCACCAAGCTGGGCGGCGACGCGGCCAAGATCAATCCGCAGGTCCCCGTCCACCTCGTCATCGACCACTCGGTCATGGTCGACGAGTTCGGCACGCCCCAGGCGCTCAACGACAACATGGCGCTGGAATATGCCCGCAACGGCGAGCGCTACGAGTTCCTGAAATGGGGCTCCAAGGCGCTCGACAGCTTCCAAGTCGTGCCGCCGGGCACCGGCATCTGCCATCAGGTGAACCTGGAATATATCGGCCGCGGGGTCTGGTCGTCGACGACCGAGGACGGCCGCGAGATCGCCTATCCCGACACGCTGGTCGGCACCGACAGCCACACGACGATGGTCAACGGCCTGGGCGTGCTCGGCTGGGGCGTCGGCGGGATCGAGGCGGAGGCGGCGATGCTCGGCCAGCCGGTATCGATGCTGATTCCCGAGGTGGTCGGCTTCCGGCTGACCGGCAAGCTGAACGAAGGCATCACCGCCACCGATCTCGTGCTGACCGTCACGCAGATGCTGCGCGCCAAGGGCGTGGTCGGCCGCTTCGTCGAGTTCTACGGGCCGGGGCTGGAGCACATGACGCTCGCCGATCGCGCCACCATCGCCAACATGGCGCCCGAATACGGCGCGACCTGCGGCTTCTTCCCGATCGACGAGCGCACGATGGAGTATCTGCGCCTCACCGCGCGCCCGGCCGAGACGATCGCGCTGGTGGAGGCCTATGCCAAGGCGCAGGGGCTGTGGCGGCATGGCGACACGCCCGATCCCGTCTTCACCGACACGCTGGAGCTCGACATGGCGACGGTGGTGCCGAGCCTCGCCGGGCCGAAGCGGCCGCAGGACAAGGTGTCGCTCAACAAGGTCGACGAGGTGTTCAACGGCGATCTCGTCAAGCTCTACGAGCGCGACGGCCACACCCGCGTGGCCGTCGAGGGGCGCGACCACGACATCGGCGACGGCGACGTGGTCATTGCCGCGATCACCAGCTGCACCAACACGTCGAACCCGTCGGTGCTCGTCGCTGCGGGCCTCGTCGCCCGGAAAGCGCGCGCGCGCGGCCTGACGCCCAAGCCCTGGGTCAAGACCTCGCTCGCGCCGGGTTCGCAGGTCGTGACCGACTATCTGGACCGCGCCGGGCTGACCGAGGACCTGAACGCGATCGGCTTCAACCTGGTCGGCTATGGCTGCACCACCTGCATCGGCAATTCCGGGCCGCTCGCCGAGCCGATTTCGGCCGCGATCAACGAGAACGGGCTGGTCGCCGCCAGCGTCCTGTCGGGCAACCGCAATTTCGAAGGGCGCGTCTCGCCCGACGTTCGCGCCAACTTCCTGGCCTCGCCGCCGCTGGTGGTCGCCTATGCGTTGAAGGGCACGGTCTGCACCGACATGGTCGAGACCCCGATCGGCCAGGGCACCGACGGCGCGGACGTGTATCTCCGGGACATCTGGCCCTCCAATGCCGAGGTCGCGGCGGTGATGGCCGCGAACATCGACGACGGCATGTTCCGCGCCCGCTACGGCGACGTCTATGCCGGCGACGACAAGTGGCGCGCGATCGAGGTGCTCGGCTCGGACACCTATCACTGGCCGGCCGGCTCCACCTACATCCATAACCCGCCCTATTTCGACGGCATGGAGATGACGCCGGCGCCGGTCGGCGACATCCGCGACGCGCGGCCGCTGGCGGTGCTGGGCGACTCGATCACGACCGACCACATCTCGCCCGCCGGCTCGATCAAGGCGGACAGCCCGGCCGGCACTTATCTGCAGGAGCGCCAGGTCGGCCGCGCCGACTTCAACAGCTATGGCGCGCGCCGCGGCAACGACGAGATCATGGTGCGCGGCACCTTCGCCAACATCCGCATCCGCAACGAGATGGTCGTTGGTATCGAGGGGGGAATGACTCGCTATCTCCCCTCCGGCGAAGTCATGCCGATCTACGACGCCGCGATGCGCTACAAGGCGGACGGCACGCCCCTGGTGATCGTCGCCGGCAAGGAATACGGCACCGGCTCCAGTCGCGACTGGGCGGCGAAGGGCACCAACCTGCTCGGCGTCCGCGCCGTGATCGCCGAGAGCTTCGAGCGCATCCACCGCTCCAACCTGGTCGGCATGGGCGTGCTGCCGCTTCAGTTCGCGGAAGGGGTGGACCGCAAGTCGCTGAACCTGGATGGGTCGGAAACCTACACGATCGAGAACGTGGCAGGCCTGCGTCCGCGGCAGGACGTGCAGGTGACGCTCACCCGCGCCGACGGCACGACCGAGACGATCGGCACCAGGTGCCGCATCGATACCGTGAACGAGCTGGAGTATTTCCTGAACGGCGGCATCCTGCACTATGTGCTGCGCAAGCTCGCCGCCTGAAAAATCGGGGCGGCTCCGCGAAGAGCCGCCCCGCAGTTCGGGGTGTCGCCGCACAGGGGGGGAGGAGGCGGCGACGAACTGCTGTTAGCTCGGGTTTGTCGCAGAAATATGTCAGCCTGTTTCACGTAATCGCGCGCCGGCGGGCATAGGCGAAATAGACGATCAACCCGAGCGCGTTCCAGGCGAAGAAGAAGCGCTGGGTCAGCCCGGACAGGCTGGTGAAGAGATACAGGCAGCCGCCGATCGCCAGCGGCGCGACCACCCAGGCGGCGGGGACGCGGAACGGTCGCCGGGCCGCCGGCTCGCGTCGCCGCAGCACCAGCACGCACAAGGCGACGGCCGCAAAGGCGCACAGCGTGCCGGCGTTGGCGAGGCTCGCGATCAGGTCGAGCGGCGCGAGGCCGGCGATGATGCCGACGAACACCGCCGTCAGCCAGGTGATCCGCGCCGGCGTGCCGCGCCGCGAGACCGCGGCTAGCGCGGGCGGCAGGAACCCGTCGCGCGCCATTACCAGGAAGATGCGGCTCTGCCCGTAGAGGAAGGCGAGCAGCACCGTCGGCAGCGCGATCGCCGCGGCCAACGCCACGACGGTGGCCACCCCGCCCCGCCCCAGCTCCGCCAGGATCAGCGCCAGCGGCTCGGCGCTCTTGCCGAAGCGCGTGTAGCTCACCGCGCCCACCGCTGCCGCGCCGACCACCATGTAGATCACGGTGCAGGCCGCCATCGATCCGACGATGCCGATCGCGAGGTCCCGCTCGGGGCGCTTGGTCTCCTCCGCAGCGGTCGAGATCGCGTCGAAGCCGTAAAAGGCGAAGAAGATGATCGCGGCAGCCCCCATCATGCCGCGCTTGGCGCCGTCCGGGCCGGTCGCCGCCCCATAGCCGAACGGCGCGAACGGATGGAGGTTGGCGGACTGGAAGTGCGGCAGCGCGACGACCACGAACAGCGCCAGCGTGACGATCTTGAGCGCCACGAGGGCCGTGTTGATGCGGGCGCTCTCGCGCGTGCCGAGCGTCAGCAGGCCGGCGACGACCGCGATGATGAACACCGCCGGCAAGTTGACGACGCCGCCCGCGCCCGGCCCCGCCGCAAGCGCGTGCGGCACGCTCAGCCCCAGCCAGTCGAGGAAGCGCGCGGCATAGCCGGACCAGCCGACCGCCACCGTCGCCACCACCAGTGAATATTCGAGGATCAGGCTCCAGCCGACCACCCAGGCGACGATCTCGCCCAGCACCGCATAGCTGTAGGTATAGGCGCTGCCCGACGCCGGGATCGCGGTCGCCATCTCGGCATAGCAGAGCGCGGCACAGGCGCAGATCCCGCCCGCGACCGCGAAGCTGAGCAGCACCGCTGGCCCGGCGCGGTCGGACGCGACGCCGATCAGCGTCAGGATGCCGGTGCCGACGATCGCGCCCACGCCGAGCGCGACGAGATGCGGCCAGGACAGCGTGCGCGCCAGCCGCCGCTCGGCGGGCTGTTCGGTGATGATCTTGCGGCGGAACAGCCCCGCGCCGCTCACCAGACGTGCACCCGCTGCGCCGGCGGCAGATAGAGCCGCTCGCCGGGCGCCACGCCGAACGCCGGATACCACGCGTCGAGATTGCGCACGGTCTCGACCCGCCACATCGCGGGCGCATGGACGTCGGTGGCGATGCGGCTGCGCAGCGCCTTCTCGCGCATCTTGGTGCGCCAGCTCTGCGCGAAGGCGAGGAAGAAACGCTGGTCGCCGGTCAGCCCGTCGATCACCGGCGCGGGCTTGCCGCCGAGCGACGTGTGATACGCCTCGTAGGCGGCGGTCAGCCCCGCCACGTCGGCGATGTTCTCGCCCAGCTCCTGGCTGCCGTTGAGGTGCAGCCCGGGCAGCGCCTCATAGGCCGAGAACTGATCGGCGAGCGCCTTACCCTGCGCCTCGAAATGCGCGAGGTCGGCGGGCGTCCACCAATTGTGCAGCCAACCGGTCGAGTCGAAGTCCGCGCCCAGATTGTCGAAGCTGTGGCTGATCTCGTGCCCGATCACGCCGTAATTGGCGGCCGCGTCGAAGCGCGCGTCGAAATAGGGCGTCTCCAGGATCGCGGCGGGGAAGTTCAGCGCGTTCTGCAGCGGCAGGTTGACCGCGTTCACCGTCTGCGGCGTCATCCACCATTCGCCGCGATCGACCGGACGGCCGATCTTGGCGATCTGGTGGTGGTACTCGAACAGCCGCGCGCGCTGCAGATTGCCGAGCGCGTCGTCGGGCTTGACCACCAGGCCGGCATAGTCCCGCGATCGGTCGCCATAGCCGACGCCGACGATCAGCACCTGCAGCTTGCGCCGCGCCTCCGCCCTGGTCGCGGGCGCCAGCCAGTCGAGGCCCGCCAGCCGATGATCGAAGGCGGCGACGATGTTCTTCACCATGCCCTGGATCTCGGCGCGCGAGCGCGCCGGGAAATAGCGACGGGCGTAGAGCTGGCCGACCGCGTCGCCGAGCGCGCCGTTGACGGCGGCGATCCCGCGCTTCTCGCGGGGCAGCTGCGCGGGCGTGCCGTTCAGCGTCCGGCCGTAAAAGGCGAAGCGGGCGTCGTCATACGCCTTCGGCAGCACGGCGGTGAGCTGGTTGATGCGGTGGAAGGCGAGCCAGTCCTTCCATACCGCCAGCGGCTCGCTGGCGACCAGCGCCGACAGGCCGGTGATCGCGCCCGGCTGCCAGACGGCGAAGTCCTGCTGGTTCGGCAACCCCGCCGCCGCCCAGAAGGCGGTCCAGTCCAGCCCCGGCGCCCGGGTGGCGAATTCGACGCGGCGCCACGACTGCACGCGGTGCGCGTCCTGGCTTTCCTCTATCCCGAACTGCGCCCGGGCGATCCGGTCCTCCAGCGCGACCACCGCCGCGGCGCGCGCGCTCGCGTCGGGGACGCCGGCCAGCTGCATGATCTGGGCGACATAGCGGCCATAGGCGGCGCGCAGCTCGACCATGTCGGGCTTGTCGGAGAGGTAATAGTCGCGGTCCGGCAGGCCGAGGCCGCCCTGCATCAGATAGGGCACCGTCACCGTCGGCCGGTTCAGATCCTGCGTCACGAACAGGCCGAACAGGTTCTCGGTCGCGAAATTGGTATTGTTGATCGGATCGGTGTCGGCGCGCAGCGTGGCGCCGATCGCGCTCGCCAGCGCGTGCTTGTCCGCGATCGCGGCGATTGCGGCGAGCTGCGGCTGGAGCGGCGCGAGCCCGCGCGCCTCGATGCCGGCGGTATCGGCATAGGCGGCGTAATAGTCCGCGATGCGCCGGGCATCGGTGCCGGCCGCGGCGCCGGCCTGGCCCTGGATGATCGCGGCGTTGCGCCGTTCCGCGACGAGCGACACGTCATAGCCGACGCCGACCTGGGAGCGGTCCGCCGGGATCTCCGCCTTGGCCCGCCAGGCGCCGTTGGCGTAGCGGTCGAAGCCGTCGCCGGGCTTCACCGACCGGTCGACCGCCGCCGGGTCGACCCCGGACAATGCTCCCGTCTGCGCCAGGCCGGCGGTCGCGGCGCCCAGCGCCAGCAGCAACGCGATACGCTTCATGCAGGTCCAACTCCTCTGGTGAGGACCTGCTACACCGGCCCGATCAGACCGTGAAGCTCTCCCCGCAGCCGCAGCTGCCGGTCGCATTGGGGTTCTGGAAGACGAAGCCGGCGGTGAAATCGTCCTCCACCCAGTCCATCGTCGAGCCGATCAGGTAGAGGATCGAGCCGCCGTCGACGAACAGCGTGCCGCCGGGCGTGTCGATGCGCTCGTCCATCGGGTTCGCGGCGGTGACATAGTCGACCGAATAGGCGAGCCCCGAGCAGCCGCGGCGCGGGGTGGAAAGCTTGACGCCGATCGCGTCGGCGGACGCGCGCGCCATCAGGTCGGCGATCCGCGCCTCGGCACCGGGCGTGAGGTGCAGTGCGGCGGGACGGGAGCGCAGCGTGGTTGCCATGGCGTAGTCTCCCCCCTCCCGCTTGCGGGAGGGGTTGGGGGAAGGCCTGTCTCCTCGAACCTAAAGCCTAGGGGGACAGGCCCTCCCCTAGCCCCTCCCGCAAGCGGGAGGGGAACTATAGCATCCCCAGTTCGAGCCGGGCCTCGTCGGACATCTTGGCCGGGTCCCAGGGCGGGTCCCAGACCAGGTTGACCTCGCAGGTGGCGACCCCCGGCACGGCGGCGACGCGCAGCTCGACCTCGGCGGGCATCGACTCCGCGACCGGGCAGTGCGGCGTCGTGAGCGTCATGGTGACCGCGACATGGCCGCCCTCCCCCACCTCGACGCCGTAGATCAGGCCGAGCTCGTAGATGTTCACCGGGATTTCGGGATCGTAGATCTCCCGCAGCGCCTCGAGAACGCCTTCGTAGAGCTCGCCGCCCGGCTCCTCCGGCGCATCCGCACGCGGCGGCTGCGTGAGAAAGCCCTGAAGGTAATCGCGCTTGCGCTCGAACGTCTCGCCGACCGACTCCGGCGCGGTCTCGACCCGCGCCTTGGGCGGGGGGGCGACGCCGTCGACCTCTTCCACCTCGTAACTCATCCGAATATCCTCGTTACCCGTTCGACGCCCGCCGCGAGCGCCGCGATGTCGGCCGGGCCATTATAGACGCCGAAGCTCGCCCGCGCCGTCGCATCGACGCCCAGCGCCGCCATCAGCGGCT
>NZ_CAXUEK010000016.1:0-51794 GCF_964250165.1 uncultured Sphingomonas sp. | reverse complement strand
CATCCGCGAAGATACCGAAACCGTCGCTGCCGAAATCGATCGCCTCGGACAGGGACTCGGCGAGGTCGACGACCAGTTCGGCGGGCTGAAGACCGCCGCCGACGGATTCCTCGACCGGGCGGCGTAACGGACTTCCCTCTCCCTTCAGGGGAAAGGGTGGCCGAGCCGCAGGCGAGGTCGGGAGGGGGCATGGCAGCGCGCTGTCCACTGCCCCTCTCCGGCCGTCGCTGCGCTCGGCACCCTCTCCCCTGACGAGGAGAGGGAAGCTAAGGCCGCGGGCATGACCACCATTCTCCTCACCGGCTCCTCGCGCGGCATCGGCGCGGCGTGCGCGGCGGCGCTGACCGCGGCGGGCGCACACGTGATCGGGCACGGCACCGCGAGCGGCCTCGCCGCCGACCTGGCCGACCCGGCCGCACCCGCCGATCTCTGGGCGCGCGCGCTCGACGCGGCGAGCGGACGCATCGACGTGCTCATCAACAACGCCGGGGTGTTCGAGCCGAACCCGCTCGATGCGGACCACGACGCCTGGGTCGCGGGCTGGGAGCGCACGCTGCGCATCAACCTGACCGCCGCCGCCGAGCTGAGCCGGCTGGCAGTCAATCACTGGCGGGATGCGGGCCGCGGCGGGCGGCTGGTGAACGTGGCCAGCCGGGCCGCGTACCGGGGCGACTCGCCGGCACACTGGCATTATGCCGCCGCCAAGGCGGGGATGGTGGCGATGACCAAGACGATCGCGCGGGGCTATGCCGCCGACGGCATCCTCGCCTTCGCGGTCTGCCCGGGCTTCACCATGACGGGGATGGCCGAGGACTATCTCGCCAGCCGCGGCGGCGACAAGCTGCTCGCCGACATCCCGCTCGGCCGCGTCGCGGAGCCCGCCGAAGTGGCGGCGGCGGTGCGCTTCCTGGCGGTCGACGCGCCGGCGTCGATGACGGGGGCAGTGCTCGACGTGAACGGCGCGAGCTATGTCCGCTGAGCGGCCGCAAGCGGCAGTGGCAACTGCCTCCGCGTCCGGCGGCGCGATTGACCAGGGAAGCTGGAAGCTGACGCTGCCCTGCACGAAGGCGCAGGCGGAGGCGATCGCGCTGGCCGAGATCGACGGCGCGGTGCTGGTGACGACGGAAGAGGACGAGGGCGCCGGGCGTTGGCGGCTGGACGCCTATTTCGAGGGCGAGCCGGACGCGGCGACGCTGGCCGCGGTGCGCGCGCTCGCGGGTGGCCCGGGCGGCGCGCCGGAGCCGTTGCCCGATGCCGATTGGGTGACGCTGAGCCAGGCAGGTCTGGCACCGATCCGGGAGGGCCGCTTCTTCGTCCACATCGCCGCCCATGCCGATGAGGTCCCGCCCGGCGCCGTCGCCTTCCGGATCGAGGCGGGGCAGGCGTTCGGGACCGGCCATCACGAGACCACCGCGGGCTGCCTCGCCATGCTCGAAGAACTGAGCGGGGCGCGGTTCGCGCGGATCGTCGATGTCGGCACGGGGACGGGGCTGCTCGCCTTCGCGGCCCGGGCGCTGTGGCCCGCGGCGCGGGTGCTGGCGACCGACATCGATCCGGTCGCGGTGGCGGTCGCGGCGGAGAACGCGGCCGCCAACGGCGTGAGCGGCGTCGCGCTGGAGGTGCGGGACGGTGCGCGCGGGCTGCCGCCGGGCGGCTACGATCTCGTGATCGCCAACATCCTCGCGGGGCCGCTGATCGCGATGGCGGGCGAGATCGCCGCCATTGCGGCGGAGGGTGCGACGATCGTCCTGGCGGGACTGCTCTCGATCCAGGCCGAAGCAGTCGTGGCGGCGTACCGCGCGGCGGGGTGCGTGGAGCGGCACCGGCTGGAGCGCGGCGACTGGACGATCCTGCGGCTGCAAGCCGGCGCGGCGCGTGCGGGCGAACCCGCGGCGGCGGGCGACCGCGACGGCTGGGCGGCGGATCGCTAGGCGATCAGGCGAACTGGGCGTGCCAGTGGGTGAGGCCGCCCTCCTTTTCCAGGAACTTCACCAGCCCGGGCAGCCGGGCGATGGAATGCTTGATCGCCGTCGCCGCCTCGCCGTCGGGCACCGGCTCGACGTCGAACGCCAGCCCGCTGAAATGCTTGGACAGCTTGCCCTTCTGCGCGTCGGTCCAGTCGCGCATCACCGCCTGCCAGCCCGGCCTGGATCGCGTCGCGCGTCGTCGCCTGCGGATGGGCGTCGACCCAGGCCTGCAGCGACGCGCTCTCGGCGGTGTTCGTGCAGGTCTCCCGGATCCACTCCCGGTTGTGGACGACGTTGCTCGCCATCGCGCGCGCCTGATCCTTCACCGCGCGGCGGCCGCTGGTGAAACTGATGTTCGGGTGCGCCTGCTTCAGCAGGATCGCGGCGCCGAGCGCCGGCTCGGCCGGATCGAGATCGGCCAGTTCCATCGTCTACCCCCCGTGAACGACGTCCAGAGCCGTATCATTTCCGCCGCGGCGGGTAAACGAGGCTTCGTGCGAGCGCGGTCAGGGGCGCTGCCGCTCGGCGCGCGCATCGTTGCGCACCTCCGTGAGCGGCGCGCCGCCATCGGGCTTCAGCGGCGTCACGATCCGCAGGACATAACCGTCCTTCCTCGCCGGATCGACGCTGATGCCGATCACGCCACCACCGACCGAGAACAGCCGCTCGCCGGGCTGGGCGCCGCGACCGATGTCACCGAAGACGTAGCCCCATTGGTTGGCGATGGCACCGCCGACCCAGATCTGGCCCTTGATCCGCGCGATCTTGCCGAGATTCTGGACATAATAGCGCACCCGGATCGGCGCACCGAGATCGAACGGGCCGGGCTCGATCTCGCCGCCGCCATAGGGGTCGCGATCGAGGATGTAGAGCGCAGTGCCCATCAAGGCATCGTTCCCGCCGAACGTCAGACCCTCGTTGAAAAGACATACCGTTCCGATCTTGGCCGCGCCGGACTTACGCGTGGCAGCGCACCAGACGAGCTCGGGCGGCCCCGCTTCGCTCGCCCAATGCCTGTCGCGGAAGATGGGCTGGTCGGGCGTCTGCGCGGTGTTGTCGCGATCGCGCACCCGCATCGGCACGCCGAAGGCGGGGCTGCCCGCCGGCGCGACGGTGTCGCCGCCGCGCTGGATCGGGGTGACCACCCGGCCGGTATAGGCGTACCGCAGCGTGCCCTCCAGGAACGGCTCGTCACGCGCGAAGGCGGTGCGGACGGTCGGCGGCTCGGCGAAGGTGAAGGGCTCGCGGCCGGCGACCATCGTCGTCGGCTTGGCGCCGGGCACGAGCACCGTCCTGGCCAGCGCCGGCGCGACCAGGCACAGCGCGACGATGGCCGTGAACCGCTTCACACCGTCGCCTTCGACCGCGCATGATCCTGCGTCCCGAGGGTGAGGACCTCGTCCTCAGGCACGATCGCCGCGACGGGGATGTCGGGCAACGCCTTCAGCCGGTCGTAGAGCGGCGCGAAGTCGGTCTCCACCGTCACCCGCAGCAGTTCGTCGAAGCTGGGGATGACGAAATAGTTCTGCTGGAAGTCGTCGATCCGATATGCGGTCCGCATCACCCGCGCGAGATCGAAGACGACGCGGTTCGGCGAGGGATCGTCAAGCGCGAAGCGGCTCTCGGCGAAGCTGGACACGATGCCCGAACCGTAGATGCGCAAGCCCTCCGGCTCCGCGATCAGGCCGAACTCGACGGTGTACCAGTAAAGCCGGCCGAGCCATTTCAGCGCGTCGTGCGCCATCGCCCGCTGGCCGCCCTTGCCATAGGCCTCCAGATAATCGGCGAACACCGGATCGGCGAGCATCGGCACGTGGCCGAACACGTCGTGGAAGACGTCCGGCTCCTGCAGATAGTCGAGCTGATCCGGGCGACGGATGAAGTTGCCGGCGACGAACCGGCGGTTCGCCATATGGTCGAAGAACACCTCGTCCGGCACCAGCCCCGGCACCGCGACCACGCGCCAGCCGGTGAGCTGCTCCAGCCGGTCCGACAGCTCCTCGAAATGGGGGATGCCGCCGTCCGACAGCTTCAGCGCGTCCAGCCCGCGCAGATAGGCGTCGGACGCGCGGCCGGGCAGCAGGCGGGACTGGCGCGCGAACAGCGTGTCCCAGGTCGCATGCTCCTGCGCGGTATAGCGATCCCAGCCCTGCGGGATGGTCCAGTCCGCGGCAACGCCCGGCGGGGGGGCGTCCAGCCCATGCGTTTCCTCGGCCATGCTGTTCCCCTAGCATGAGGTTCGTTTCCCATGCGCAACGCCCGTCTCTCCACCCTGGTTGCCCGCCCGATCGGGGCGGCGGCGCTGCTGTGCCTGGCGTGGCTGGCGGCGGCGTTCACCGGCGGCGCGTTGCCTGCCAACGCGGGCTGGCGAGCGCCGGCGCAGGGGGTGACGATCTATGTCGAATCGAATCCGATCCATACCGGGCTGGTGATGCCCAAGGTCGCCGCGGGCGTGGACTGGCGCGGCTGGGCCCGGCCCGAAGACCTGGCCGATCCGCGCTACGCCCGCTTCGATCATGTCGCGATCGGCTGGGGGCAGAAGGACTTCTATCTCGGCACGCCGACCTGGCGCGAGGTGAAGCCGCGCGTCATCCTGGCCGCGCTGATCGGCAGCGACGCGACGCTGATGCATGTCGAGCACCTGCCGCGCCCGGCGCCAGGCCCGGACGAGCGGCCGGTGACGCTGACGCCCGCGCAGTATCGCCGCCTCGCCGCCTTCGTCATGGCCAGCTTCAGGCCGGGCGGGCGGCGCTACCCGGGCTATGGCGCCGGCGACGCCTTCTACGACGCGCGCGGGCATTATGACGCGTTCCGGACGTGCAACAGCTGGACGGGTGACGCGCTCCGGCACGCCGGCGTGCGCGTGGGGCGCTGGACGCCGCTGCCGGCCACCGTCGCGGGCTGGTTCTGAGGACCCGGCCTGCGGCTACTGCGCCATCCGCACCAGCATCTTGCCGGCGTTGCGGCCCTCGAACAGGCCGATCAGCGCGGCGGGCGCCTGATCGAAGCCGTCGAGCACCGTTTCCTGATACCGGACCTTCCCGTCCTTCAACCAGCCGGTCATGTCGGCGGCGAACCGCTCGCGCAGAGCGCCGAAGTCGCTCGCGACGAAGCCCTCCATCCGCAGGCGGCTGTAGATCATCACCGACAGGTTGCGCACGCCCTCGCGATCGCCGTTATACGTCGAGATCATGCCGCAGACCGGGATGCGCCCGCGCACGTTCATCAGCGGCAGCGCGGCGTCGAGGTGCGCGCCGCCGACATTCTCGAAATACACGTCGATGCCGTTGGGCGCGGCGGCCCGCAGCGCCGGCGCGAGCGGCTCGGCGCGATAGTCGATGACGGCGTCCAGCCCCGCGACGTCGCGCAGCCACGCGGCCTTCTCCGCCGAGCCGGTCGAACCGATGACGTAACAGCC
Organism: uncultured Sphingomonas sp.; assembly: GCF_964250165.1. Taxonomy (GTDB): domain Bacteria; phylum Pseudomonadota; class Alphaproteobacteria; order Sphingomonadales; family Sphingomonadaceae; genus Sphingomonas. The sequence continues at coordinate 46,409 of NZ_CAXUEK010000016.1, read as the reverse complement.
CTTCAGCTTCGCGATCTGCGCCGCGACCGAGCCGACCGCGCCCGCCGCGGTCGAGACGAACACCTGCTCGCCGTCCTTGAGCGCGCCCACCTCCAGCAGCCCGCCATAGGCGGTCAGCCCGGTGCCGCCGAGCGCGTGCATGTAGACCGACAGCGGCAGGTCGGGATCGACGACCAGCGCCGCCACCCCGCGCCCGTCGCTGACGAAGCGGTCGCGCATGCCGCTCATGTGGCGCACCAGCGCGCCCTCGGCGAACTCCGGATGACGCGAACGGACCACCCGCGCGATGCCGCCGCCGAGCATCGCGGCATCGAGCGGCTGGTCGCGATCGAGCCGCGGGCGCATATAGGGGTCGACCGACAGCAGCAGCGTCTGCAGCTCGATCTCGCCCTCGCCAGGCTCGGCGACATCGACGGGGACGACCGCGAAGTCTTCGGGCTTGGGCATGCCGTCCGGCCGGCGGATCAGGTGGATTTCGTGCGCCTGCTGCGTCATTCTTCTCTCCTGCGATTTTACCCGACGTGGCGCCACGTTGAAGCGCCGCGGCAAAGCCGCGTCGTCGGACGGGCTTGCGGCCCGCCGGCCGTGCTGGTCAGCGTGGCGCGGTATGACCGCGCTCTCGCTGCGTGCGCCCTAATTCAGCACCACCGTCACCGCGCGACGGTTCTGCGCCCAGCTCTCCTCGTCGGAGCCGAGCGCCGACGGGCGTTCCTTGCCGTAGCTGATCGTGGTCATCCGCGCCGGATCGATGCCCTTGGCCGCGAGATAGTTCTTAGCGGCATTGGCGCGCCGGTCGCCCAGCGCCAGATTGTACTCGCGCGTGCCGCGCTCATCGCAATGGCCCTCGATCGTGACGCGCGCCTGCGGGTAGCGCGCGAGCCACGTCGCCTGCCCGTCCAGGATCGCGCGCGCCTCGGGATCGATGTCATACTGATCGACCGAGAAATGGACGGTGTCCGACTGGACCGAGCGCTTGAAATCCTCGGCCGAGCCGGGCCGGAACGCGCCGCCGACCGGCCCCGGTGGGGGCGCCTCGGTCGCCTGGCCGGTCTGCTCGGGGGGCGGCGGCAGCACCGGTGGACGCTTCTTGGCGCAGCCGGCGATCGCGACCAGCGCGGTCGCGGCGAGCAGGACGTGATGGGTCTTCATGGTTTCACTCTCCCGTCAAACTTACGGTCGTAACGGCCCCCAGGCGGGGTCCGATCCATCGAGCGGCGTGGGGATGCGGCGCTCGTTGACGCCGGTCAGGTCCACCGACCAAACGTCCGCCTTGCCGCTATTGCCCCGCCCCGAGCGGAAGAAGGTGATGACGCGACCGTTCGGGGACCAGCTCGGCCCTTCGTCCTGCCAGTCGTCGGTCAGCAGCTTTTCCCCCCCGCCCGTCGGCGACATGGTGCCGATGCGGAAGCTGCCGGCGATGCGGGTAAAGGCGATCAGGTCGCCGCGCGGGCTCCACACCGGGGTGGCATAGCGCCCGCCGCCGAAGCTGATGCGGTGCTGGTCGGAGCCGTCCGCGTTCATCACGTAGATCTGCTGCCCGCCCGAACGGTCGCTCTCGAACACGATCCGGCTGCCGTCGGGCGAATAGCTGCCACCGGTATCGATTCCCGGCGAGGTGGTGAGCCGCTGCGGCGCCCCGCCCTGGCTCGACACGCGGTAGATGTCGGTGTTGCCGGCCTGCGCCATCGAGAACAGGATCCAGCGCCCGTCCGGCGAAAACCTGGGCGCAAAGGTGGTCGTCGCGTTCGACACGACCAGCCGCTGCCGTCCCGAGCCGATGTCGTAGACGTAGATCGACGGGATGCGCCCGAGATAGCTCATGTAGACGATCGACTGCTGGTTCGGCGCGAAGCGCGGCGTCAGCACGATCGACTGGCCGTTGGTGAGGAAGCGGTGGTTGGCGCCGTCCTGGTCCATGATCGCCAGCCGCTTGATGCGGTGCGCCTTGGGGCCGGTCTCGGACACATAGACGACGCGGCTGTCGAAATACGCGCCTTCGCCGGTCAGCCGGCTGTAGATCGCGTCGGCGCATTTGTGGCCGGCGCGGCGCCAGTCCGCCGGGGGCACGACGAAGCCCTGCCGCGCCAGCTCGGTGCGCGCGGAGACGTCGTAGAGATAGCAGCCGACCGTCAGCGTGCCGTCGCCATTGGCGCGGACATAGCCCTGCACCAGCGCCTGCGCGCCGGTGCCGCCCCAATAGTCGAATTGCGGCGCGTTGACCTCGGCGAAGGTAACGGACTTGAGCCGATCGGCGGGCAACGGCGAGAACAGGCCGGAGCCTTTCAGATCGTTGGTGACGATGCCGGCGAGCTGGCGGCCGAGCGTGTCGGTCGACCCGGCGGCCGTATCGGCCGAGGCCGCGGCCGGCATGACGGGGATGGCGATCGGCATTGGCGCGGAGATGCCGCCGGTGACGGAGACCTCCAGCGGCTGCGACTGGCCCGGCGTCTGCGCCGGGGGGCCAGGCTGCTGCGCCGCGATCGAGGCGGAGAGAAGCAGGCAAAGGGGGAGGAGGCGTTTCATAGCGTCTTTCCGTCATGCCGGCCTCGTGCCGGCATCCACTCGCGCCCGCATCCAGCGGTCACGAGCAGCGCCGCGCCGCCAGCTCTGTCCACCAGTGGATCCCGGCGCAAGGCCGGGTTGACGACGGGATGCGACATCACCGCAGCGTCCACTGATAGTTGATGTTGCTCCAGCCGCCGCTCGCCGTCTGGTAATATTCCGCCGGCAGCTTGAGCGGCGTGCAGCCCTTGAACGCGGCGATGCCGAGATCGATCACCCGCTGCGCATAGCGTTCGTTGGTTTCGTCGACGCCGCCCTGGCGCACCATGTGCGGCGTCGCGGCGAGCGTGCCGTCCGGATTGAGGCGCAGGTTGAGCGTGGTGACGATCTGGTTCGCGCCCGGCCCCGGATTGACCTGCCGATCGGCGCAGGGCTGGATCTGCCGCGCGATCGCCTGGCGGATCGAGGCGGTAGGATACGGCCCCGCCTTGGCTGCGGGCGCCGTGGCGGACGCCTTGCGATCCGGCGCGTCGGCGGACAGGCCGGCGAGGAGATTGTCGCCCAGCCGATGGCCGCGCGCGTGCGACGCGGTGGCGTCGGCCTTCGCCCCGGCCGCGAGCTCCTGCGCCAGGCCCGCCAGCCGGGAGCGGCGAGGCGCCGCGGCGGTGACGGGCTTGGCCGGCGTCGCCTTCGCCGGAGCGGCCGGCGCGGGTTTGGCGATCGTGGCCGGCTTCGGTGCGGGCGCCGGCTGAACCGCCGCGGGCTTGGGCTGCGGCTGCGGCTGCGCAGGGGCGGGCGGCGGCGCTTCCTCAGGCGTGCCCTGTTCCGGCGCCACCGACGGCGCGGGCGGGGTCGGTGACGGCGGCGCGGTCGCCTCGGGCGCGACCTCCTTGACCAGGCTCACCTCCAGCGGCTGGGGCTGCGGCCAGGCGGCGGCCGGCGGCCGGCGCTGCCCCCAGGCGAGCGACAGCAGCGCGAGCAGCAGCAGGTGCCCCGCCAGCGCGACCAGCAGCCCGGAGCGGACCGAGCGGTCGCTCACCGGCCGCCGTCCTCCGGCGTAGTGATCATCGACACGCGGTTCAGGCCCGCGCGGTTGAGCTCGCCCATCACCCGCATCACCCGGCCGTAATCGAGCCCGCGGTCGGCGCGCAGGAACACCTGCGGCGGCTTGGGCAGCGCCGCCATGCGGTCGAACCGCGCCGCCAGCGCGTCCTCGGTCACCACGTCGCGGTCGACGAAGATCCGGCCCCGGCGGTCGAGCGATACCTCCACCGGCTTCTGCTCCTGCGGCAGCGCCTTGGCGCGGCTGTCGGGCAGGTTCACCGGCACACCGGCGGTGAGCAGCGGCGCCGTCACCATGAAGATGATGAGCAGCACGAGCATGACGTCGACCAGCGGCGTCACGTTGATCTCCGCCATCGGCGCGCGCCGCCGCCCGGAGGCGCGCGAGGGGAGCATCGCCATCAATTCCTCCCCGGGACGAGGAGGGGGACCAAGACGCGAAGCGGCTTGGTGGAGGAGGCCCCGATCTGGGCGACCCGCTTCGAGCCGGGCCCCCTCCACCACGCGCTGACGCGCGCGGTCCCCCTCCCCGTCCCGTGGAGGATTGGCCGCACCCCCCTCACCGCGCCGCGTCCAGCTGGCGCGACAGCGTGGTGTGGAAGCCGTCCGCGAAGCGGCCGAGGCTCGCCTCCACCCGGTTCACGGCGTGGCTGAAGCGGTTGAACGCGATCACCGCCGGGATCGCGGCGAACAGGCCGATCGCGGTCGCGAACAGGGCCTCCGCGATGCCAGGCGCGACCACCGCGAGTGACGAGTTCTGCGCCTGCGCGATGCCGGTGAACGCGCGCATGATGCCCCACACGGTGCCGAACAGCCCCACGAACGGCGCCACCGCGCCGACCGTCGCGAGGATGTTGAGCCGATCCGCCAGCCGGTCGACCTCGCCCGACGCCGCCGCGCCCATCGCCGTCGCCAGCCGCTCGCGCGTCGCCCCCTTGTCCACCACCGCGCCGGCGGTGGACCGCCGCCACTCCGCGACGCCCGCTGCCAGCACGCGGGCGGACGGCAGCTCGGCCTCGTGATGCGCCTTGTAGAAGGCGTCGATGTCGTCCGCCTTCCAGAAATCGCGCTCGAACGTCGCCATGGCGCGCCGCGTCCGGCCCAGCCGTCGCCAGAAGCTCCAGATGATGCCCCACGTCCACACGCTGGCGAGCAGCAGCCCGCCCATCACGATCCGCACCACCCAGTCGGCATGGATGAACAGCGCGATCGGCGAGAGCGAGGCGGGATCGGTGACGAGGACGGGGTTCACTGCAGCTCCTGTGGCGCGACGAGGCGGCGATAGGCGGCGAGCCACCCGGGCGGCTGACGGCGCGGCCGCCCCGATGGCGCGACCAGGGCCGCGGTCACGCAGGCGTCGGCGAGCATGACCGTCCCGCGGCTGACCCGTTGATGAACGACCAGGCTGGCGCTGCGCAGCCGCGTCAGCCGCGAGGCGACGACCAGCGCGTCTTCCAGCCGCGCCGGGGCGACATAGCGGATGCGGAGCTCGGCGACGGCATAGGCCCCCTCGCCGCGCTCGAACGCCGCGCGCTGGTCGACGCCGGCGAGCCGCAGCATGTCCGAGCGCGCCCGTTCCAGCCAGCGCAGATAATTGGCGTGATAGGCCACACCCGACAGGTCCGTATCCTCGAAATAGACGCGCACGGGAAAGCGATGCTCGATCCCGTCGAACCGCCCGGCGATCGGCTGGTCCTCACCCGCATCCATGGCTCGCCATTAACCCTGCGGGAGTCGGCATGAAACCCTCTTGCGACATGTAACTCGTAGGTTACATGTCACCTATAGGTTACGGAGATTCGCGTGTCCACGATCGAACTGGCCGACCGCATGAGCCGCGCGCGCGCGACGGTGTTCCTGTTCTTCGCGGCCGTGATCCTGCTCGCCCTGTGGTTCAGCTTCGGCCCGAGCGGGACCGATTTCTTCCAGGGCCTGTGGTTCGGGATCACGCTCGCGTCCGTGCTCAACCTGCTGCCGATCAAGCGCTGGCTGCGGCCGGGCAGCCTCGTCGCGCGACTGATGGACGACGAGGCGGTGCGCGAGCACCGGCGCATGAGCTGCACCGCCGGGTTCTGGGCGGCGACCACGGCCGCGTTCGCGGTGGCGCTGATCGCGCATGACGCGCCGCCCGTCTCCGCATTCGACGCGGCGCGGGTGGTGGCGACGGCCGCGGTGGTGGCCGCGCTGGTCAGCTTCGCGACACTGGAGCTGCGTGCGGGCGCGTGAGCGAGCGGCTCGCCAACGACCTGCGCGCCGCGCGCGAGGCGCTGGGCCTGACCCAGGCGGCGCTCGCCGAGCAGGTGGGGGTCAGCCGGAAGACGGTGAATACCGTGGAGAACGGCGTGTTCGTGCCGTCGACGCTGCTGGCGCTCAAACTGGCGGCGGCGCTGGGCCGGCCGGTGGAGGCGCTGTTCCGGGTCGAGGGCGGCTAGCGGCTCGCCACCAGGATCGCGGGCGACTCCGCCAGCGCACGCGCGCTCACCTCCAGCCGCGGCGGCGCGAACGGGCGGTCGAGCGCAGTCAGGTGCTCGGGCGCGGCGGCGGCGAGCGCCGGATCGTCGGCGCCTTCGATCGCGGCGAAAGCCGCCTCGGCGGCGGCGCACAGCCCCGCCCGGCCCCGCGCCTGGCCGAAGAAGTTGTACAGCCGCGTCTGCGCATCGTCATAGCGGTCGCGCCAGTCGCCGCCCGCGGTGCGGAACTCGCTGAGATACGCCGCCTCGGCTGCGCGCAGCCCCGCCGCGTGGCCGGCGAGCAGGGCGTTGTAGCGGGCGACCAGCGCCGCCTCGCCCGGCCCGCGACACGCGATCGCGGCGACATTCAGCCCGGCGCGCAGGTGCCACAGCGCGGCCGCCGGGCTCAGCCCGGCATTGATCGGCGTCGGGGCGGGCGACGGTTCGACGGCCACTGGCGGGGCCGGAGCGACGGGAAAGGCGGGCCGCCCGGCGCAGCCGGCCAGCGCCAGCGTGGTGAGACAGAGCAAACGGCGCATCGCCATCGCGGACCTCCGAACGGGCCGGTCCTGCGCCGCTTGTGGTTAGCGGGCGGTAAAGATCAGCGCGCGGGCGTGCCCGGCGTCGGCACCGCGGCGAACGCCACCTGCGGGGCATGCGCGGCGCGCCAGGCGGCCAGGTCCGCGCGATACCGATCGACCGCGGCGAAGAAGGCGAGGAACGGCTGCTCCAGCCGCGGCAGCGCCGCCGCCGCGAACGGGCCGAACGCGGACGGCTCGGTCACGGCCGCGTCGCGCAACACCGTGTCCGCCGCCGCGCAGAAGGCGTCGTGCACCGCCGGCTCTCCCCAGAAGGCCCGCAGCCGGGCGGTGTCCTCATCGAGGCGCGCGCGCCAGGCGACGCCGTACTGCGCCTTGTAGCCCGCGACCGTCCCGGCCGAGGCCGCCGCCACCGCCGCGCGTTCGGTGGTGAGAAGCGCGTCATAGGCCGCGACGATGGCCGCCGCGCCGTCGCCACGACACTCGCGCGCGGCAACGGCAAGCGCCACGCTGAGCTGCCACGCCGTCGCCGCCGAGCCAAGCCCGCGACCGGGGGTAAGATATCCCGCCGCATCGCGCGCCGGCGGCACGAACGACGCCGTGAACCCCGTGGGCGCCGGCGGCGGCGCCGCCGTCTCGCCGCCGGTCACGATCACGCCGGACGACGACCGGGCCGCCGCCGGCGCACCGCTGGCCGCCGCCATTGCCGCGATCGTCGCTCCGATCCATCGTCTGCCCATGCCGCGTGCCCTCTGTCCGCTGCCGCATCTTGGGCACGAACAGGGTTACGGCAGCGTCAGCCGACATGGTTAACGTCGGCGCGACCTTACGCCGCGCGCCGCGCCAGCGCGACCGCCGCCTGCGCCATCAGCTGCGCCAGGATCGCGGCGGCCGGCTCCTCGCGCGTGACCATGCCCACCGACTGGCCCGCCATCACCGAGCCGTGCTCGACGTCGCCGTCGATCACCGCCCGGCGGAGCGCGCCGGCCCAGTAATGCTCGATCTCCAGCTGCGCCTCGGCCATCGCCACCCCCTCCTCGTCCAGGCGCTGCGCGACCTCGCGCTGCTTGGCGGTGAACAGGTCGGCACCGGCGTTGCGGAGCGCGCGCACCGGGATGACGGGCAGGCGCGGGTCGAGCTGCACGCTCGCCACCGCGTCGCGCGCGGAGGCGCGGATGAAGGCGCGCTTGAAATTGGCGTGCGCGATCGATTCGGTCGCGCAGACGAAGCGGGTGCCGAGCTGCACGCCCGCCGCGCCCATATCGAGATAGCCCGCGATCGCCTCGCCGCGGCCGATCCCGCCGGCGACGAACACGGGCACCTGCTCGGCGATCTCGGGCAGCATCTCCTGCGCCAGCACGCTGGTGGAAACCGGCCCGATATGCCCGCCCGCCTCCATCCCCTCGATCACCAGCGCGTCGACGCCCGAGCGGATCAGCTTCTTGGCCAGGCTGAGCGCGGGCGCGAAGCAGATCACCTTGGCGCCGGTCGCCTTGATCGCCTCCAGCGATCCCTTGGGCGGCAGCCCGCCCGCCAGCACGACATGGCCGACGCCGTGCCGGCCGCAGACCTCGATCAGGGCCGACAGGTCGGGGTGCATGGTGATGAGGTTGACGCCGAACGGCCTGTCGGTGAGCGCCGCCGTCGCGGCGATCTCGCGGTCGAGCAGCTCGGTCGTCATCGCCCCGCACGCGATCACGCCGAAGCCGCCCGCATTCGAGATGGCGGCAACCAGGTTGCGCTCACTGACCCACGACATCGCGCCGCCCAGCACCGCGACGTCCGACCCCAGGAAGGCAGCACCGCGCGCCATGCGGCGGTGAAGGCGGTCGGCGCCGGTGGCGATAGCGGGCGAGGCGAGCGTGTCGGTCATGGCTCGGCCTAGCGCCCGCCGCCCGCGCCCGGCAAGCGCCGCGGCCTCACGCGAACCCCGTCACGCGGTGCGGCACATAGGGCTTCTCCAGCCGCTTGAGCTCGTCGTCGCTGAGCACGATCGCCAGCGCCGCGATCGCGTCCGCCAGATGGCCCGGCTTCGACGCGCCGACGATCGGGGCGGTCACCGCCGGCTTCTGCAGCACCCAGGCGAGCGCGATCTGCGCGCGCGGCACGCCGCGGCCGGCCGCCACCTCGGCCACCGCCTCCACCACCGTGCGGTCCGCCTCGGCGGTGCGCTTGTAGAGGATCTGCGCGAACTCGTCGGTGCGGCTGCGCTCGGTCTCCTCGTCCCAGTCGCGCGTCAGACGGCCGCGCGCCAGCGGGCTCCACGGGATGACGCCGATCCCCTCCGCCTCGCACAGCGGCAGCATCTCGCGCTCTTCCTCGCGGTAGAGCAGGTTGAGGTAATCCTGCATCGTGGCAAACCGCGTCCAGCCATTGGCGTCGCTGGTGTGGAGCATGGTCGCGAACTGCCACGCCCACATCGAGGACGCGCCGATGTGCAGCGCCTTGCCCGCCTTCACGACGTCGTGGAGCGCCTCCAGCGTCTCCTCGATCGGCGTCTCGGGATCGAAGCGATGGATCTGGTAGAGGTCGACATAGTCGGTGCCGAGCCGGGTCAGGCTGGCGTCGATCTCCTGCAGGATGGCCTTGCGGCTGAGCCCGGCGCCGTTGGGGCCGGGGCGCATCCGGCCGTGGACCTTGGTGGCGATCACCGCCTCCTCGCGCGGCAGGAAGTCCTTGAGCGCGCGGCCGACGATCTCCTCCGACGAGCCGTCCGAATAGACGTTGGCGGTGTCGAAGAAGTTGATCCCGGCGTCCACCGCCTGCCGGATGATGGCCCGGCTCTGCTCCTCGCCGAGCGACCAGGGATGCCGTCCGCGGTCCGGCTCGCCGAAGGTCATGCAGCCGAGGCAGAGGCGCGACACGTCGAGGCCCGTCGTGCCGAGTTTGATGTAGTCCATGGCGCTTCTCCGATCCCTGCGCCAACCCGCCGGGACACGACTCGATCCCCCACACCGACCAGTCTCGCCGGACCGGGAGCCCCGGGTGCAGCCGGATGGGCGGCGCGTCAGGGCGCCCGGCTCGCCTCCACCTGGCGCTGCTGGTTCTCCGCCCGATCCGCGCGCGCGGCCTGGAGGAAGCAGCCGGACTGGCCGCCCGGGCCGACTGTCGAGCAGCTGCCGATCGAGTTCACGCCCGTGCCCGCCGCCAGCGTGGCCTGCGCCTTCGCCGCCCAGGCCCGGTTCTCCGGCGTCACCTGGAACTCGCGCAGCTCCTTGGGCACGCGGAACTGCTCGGCGGCGCTGCGGCGCTCGCAGACCACGATCTCGTTGCCCTCGGTATCGGTGGGGCAGCGCTGGTTGCCGTAGAGCACCAGCACGCCGTTGATCGGCGCGCCGCGCGCGACCTCGGCCGGCCCGCCCGGCGTCGCCGGCTTGGCGGCGCCGGGTAGCGCCGCCGTGTGGGGCGCGGGCGCGGCCGTCTGTTGCGCGACGACGGGCGTGGCGAGCGCGAGCGCGAGAAGGGCGAACCTGGTCATGCGTCAGATCCTCGTCGCGGCCGCGATCGCGACCTTGCAGCCGAGCCGGATCAGCCCGCTCAGCACCGGATAGCCGAAGGCGCTCTCCGCGCCGTGCGCGAGCGCGTGATCGCGATGCTCCAGCTCCTCGGCCTGGAACTCGGCGATGGCGTCCGACAGCTCGGGGTCGCGCTCCCCCAGCTGCTCGAGCTGCTGCTGATAATGTTTGTCGATCTCGGTCTCGACCGCGGCGGTGCAGGCCATCGCGGCGTTCGGCCCGATCGCGGCCGTCACCGCCCCCAGCGCGAACCCCGCGACGTTCCAGAAGGGCTGGAGCAGCGTCGGCCGCACACCCCGCGCGGCGATCAGCCGGTCGAAGAAGGCGCGGTGCTTCTCCTCCTGCTCGGCCATGTGGTGGATGGCGCGCGCGGCCGGATGGCGGTCGCCCAGGATCGCGAGCTGGCCGGCATAGATGCGCGTCGCGCCATATTCGCCCGCCTGGTCGACGCGGATCATCGCGTCGGTGCTCTCGGTACGGTCGCCGGGTCTCATCGCGCCCTCCGCACCAGCGCGAGGATCGCCGCCGCGCCGCCGAGCGAGAGGACGGCGTTGAACCCGGCCAGGGAGACGCCGAACAGCGCCCATTGCGGCACGTCGCAGCGCACCACCGGCTGGCGCAGCAGCGCATCGAGCCGCTCCGCCGCGGTCGCGCCGGTCAGCGCGGTGGGCGCCGTGCAGGCGGTGAAGCCGCGCCACCAATGCTGCTCGACGCCCAAATGCAGGACGCCGATCACGCCCGAGGCGGCGATCAGCAGCGCCGCCAGTGCGACCAGCGCGACGCGCGTGTTGCCGCGCGTGCCGAAGGCGAGCGCGGCGACGGCGAGCGCAGCGTAATGCGGCCAGCGCTGCCAATGGCACATCTCGCACGGGACCAGCCCGCCGATCAGCTGGAATCCCCAGGCGCCCGCGAGCAGCGCGGCGGGAAGCAGGAGCGCGAGGAGGTTGGCGGTGGCCAGGCGATCGGCCCGAGCGGGTCCGAAACCGCCCCGCCCGCCGAGCGGGGACCGCCCCTCGCCGGATTTGGGGCGAACCGAAAGGGGCGCTGAGCTCACTTGGCGGTCGCCGCCGCCGGGATCGGCCGTGGCTTGGTCGCGGCGGCCACCTGCGTCGCGCCGCCCAGCCGCGCGACCGTCTTCAGCGCATAATATAGCTGGAAATCGTCCACGCCCTGCTTCTTCAGCTGATCGGGCGTCTGGGCGAACCGGGGATCGTCCTTGGTGTCCTCCTCGAGCACCGCATTGTCGGCCTTGATCTCGTTGATGAGGTGGCGGCGCAGATCCGCCTCGCGGAACACGGGGCGGCTCTTGTAATCGGGGTCGGTCAGCTCGGGCACCCGGATGTCGGGCTCGATCCCGCCCTCCTGCACCGAGCGACCCGATGGCGTGTAATAGCGCGCGGTGGTGAGGCGCAGCTGCGTCTGCGGGCCGAGCGGGATCAGCGTCTGCACCGAGCCCTTGCCGAACGAGCGCGTGCCCATGATCAGCGCGCGGTGATGGTCCTGCAGCGCGCCGGCGACGATCTCGCTGGCCGACGCGGTGCCGGCGTTGGTGAGGACGACCACGGGCAGGCCATGCGCGTCGTCGCCCGGCTTGGCGTAATAGCGTTCGATGTCCGTCTTCTCGCGCCCGCGCTGCGAGACGATCTCGCCCCCGGTCAGGAAGGCGTCGGAGACCTCGATCGCCTGGGTCAGCAGCCCGCCGCCATTGTCGCGCAGGTCGACGACATAGCCGAGCGGGTGGTGGCCGAGCGACTTGTCGATCGCCATGATCGCGCCGCGCGTGTCGGCGCCGGTCGCCTCGGAGAAGGAATTGATGTTGATATAGCCGACGTCGCCGCGGACCTCCCACTTGACCGGCTTCTGGATGATGACCTCGCGCACCAGCGTGACGTCGATCGGCTTGTCGTGGCCGGGGCGGACCAGCGTCAGCGCGATCTTGGTGCCGGGCTTGCCGCGCATCGACGCGACCGCCTCGTCCAGCGTGCCGCCGAACAGCAGCTTGCCGTCGATATGGGTGATGTAGTCGCCTGACTTGATGCCGGCGCGATAGGCGGGCGTGTCCTCCTGCGGGGCGACGATCTTGACCGCACCGTCCTCCATCGAGACGGTAAGCCCCAGCCCGCCGTAATTGCCCTCCGTCATGATGCGCAGGTTGTCGTAATCGAGCGCGTCGACATAGCTGGAGTGCGGGTCGAGCGAGGTCAGCATCCCCTGGATCGCGCCCTTGATCAGGGCCTTGTCGTCGACCTTGTCGACATAGTCCGCCTTGATGCGGTTGAAGACCTCCAGGAACTGGTCGAACTCGTGATAGGTCTCGGTGTCGACCGCCGCCATCGCCGCGGTGGCGAGCGGCACCAGCGCCAGCGCGGCGACCAGGGCGACGGGAGCGAAGGACAGGCGGGGCATCGGCGGGTTCCTGGGCGGGTCGACCGCCCGTCTACTGCAGGGAGGTGCCGGACCAAAGCGCCGGCGCGGTGAACAAGGGCTGACCGGATGCGGGCGCAAATTCGAGCAAGCCGGGGCGGGAGTGAATCCCGCCCCGTCGGTCGTCGGCTGAAGCCGGCGCCGCCCGGCTGTCGCGTCCGCCGGGCGGACCGGCGCGCAGCTTCGCTCCGCGCCTCGCTCAGCTGTGGTGGGCGTCGCCCCCGTCGATCACCGGCAGCGTCTCGAACTGGTGGTAGGGCGGCGGGCTGGAGAGCGTCCATTCCAGCGTCGTCGCGCCCTCGCCCCAGGGATTGTCGGGCGCCTTGGGTCCGGCGAACAGCGAGTAAAGGACGTTGACGAAGAAGATCACCATGCCGACGGCCATGATCATGTAGCCGACCGTCGCCACCCAGTTGAAGTGGGCGAAAGCATCCGGATAATCCGGATAACGCCGCGGCATGCCCTGCAGCCCCAGGAAGTGCATCGGGAAGAACAGCACGTTCACGCCGACGAAGAACACCCAGAAGTGCGCCTGGCCGAGCAGCTCGTTGTACATGCGCCCCGACATCTTCGGGAACCAGTAATAGAAGCCGGCGAACAGCGAGAACACCGCGCCGAGGCTCAGCACGTAGTGGAAGTGCGCCACCACGTAATAGGTGTCCTGCATGTAATCGTCGACGCCGCCATTGGCGAGCACGACACCGGTGACGCCGCCGACCGTGAACATGAAGATGAAGCCGATCGCCCAGATCATCGGCGTCTTGAACGACAGCGAGCCACCCCACATCGTCGCGATCCAGGAGAAGATCTTGATGCCGGTGGGCACCGCGATCACCATCGTCGCGGCGGTGAAATACATCTTGGTGTTCACGCTGAGGCCGGTGGTGAACATGTGGTGCGCCCACACGACGAACCCGACCACGCCGATCGCGACCATGGCATAGGCCATGCCGAGATAGCCGAACACCGGCTTGCGGCTGAACGTCGCGATCACCTGGCTGACGATGCCGAAGCCCGGCAGGATCATGATGTAGACTTCGGGATGGCCGAAGAACCAGAACAGGTGCTGGTAGAGGATCGGGTCGCCGCCGCCCGCCGGATCGAAGAAGGTGGTGCCGAAATTGCGGTCGGTCAGCAGCATGGTAATGGCGGCCGCCAGCACCGGCAGCGCGAGCAGCAGCAGGAAGGCGGTGACCAGCACCGACCACACGAACAGCGGCATCTTGTGCAGCGTCATGCCCGGCGCGCGCATGTTGAAGATGGTGGTGATGAAGTTGATCGCGCCCAGGATCGAGCTCGCACCCGCCAGGTGGAGCGACAGGATCGCCATGTCGGTCGACGGCCCCGGCTCGCCATAGGTGGATAGCGGCGCATACAGCGTCCAGCCATTGCCCGCGCCGCCGAAGAAGGGCGAGGCGAGCAGGAGCGAGAAGGACGGCACCAGCAGCCAGAACGAGATGTTGTTCATGCGCGGGAACGCCATGTCCGGCGCCCCGATCATGATCGGCACGAACCAGTTGCCGAAGCCGCCGATCATCGCCGGCATCACCATGAAGAACACCATGATGAGGCCGTGGGCGGTGATCATCACGTTCCACAGGTGGAGCGAGTGGTCGAGGCCCTGTTCGCCGCCGGGCAGATACGCCGCCCAGGTCGTCAGATACTGGATGCCCGGATGCGCCAGCTCGGCGCGCATCAGGCCGGAGATCGCGCCCCCGATGATCCCCGCGAAGATCGCGAAGATCAGGTAGAGCGTGCCGATGTCCTTGTGGTTGGTCGACATGAACCAGCGGGCGAAGAACGCCGGCTTGTGGTCCGCATCCTGGTGACCATGATGCTCGTGCGCATCGTGGGGCGCGAAGGCATAGCCCGAAGGCGAGAGGGCGGTATCGGTCATGCGCTTACTGTCCGGGATTGCCGGCGCCGGACGGATTGCCCGTCGCGCCCTGCGTGAGGGGGGCCGCCTGGCTCGGCGGATTCATGCCCGCGGGCGGCGTCTTGAACGCACCGGCGGGCGGCTGCACCGCGCCGTTCGCGCCCGGCTGCGGAATCACCTTGTCGGAGGGAACGATCGCGCCCGGCAGGTGCCCGCCCTTGGCGACCACCCAGCGCGCGAAGGTGGCGCGGTCCACCGCTTCCACCGCGATCGGCATGAAGGCGTGCCGCGCCCCGCACAGCTCGGAACATTGCCCGAAATAGAGGCCCGGCCGCTCGATGGTGAAGCTGGTCTCGTTCAGCCGGCCCGGCACCGCATCCAGCTTGATCCAGAAGGCCGGGATCGCCCAGCTGTGGATCACGTCGGCCGACGTGGTGATAAGGCGGATCGGCACGCCGACCGGCAGCACGACGCGGTTGTCGACCGCCAGCAGCCGCGGCCCGTCGGCGTCGGTGCGTGCGCGGTCGCCCGGCTGGACCTGGTCCTTCTCCTTCAGGAGGTTGGCCGTGACCTCGAAATCGCCGAGGTCGGGGTAGTTGTAGGTCCAGTACCACTGGTTGCCCGTCGCCTTGAGGGTGATCGCACCGGCCGGCGCCGGCTTGAACTGCGCCTGGAGCAGGCCGATCGAGGGCACCGCGATCATCACCAGCATGATTACGGGGATCAGCGTCCAGGCGACCTCGATCGCGGTGTTGTGGCTGGTGCGCGACGGGATCGGGTTCGCCGCCTTGCGGAACCTCACCACCGCGAACACCAGCAGCGCCAGCACGAACAGCGAGATCACCGTGATGACGGGGAACAGGATCGAGTTGTGGAACCAGCGCGCGAACTCGCCATTGCGCGTCACCTGCGTCTGGATGCCGAACACGCCGTCATTGGGATGGCCGATGACGGGATCGACCGCCATCGCCGGCGCACCGTCCTGCGCGAGCAGCGGCGAGGCGGGGGCGGCGGGAGCCTTGGCGGCGACGGTGGTGGGCGCGGTGCTGGCCGCGCCGGCGGGCGCGTGCGCCGGTTGCTGCGCGGCGGCCGGACCGGCCAGCGCGAGGCCGGCGGCCACGACAAGGGCGGGGAGGAGGGTGGAAAGCCCCAGCTTGCGCATCAGTATCGTCACCTCGGGTCCGCGCGGCGGAAGGGAGGCCCCGCGCAATGGAAAGTTCCGGTTTCCCGTGGCCTATAGGCAAGCGCGCCCGCCGCCTCAAGCCGCCAATCCCGCGCCCTTGCTTTACGTTGCATGAGGCCGCCCCTAGAAGGCCGGCGCAGGGAGGCGCACGTGACCGACGACGAGGTGCTGGCCGAGTTCCGTGCGGCGGATGCGCTGCTGGAGGGGCATTTCATCCTCTCCTCCGGCCTGCGCAGCCCGCGTTACCTCCAGTGCGCACGCGTGCTCATGGATCCGCGACGCGGCGCCCGCCTGGCCGACGCGCTGGTCGCCCGCCTGCCTGCCGAGGTCAAGCAGCGGGTGACGGCGGTGGTCGCCCCGGCGATGGGCGGGCTGATCGCGGGGCACGAGGTGGCGCGCGCGCTCGGCGTCGAGTCGATGTTCCTGGAGCGGCCGACGGGCACGTTCGAGCTGCGCCGCGGCTTCCGCCTCCAGCCCGGTCAGCCGGTGCTGATGATGGAAGACGTCGTCACCACCGGCCTGTCGTCGCGCGAGGCGATCGCCGCGATCGCGGCGGCAGGCGGCGAAACGGTCGCGGCGGCGGCGCTGGTCGACCGATCGGGCGGGACCGCGGCGTTGGGGGTGCCATTCTATCCGCTGATCCGGCTGGACGTGCCGAGCTATGCGGCGGACGCGCTGCCGCCGGAGCTGGCGGCGGTGCCGGCGGTGAAGCCGGGGAGCCGGGCGTGATCTCGGCGATCCTTGCGGCGGTGCTGGCCGTTGCTCACCCTCACCCTTCCGCGCCTTCGGCGCTCCCTCCCTCCCCCATGGGGAGAGGGAAAGGGCCCGCCGCCGCAGGTGGCGGGAAGGGTGAGGGTGAGCACGAAACGCCCGATCAGGTCGCCCGCCGCTACCACCTCGCCGGCGAGGTGCTGGTGGCACAGGGCGACCGCATCCTGCTCGAGCGTGCCTACGGCCCGATCGCGCCCAGCGGCGGGCCTCAGCACAAGGCGGGCGAGCGCTGGCGGCTGGCGTCGATCACCAAGCAGGTCGTGGCGACGATGATCGTCAAGAGTATCGATCTGGCTGCTCTCGACCGACCGATCAGCGCGCCGGAGGAGCGCGCCAGCATCGGCCAGCTGACTCTGCGGCAATTGCTTACCCACCATACAGGGCTCGCCAATCCCGACGATACGCCCAAGCTGGCAAGCGGCGTCCCGTCATTCTATGCGGCGAACGAGCCCGATATCGGATATTGCTTTTCCGCGCCGGGACGTCCCGGCGCGGCGTTCGCCTATAACAATTGCGACTATATCATCGCGTCATTCCAGCTCGCTCTTCACGATGCCGACGACCCCGCGACCTGGAAGGGCGTGCATTGGGCCGAACCGGATGAGCGGGGCGTGCCCGGCTACGTCGACGGCAAGCCAGAACCCGCCTTCCAGCTCGCCAGCTGGGGCGCAGCCGGCGGGCTGATGGGGACGGCCAAGGCAGTGTTCGCCTTCGACCGTTCGCTGATGACGGGCAAGCTGCTCCCGCCCGCGGCGCTCGCCGAATTGTGGAAGCCCGAGGGACACGGTTCCTATCAGGCGCTCGGCCAATGGGTGTTCCCCGGCCAGCTGAAGGGCTGCGCCGCGCCGAAGCGGATCGTCCAGCGCGACGGCGAGATCTATGGCGTGCAGGCGCGCAACTACATCCTGCCCGACGATGGGCTGGTCGTGATCGTCTTCACCAATCGCTCGTCCGGCGATTTTTCGATCGGCGAGGTGTGGGAGGGGAAGGGGTTCGCCTACGACCTGCTGAGCGCGGCGGTGGGGTGTTGAGGGCTCTCCGATCCTCCCCGGCACGGGGAGGTGGCGCGCCCGTAGGGCGTGACGGAGGGGGCCCGAGTCGGACGTGTCGCCCAGCCAAGGGCCCCCTCCACCACCGGCTTCGCCGGCGGTCCCCCTCCCCGTTCCGGGGAGGATTGGCGGTATGACCCTGCGCCTCGGCGTCAACATCGACCATGTCGCGACCGTCCGGAACGCACGCGGCACCAACTATCCCGACCCGGTCGCCGCGGCACTGATCGCGGCGCAGGCCGGGGCGGACGGGATCACCGCGCACCTGCGGGAGGACCGGCGGCACATCACCGACGCCGATATCGCGCGGCTCGCGGCGGAGCTGGCGATCCCGCTCAACCTGGAGATGGCGGCGACCGACGAGATGCTCGCCATCGCGCTCCGCCACCGCCCGCACGCGGCCTGCATCGTGCCCGAGAAGCGCGAGGAGCGCACGACCGAAGGCGGCATCGACGCCGCCGGGCAGCACGACCGGCTCGCACGGATCGTGGCAGCGCTGGGCGCAGCGGGAGTGCGCGTCTCCCTCTTCATCGAGCCCGATCCGCGCCAGATCGAGGCGGCGGTGCGGCTCGGCGCACCGGTGGTGGAGCTGCACACCGGCCGCTACGCCGAGCTGAACGGCCCGGAGGACGCGGGCGCGCGGGCGGCGGAGCTGCGGCGGCTCTCCGACGCGGCGGCGCTGGCAGCGAAGAACGGGATCGAGGTCCATGCCGGGCACGGGCTGACGGTGGGCAATGTCGCGCCTGTGGCGGCGATCCCGCAGGTGCGCGAGCTGAACATCGGCCATGCGTTGATCGCCGACGCGCTGTTCGTCGGGCTGGGCGAGGCGGTGCGCGCGATGCGGACCGCGATGGACGCGGCGCGTGGGTGAGGCCGCTCCTCCCCGGCGCGGGGAGGGGAACCGCGCTCGCAGGGCGTGGTGGAGAGCGCCCCGATCTGAGCGACCCGCTGGTGACGGAGCCCCCTCCACCACCGCCGCTGCGCGACGGCGGTCCCCCTCCCCGTTCCGGAGAGGAGCTTGGCGGTGATCCTCGGGCTGGGATCGGACCTCTGCTCGATCGAGCGGATCGCCGCCAGCCTGGCGCGGTTCGGAGAACGATTCGAGCAGCGCTGCTTCACGCCCGTCGAGCTCGCCCGCGCCGCCAGGCGCCCGTTCACCCGCGCCGGCACGCTCGCCAAGCGCTTCGCCGCCAAGGAGGCGTTCGCGAAGGCGCTCGGCACCGGCTTCAGGCACGGCGTGTTCCTGCGGGACATCGGCGTCGTCAACGCGCCGTCCGGTCAGCCGACGCTGCAGCTCACCGGCGGCGCCAAGGCGAGGCTTGACGCGTTGACGCCGCCCGGCCACGTCGCGCGGGTTCACCTGTCCATGACCGACGATCACCCTTGGGCGCAGGCGTTCGTGGTGATCGAGGCGGTTCCCGAAAGCGCTCCCTGATGTCCGACCTCGCCCCCGACGCCGCCGCCGAGCCGGCCCCCGCCGCGCCGGCCCACGCCGCGCCGGCGCGGCGCAAGACGGACTGGTGGGGCGAGATCAAGGGCATCTTCTGGCTGCTGCTGGTGGTGCTCGGCTTCCACTCCTTCGTCGCCAAGCCCTTCTACATCCCGTCCGAATCGATGCTGCCGGGGCTCTTGGTCGGGGATCGGCTGGTCGTCTCCAAGTTCGCCTATGGCTGGTCGTTCGTGTCGCCCACCATCCCCAATCCCGTCGGCATCTTCGACAGCCTGGTGCTGCGCGAGCCCGGCGCGGGCTGGGCGGTGGGGCTGCCGCCGATCAAGGGGCGCGTGCTGGGCCGGCTGCCCGAGCGCGGCGACGTGGTGATCGTCACCCCGCCGGGCACCAACAACGACTATATCAAGCGCGTGATCGGCCTGCCCGGCGACACGCTGGAGGTGCGCGGCGGCACCGTCATCCTGAACGGCAAGCCGGTGCGGCGCGGGCCGCTCCACTATGTCGACGTGCCCGATTATGGCGGCGTGATCGCGCCCGACGGCAAGGAGACCTGCGACGAGGCCGATTACGGCCCGGACGTGCGCCGTCCCGGCCCCGGCGGGCAGCTGACCTGCCACCTGCCGGTGGTGACCGAGACGCTGCCCAACGGCCGCCGTTACGACACGGTGGAGCTGGGGCAGAGCATGGGCGACGATTATGGCCCGGTGACGATCCCCGCCGACCACGTCTTCCTGATGGGCGACAACCGCGACCGTTCGGCCGACAGCCGCTTCCCGCTGGAGGCGCAGGGGCTGGGCGGGCCGGTACCGTATGAGAATATCGGCGGCCGGGCGGAGTTCATCACCTTCTCGCTGGACGGGACGACGTCGCTCAACCCCGTCACCTGGTTCACCTCGCTGCGCGGCGGCCGCGCCGGCGCCAGCCTCCATGCGCCGCGGGCCCGATGAGCGAGCCCGCCCCGATCGAGCGGCCGTCCGATCTGGTCCGCGGCCCCGGCCCCAACGAGATGCGCGATCCGTTCGTCCGCCAGGAGCTGACGCGCGCGACGGTTTGGGTGGGGATCGTCGGCGCGGTGGCGCTGGCGGTGATCCTGGCGGCGCCGCTGCTGATGATCTTCGGCGGCGTCGTCGTCGCGGCGATGCTCGACGGCGGCGTGCGCCTGCTCGGCCGCATCCTGCCGATCGGCCGCGGCTGGCGGCTGCTGATCGTCGTCCTGCTGACGCTGCTGTTCGTGGTGGGCACCTTCACCCTGCTCGGGGTCCAGGTGACGCAGCAGATCGCGCAGCTGCGCGACACGGTCGAAGCGCAATATTCGCGCGCGACCGCGTGGCTGACGCAGCTGGGGGTGATGCCGTCGGGCAGCGACGTCGGCGGGCTCGTGCGGCAGGCGGCGGGGCAGCTCGGCCGGGTCACGAGCTGGGTCGGGACTGCCGTGGGCGCGCTGACGACGCTGGTGTTCATCGTCGTGCTCGGCGTGTTCTTCGCGATGGAGCCGCGCCTCTACGAGCGCGGGCTGCAATGGATGGTGCCGACCGACCGCCGGCCGGAGTTCGCCGTCACCACCGAGCGGATGGGACGCACGCTGCGCCGGCTGCTCGCCGGCCGTTTGATCGGCATGGCGGCGGAGGGCGTGCTGACCTGGCTGGCGCTGATGATCGGCGGCGTGCCGATGGCGCTGGTGCTGGGCATCATCGCCGGGATCATGGCGTTCATCCCCAATATCGGCGCGTTCATCACCGGCACGCTGATGATCGCGGTCGGCTTCAGCGCCGGCGTCCACACCGGGGTGTGGGCGCTCGCCACCTGGGCGGTGGTGCAATCGTTCGACGGCTACGTCGTCGTGCCGATCGTCGCCCGGCGCACCGTCGATCTGCCGCCGGCGCTGACGCTTTCGATGCAGATCCTGCTGAGCGCGCTGTTCGGGGTGCTGGGGCTGATGTTCGCCGACCCGCTCACCGCAATGCTGAAGGTGGCGCTGGAACGCAGCGCCGAGCAGCAGACCCGCGATCAGCCGACCAGGCGGTCGAACAGCGCGAGATAGCGTCCGGCGGCGTCGGCGCCCGGCTGCGGCTGCGGCGGCGGGCGCACCGCGTCGGGCGCGAGCCATCGGCCGAGCGCGGCCGCCAGCGCCGCCGCATCGCCCCGCGGCACGACGTCGCCCAGCGCCGGCGACCAGACGATCTCCGCGACGGCCGGGCTGGCGTCGGTCGCCACCACCGGCGTCGCCACGGTCAGCGCTTCGCGCAGCACGCCGGGCACGCCCTCGAAATCGGAGGGCAGCGCCAGCACCGTCGCGCGCGCCATCAGCGGCAGCGGGTCCGCGACATGCCCGACGAGGTGGAGGCGCGCGTCCACCCCCAGCGCCGCCGCCTGCGCGCGCAGCGCCGCGCGCTCGGGCCCCTCGCCGGCGATCACCAGCGGCACGCCGGGGAGCGCCGGCAGCGCCGCGACCAGCCGGTCCCAGCGTTTCTGCCGCGCCAGCCGGCCGACACCCAGGATGAAGGGCGCGGTCGGCAGCGGCGGCAGCGCCGCCCCGGGCCGGGGAACCGCGGGCGGATTGGCGATGACGCTCACCCGCGCCGCCATGCCGGTCGCCGCCGCGGCCGCCGCCGCGCTGGCCGGCGTCATCGCGACGAGATGGTCGAGGAAGCGCGCGTGCAGCCCGAGCCAGGCCTGGTGGCCGAGATCGACGATCCGGCCATGGTCGCCGCGCCGGACCGCGTTCGACATCTTGGCGACCACCGGCGGGCAGGCGCGGCCGAGCCGCAGCCGGGTCCAGGCGGCGATGGCCGTGTAATAATTGCCCGGACAGAACAGGATGTCCGGCGCGTGCGCGCGCACCTGCCCGGGCAACGCCGCCGCGAGCCGCCGCATCGACGCGGCGCCGAGCGCCACCACCTCGACGCCGGCCGGCAGCTCCGCCGCCAGCGGCCCGGCAGCCGTGCCCAGCACGAGCGTCACGCGCCGCCCCGCCGCCGCCCAGCCGCCGGCGAGCCGCAGCAGCGCGCGTTCCACGCCGCCGCCCGCCAGGTCGCGGGCATAGGACAGGATGTGGTGGGCGGGCACCGCCGGTGCTTAGAGCAAGGCCGGCCCGTCTGAAATCGGCCGTTCGCCGATGTGTGCCGTCACGTCACCCATCGTTGCGGGCTGGAAATATCGCGGCGCTACGCCCGGTCCATCGCGACCGCCCGCCGCCCCGTTCAGCTTCCCGCAATCTCCCGAAAGCCTTTAGCCCGCGGTTATTCTCGCCTACCAACGCCCGTTCGACCCCAACGCAAGTGACCCTCATCACCGCGCCATTGGCCCCCCTCGCGTCCGATGTCCTGCCCGCGGCGATGCCGCTGCCGGGGCTGGAGCCGCTGCGCTCGGTGCGGCCGCGCTGGCCGACGCTGCTGGCGGCGCTGCTGACGATCGCGATGGCGGCGGGGCTCGCGCACCAGCTGTTCCACCGCGGCCTGGCGGGGCTGACGCGTTCGACTCCGACCGACCCGCGTTTCTGGCTGTGCTTTGCCGCCTTCTACATGTCGCTGCCCGTGGGCGACTGGCTGATCTTCCGCAAATTGTGGGGCATCCCGGCGAGCGGGCTGGCGGCGTTGCTCAAGAAGCGCATCGCCAACGACGTGCTCGTCAACTACACGGGCGAAGCCTATTTCTATGCCTGGGCGCGCGCGCGCGCGACGCTGGTCGCAGCCCCGTTCGGCGCTATCAAGGACGTCTCGATCCTGTCGGCGATCGCCGGCAACGCGCTGACGCTGGCGATGCTGGTGATCGCGCTGCCGCTCGGGCGCGGGCTGCTCACCCCGGCGCAGTTCCGCGAAGGCCTGTGGTCGACGGTGCTGCTGGTCGCGATCTCCTTGCCGTTCCTGCTCTTCTCGCGCCGGGTGTTCTCCCTGCCGCCGCGCACCTTGTGGGCGGTGTTCGCCTTGCAATGCGCGCGCGTCGTCGCCAGCTCCACCTTCACCGCGCTGGCCTGGCATTTCGCGTTGCCGGCGGTGTCGGTGGGCATGTGGCTGTTCCTGGCGGCGGGACGATTGCTCGTGTCGCGGTTGCCGCTGGCGCCGAACAAGGAGCTGTTGTTCTTCACCTTCGCGACGCTGCTGATCGGCCAGCACGATCGGCTGATCCAATTGCTGGCATTCTTCGCGGGGCTGACGCTCGCGATCAACGCGGCCCTGATCCTGGTCTTCGTCGGCCACGGGCTCGCGACACGGAGGAAATGGTGGTGACCCTGCGTAACCTTGTCCCGCTGGCGCTGCTCGCGCTCGCCGCACCGGCCGCGGCCGGCGCGGGTATCCTCGGCGGCGACGCGCCCGCCTGCGCGAACGGCGAAGGCCCGGCGGTGCTGGCGACCATCGTCGGCCTGAAGGACCGCAAGGGCGAACTGAAGCTGGAGCTCTACCCCGCCAATAACCAGGATTTCCTGAAGGACGACCGCGACCTGCTGAAGGAAGGCAAGCTGTTCCGCCGCATCCGGGTCGCGACGCCCCAGGTCGGTCCGGTGGCGATGTGCATGCGCGTGCCCCGGCCGGGCCGCTACGCGCTGCTGTTCACCCACAACCGCGACGGCAAGAACAAATTCTCGATCTGGGCCGACGGCGCCGGCTTCGCGTCCAACCAGAAGCTGGGGCGGGCGCGACCCCAGGTGGATCAGGCGCTGGTCGACGTTCCCGCGGGGGTGACGCAGGTCACGATCCATGCGCAATATCTGCGCGGCCTTTCCGGCTTCGCCCCGCTGAGCTAGGCACGCGGTCGCGATGCGCATCGTCGACGTCAACGAGCTCTACTCGCCCACCGGCGGCGGCGTGCGGACCTATGTCGATCGCAAGATGGCGATCCTGGCCGACATGGGCCACGAGCTGATCGTCGTCGCGCCGGGGCGTGAGGACCGCGAGGAGGAACGGCCGGGCGGCGGCCGCATCATCTACCGGCGCTCGCCGGGCATGCCGTTCGACAACAATTACGGGCTGTTTTGGCAGGCCGAACCGATCCACGCGCTGCTCGACCGGTTCGACCCCGATGTGGTGGAGTGCTGCTCGCCGTGGCGTCCCGCCTGGATCGTCGCGGACTGGCAGGCCCGGAGCGGCAAGCCCGTCGCCAAGTCGTTCTTCATGCACAACGACAATGTCGAGGCCTATGCCAAGACATGGCTGGAGAACGTGGCGTCGCCCGAGCGGCTGGAGCGGGCGTTCGCCTGGTACTCGCGCTACCTGCAGCGTTTCCTCGCCCGCTTCGACACGGTGGTGACCAACGGCCCGGCGCTGACCAAGCGGCTGCGCGCGCGCGGCGTGCGGGTCGATGCGTCGATGACGCTGGGGATCGAGCGGCGTCATTTCTCCCCGGCGCTCCGCGACGAAGGGCTGCGCGCGGCGCTGCTGGCGCAATGCGGGTTGCCGCCCGAAGCGCGCCTGCTGGTCGGCATCGGCCGCCATCATCGCGAGAAGCGCTGGCCGATGGTGATCGACGCGGTCAGCCGCGCGGGCGCGACGCTGCCCGTCGGGCTGGTACTGCTCGGCCAGGGCATGGCGACCAAGGCGCTGGAACGGCATGTCGGCGACAGCCCCCACATCCGACTGTTCCGCCCGGTCTACGACCGGCATCGGCTGGCCCAGATCATGGCCTCGGCCGACGCCTTCATCCACGGCTCGTCCGCCGAGCCGTTCGGCCTCGTCGCCTATGAGGCGCTGGCGTCCGGCCTGCCGATGATCGTTCCCGACGAGGGCGGCGCGTTCGAGGCGGCACGGCCGGGCTATGCCGAGAGCTATCGCGCCAAGGACGCGCACGCCTGCGCCGCGGCGATCGGCCGCCTGTTCGCCCGCGATCAGGACGCGCTGCGGCGCGCCGCGGCGGCAGCGCCGGTCCGCTCGGACGAGGAGCACGCGGCGGCGCTGATGGCGCACTATCAGGACGTGATCGACCGCCGCGCGCAGCTCGCCGCTTAGCGCAGCCAGAGGCGGAAGCGCGTGCCGGGCACCGCCGTCGCCCGATAGCCGCGCCGCGCCGCCTCCGCCGCCAGCCGCGCATCGAGCCGGTCGTCGCCACTGGTCCACGCCCCCTCGCCGCCGACCAGGATCGCCGCGGACAACGGCGCGGCGCCGAGCGCGTGCCGGCCGAGCAGATGGAGCGCCCGCTCGTCCACGACCAGCCGGCGGCTGCGGAAGAAGAACGGGCCCGCGGCGAAGCGCGGATCGGGCAGGCGGCCGGTGGCGGGCAGGAACTCGGGCGAGAGCGTCGCGACCGGACCGGTCGCGCCCGCGCGGTCCAGCGCCGCGCCGATCGCGCGGCCGTCGCGCCAGGCGGCGGGCATGGCGGGACGGCCACTCGCCAGTGCCGCGATCGTCGGGCTCAGTCCGGCGGCGGCGAAGACGACGGCCGATATTCGCATCGCCCTTGAAGGCGGGATCGCGGCCCGGCGCGCCGCCAGCATGACGAACAGCGGCGGCAGCAGCGGCAGCAGATATTGCCGCCAGGTCGGCGTCGGCCCGAGCGCGGCGGCCAGCCCCGCCAGCACGAGCAGCGCCAGCATCGCCGGCATCCGGCGGCGGAGCACCAGCGCGAAGGCGAGTAGCGCCGGCCCGAGCGCCAGGAACTTGACGAGGTCGCCGAGCTTGGCCCAGCCGGTCAGCTTCCAGGCTTGGTCGGCATAATAGTCGGCGGGCGCGATGCCGGGAAAGGTGAGGACGCCGAACACGAAGCCGGCCGGCGCCCGCGCGGCGACGGCGGCGACGAGGAGCACGACCGGCGCCGCGCCGAGCGCGACGAAGCCGGGGCGATGACCGCGCGCGCGGGCCAGCGCCCAGGCGGCATAGGCCGCCGCCGGCAGCGCGTAGCTGATCTTGGCCGCCGCCGCCGCCGCGAGCAGCGCGCCCGCGCCGAGCGCGCTCCACCGCGTGCCCCAGCCCCGCTCGGCCCGGATCGCCAGCCACAGCGCGCCGGCATAGCAGGCCGCGGGCAGCGCATCGTTGCGCGCGGTGCCGATCGAGAACAGGAAGGCGTCGCAGCAGGCGAGCAGCCCGACCGCCGCGCCGGCGGTCCGCGCCGGCGCGACCAGCCGCGCCGCCCGCCACGTGCAGACCAGCGCCGCCGCGCCGCACAGCGCGTTGGCGAGCCGGAGCGCGGGCCACAGCGCGGCGCCGGCGATCCAGGCGAGCGGCGCGAACAGGAACGGTTGCAGCGGCGTCTGCAGGTAGGCGAAGTCGCGATAGGGCAGCAGCCCGTGCGCGGTAAGCGCGACGGCGGCGACATACTGGCTCTCGTCATGGTCGATCGGCCGCGCCAGCGCGAGGAGGCAGAGGAGGACGGCGAGGGCGGGCCAGACCGAGCTCCCTCTCCCCTTCAGGGGAGAGGGTCGGGGAGAGGGGGACGCCGGTTGGAACTGTGCGGGCCGGTCGGCCCCTCTCCCGACCTCGCCTGCGGCTCGGCCAACCTCTCCCCTGAAGGGGAGAGGAACCTCAGCCACGAACCGCCGTCAGGAAATAATCGAGCGCGGTCGATTCGGAGAGCGCGAAGCCCCGGCCCACCGAAAGGGCGAGGCCCTGCGTATCGATCACGCGCAGGCCCGCGCCGGCCAGGAGCGCGGTCAGCTCGTCCGGCGTCAGGAACTTGTTCCAGTCGTGCGTGCCGCGCGGGATGCGGCCGGTTCCTTCCGCCAGCCCGATCAGCGCCAGGCGCGACAGCGGCGTGCGGTTGGGCGTGGACATGACCAGCAGCCCGCCCGGCGCGAGCGCCCCCGCCAGCCCGGCCGCGAAGGCGGTGCGGTCGGCGACATGCTCCACCACCTCCAGCGAGGTGACGAGATCGAACGCCTCGCCCGTCACCACCTCGATCCCGCCGGCGCGATAGTCGATCGTCAGCCCGCCCGCCTCGGCATGCGCGCGCGCCGCCGCGATCACCGCCGGCGCGGCGTCGATTCCGGTCACCGCCGCGCCCAGCCGCGCGAGCGGTTCGGCGAGCAGCCCCGCGCCGCAGCCGACGTCCAGCGCGCGCCTGCCCGCGAGCGGCCGGAAGCCGGTGGAGTCGCCGCCCCAATGCGCATCGATCCGTGCGCGCAGATAGGCGAGCCGCGGCGGGTTCAGCCGGTGGAGCATGGCGGACGCGCCCGCCGGGTCCCACCAGTCGCCCGCCAGCCGCCCGAAATGCGCCGCCTCGTGCGCGTCTACCGTGGTTGCTTCAGCCATGACCGGCTCCTAACAGGACGCGCCCGTGCTCCCAAGGACCCGACGCCCGCTCATGCCCCGTATCGTGATGAAGTTCGGCGGCACCTCCATGGCCGGGATCGAGCGCATCCGTTCGGTCGCCGCGCGGGTGAAGCGCGAGGTCGACGCCGGCAGCCAGGTCGCGGTCGTGGTGTCGGCGATGGCGGGCGAGACCGACCGGCTCGTCGGCTTCTGCCGGGAGGCATCGGCGCTCTACGATCCGCGCGAATATGACGTCGTGGTCGCCTCGGGCGAGCAGGTGACGAGCGGGCTGCTCGCGCTCGCGCTGCAGGCGCTGGGCGTGCCGGCGCGCAGCTGGCTCGGCTGGCAGCTGCCGGTCCGCACCGACGCCGCGTTCGCCAAGGCGCGGATCGAGGAGATCGACACCGCCGCACTCGATCGGGCGCTGGCGACGGGCGAGGTGGCGGTGATCCCCGGCTTTCAGGGCGTGCATGACGGCCGCGTCGCGACGCTCGGCCGTGGCGGCTCCGACACCTCGGCGGTCGCGGTCGCGGCGGCGATGGGCGCGGAGCGCTGCGACATCTACACCGACGTCGACGGAGTCTACACCACCGATCCGCGCATCGTGCCGCGCGCCCGCAAGCTGGCCAAGGTGACGTATGAGGAGATGCTGGAACTCGCCAGCGTCGGCGCCAAGGTGCTGCAGACCCGTTCGGTCGGGCTGGCGATGAAGGAAGGGGTGCGCGTTCAGGTGCTGTCGTCGCTGACCGGCCCGGAGGCGCCGATGGCGGCGACGCTGCCCGGCACGATGATCGTCGGCGAGGAAGAGCTTGGGGAGGAGATGGACGCCGTGGAACGCCAGTTGATCACCGGCATCGCGCACGACAAGAACGAGGCCAAGATCACGCTCACCGCCGTGCCCGATCGGCCGGGCGCGGTCGCCAGCATCTTCGCGCCGCTCGCCGACGCGGGGATCAACGTCGACATGATCATCCAGAACGTGGCGCACGGCGCGCGCGGCGACGGAACCGGCTCGACCGACGTCACCTTCACCGTGCCGCAGGCGGACCTGCCGCGCTCGCTCGACGTGCTGGGGCGCGGGCAGGCGGCGATCGGCTTTGCCGACGTCATCCACGACACCCGCGTCGCCAAGATCTCGGTCGTCGGCGTCGGCATGCGCAGCCATGCGGGCGTCGCGAGCCGGATGTTCACCACGCTCGGCCAGCGCGGCATCAACGTCCAGGCGATCTCGACCAGCGAGATCAAGGTCTCCGTCCTGATCGACGAGGACGAGACCGAACTGGCGGTGCGCGTGCTGCACACCGCCTATGGCCTGGACACGGCGGAGTAGGCGGCAGGGCATGACGCGCCGCGGCATCCCGCTCGTCCTCGCCGCGCTCGCCTGGTTCTCCTGCGTCTGGTTCGGGTCCTGGGAGCTGAACCCCAACACCGCCGTGCGCCTGTTCGCCGCGATCCGCATCGTGGAGGACGGGACCGCGACGATCGATCCGTTCGCGCCGCTGACGATCGACAAGGCCGTGTTCGGCGACCACGCCTATCTCGACAAGGCGCCGGGCATGACACTGACGGCGCTGCCGGCGGTGGCGCTGGCGGACCGGTGGACGGGCGAGCGCGCCGACCGGTTTGCACCGCTGGCGAGCGACCCCGGCTTCGCCCGCTACCTGCGGGTGCGGCTGCGGCTCGCGGTCGCGATCGGGCCGGCGGTGCTGACCGCGCTCGCCGCTGCGGCGCTGTACGGGCTGGCGCTGGCGCTGACCGGCAGTGCGACGGCGGCGCTGTTCGCGGCGCTCGGCTACGCGCTGGGCACGCCGGCCTGGGGCTGGTCGACGACGCTGCTCGGCCATGCGCCGGTGGCGGCGCTCTACGTCATCGCGCTCTGGGCGTTCGAGCGCGCGGCGGTGCGCGGGCGTGCGGGCGCGGCGGCGCTCGGTGGCGTGGCGCTCGGCTGGGCGGTGACGGTGGAATATCAGGCGGCAATCGCCGGCACCGCGCTGGCGCTCTTCGCGCTGTGGCGGTTCCGGCACGCCCCGGCGCGCTGGCTCCTCGCCGGCGCGGCGGCGCTGGGCGGGCTGGCGGGGCTGGCGCCGCTCGTCGGCTACAACCTGTTCGCGTTCGGCACCCCGTTCCGCCTCGGCTATCAGGGCGTGGTCGGGTTCGAGGGGATGCATCAGGGCCTGTTCGGCCTCACCGCGCCCAACCCCCGCGTGCTGTGGGAGATCACCTTCGGTCTCAGGCGCGGGCTGCTGTGGGTCGCGCCGGTGCTCGTCCTGGCCGTGCCGGGGCTGTTCGGTCTCGCCGCCGCGCGCCGTTCCAGGGCGCTGGGGATCGCCGCGGCGGCAACCGTGGCGATCGTGCTGCTGGTCAACGCCGCCTATGTCTATTGGGACGGCGGCAACGCGACCGGGCCGCGGCTGACAATTCCCGCGGTCGGGCTGCTTGCGCTCGGCCTCGCCCCGTTCTGGGCGTCGCTGAGGACCCGGCAGGAGCGACGGCTGGCGGCGGGCATGCTCGCGGTGTCCGTGCTCGTCAACGCGACGATCGCCGCGGGCGATATCTTCACGCCGCCCTGGGCGACGAGCCCGTTCGCGTGGATCTGGCGCGAGCGGCTGGTGACGGGCGACATCACCTCGCTCGGCCGCGACCTGTGGGGCTGGCCGGGCTGGACCGGGCCTGCGATCTGGGCGGCGGTCGCCCTCCCTGCCCTGCTCTGGCTGACGCGGGCAGCGCGATTGCGCGACGGCGGCCCGCGGGTTAGGACATTTATGGCCGCGTGATCCGCAGCCGCCGTTCGATGCGGGCTCGCCGGCGCGGGCGGGCGAGGCGCGCGTCGCCGCCTATCGCGCGCGGATCGCCCGGGTCGCGCCGGATCGCGACGCCCAGTTGCGCGCGCTCGCGGTCAGGCGCGGCTTCGCCTGACGCCGCGCAGGCGGTGCCACACGAACAGCGCCGCGCCCGCCACCAGCACCGCCAGCACCACCGCGTCGAAGCGGTGGAACCACAGCTTGACGCGCGGATCGCTGTCCCACCGCGCGCCCAGCGTCATGCCCACCCAGGCGAGCGCGAAGCACCACGGCCACGAGCCGAGCGTGGTGAAGATGTGGAAGGTCAGCCGGTTCATCCGCGCCATGCCCGCCGGAAAGGCGATGAAGGCGCGGATCACCGGCAGCAGCCGGCCGACCAGCGCCGCCACCGGCCCGAACCGCGCGAAGAAGCGATCCGCCTGATCGAGATGATGCGCGTCGACCAGCAGCAGGTGGCCATAACGCTCCGCCAGCGGCCGGCCGCCGCGCTTGCCCGCCTCGTAGGCGATCGCGGCGCCGATATTCTCGCCCAGCGCCGCCGCCGTCGCCGCGCCGACCAGCGTGAACTTGCCCTGCGCGACCAGATAGCCCGCGAAGGGCATGATCAGCTCGGACGGAAGCGGCACGCAGGCGGCGGCGATCGCCATCAGCAGCACGACGCCGGCATAGCCGCCCGCCGAGACGACGGCGATGACGAGGGCGGCGAGTGCCGAGAGGATATGATCGATCATGCCGGCGCTCGTAGAGTTGGATGACCTCGCGTGGAATCGATATATTGCCCTCATCCCGCGCGGGCGGGGATCCATACTGGCAAGCTTTCGCGCATTTTGCCGAAGGGCGGCGACGATGGATTCCCGCCTCCGCGGGAATGACGGGAACTGCCTTGAGCGAGCCTCATCCAGCTCTGTCGGCGGGCCGGCGGCGGCAAGCGAGGTCAGCTCGCCGCCGCGATGGCGAGCAGCGCCCGGTCCATCGCCGCGGTCGCGCCGGCGTCGCCCGGCACGTCATTGGCGTAGAAGGCGAAGGTCAGCTCGCGCCCGCTCGCCGCGATCAGCCAGCCGGCCAGCGCGTTGGTGCCGTTCAGCGTGCCCGTCTTGGCGAACAGGCGGTGATCGAGCGGCGTGCCCGCGAACCGCTTCAGCCCCACGGCCCCGCCGACCGGCAGCGTCGCGCGCCACGCGGCGCCCCAGGGCTGGCGCGCCGTCCAGCGCAGGAACGCCACCGCGCCGCGCGGCGAAATGCGGTTATAGCTCGACATGCCCGAGCCGTCCGCGAAGTCGTAGGCGACACGCGGCACGCCGGCGCGGTCGAGCATCGCGTGCTCCGCCGCCAGCCCGTCGGCGAGGCTGCCCGTTCCCGACATCGCCCCGACGCGGCGCAGCAGCAGTTGCGCGTGGAGGTTCTGGCTGACCTTGTTGGTCAGCGTGAGGTCCTCGATCAGCGGCGGCGGGGTCAGCCGGGCGAGCACCGGCGCGGCGGGCGGCCGGCTCGGCGGCGCGGCACCGCGCACCGCCGGATCGTCGGCGGCGACCAGCGGGCGATGGCGGACGGCCACCCCGCCCGTGACCCGCACGCCGCGCGCGACCAGCATCCGCCGCAGCGTCCAGGCGGCGTAGCGCGCCGGATCGTCGATACCGAGCTGCAGCCGCTCGGGCGTCGCGCCCGCCGCGATCGTGCCGGACAGCCGCACCGTCAGGCCCATCGGCGCGCGGTCGAACGCCAGCTCGGTCTTGCCGCCGGCCACCGTCACCGCGCGGTTGTCGACCGTGTAATAAGGCGGCGCGTCCAGCCCCGGCGCGGCCCCGACCGCGCCCGGCGTGACGGTCAGCGTCACCTCATTGTCGTCCAGCGTCAGCGCCGACGCCGCCGTGCCCGAGCGCGTCGCGACATTGTTCCAGCTCATGCCGGGGCTCCAGCGCTCGTCGGGCCAGGCGCTGTCGTCGCCCACCACGTCGCGCACCCGTCCGGTCCGCGCCGCCACCGCATCGGCGAGCGTGGCGAGGCAGTCCGCCGCGCAATCCGGCGCCGCCGAGAGCCGGGCGTCGCCATGCCCCTCCAGCACCACGTCCGGCCCGTCGAGCCGGACCGCGGCGCCGCCGTCCGCATCGGGCCGGTCGAGGTCCGGCAGGGTGGCGAACGCTGCGGCGGTGGTGAACATCTTGGTGTTGGAGGCCGGCACGAACCGCTGGTCCGGCAGCAGCGCCGCGATCTCCCGCCCGTCCGGATCGGTGACCACGAGCCCGAACCGCGTCCCCGGACTGGCGGCGGCGAGGTCCGTGCCCACCCGCTCCTGCAGCGAAGGTGCGGGTGCGGCGGCAAGCAGCAGGAGAACGGCGACGCGCTTCATGGCCGCCAATGTGGCGCAAGCGGGAAGCAGGAACAACGCCGCCCGCCGCCGCCCGACCGCGTCGCGGATCGACGCCGCGCCCGCGCGCCTGGGCTCAGGCGGCGGGCGCGGGCCGCGATCTCAGTGCGTGGTCTTGACGCTGTTGGTCGTCTCGCCGTTCGAGCTGGTCGAGGTCTTGTGGACGACCTTCGTGGTCTTGGTCTTGTGGCCGACCTTCACGCCCAGGATCTTCTTGGGCCGGTGCGTCTTGTGCTTGGTGACGTGCACGGCGGTGCGGGTGTGAGTGACGACGCCGTTGTTCACGTCGGTGTCGTGCTTGACCTCGGTCTTGGTCGTGGTCTGCGCGATCGCGGGTAGCGGCGCGGCGATGGCGAGGGCGAGCAGCGGGACGGCGGCATGACGAAGCTTCATCGTAGGACTCCTTTGTCGGGGCGAGACGGTCTTAACCATTGTCTACCCGGAACGGTTCATCGCCCCGTCGACCGCTGGCGGTCAAGCGGCGGCGCTGGCAGGGCGGCCGAATGGACGCCGCCTTCTACACCCGACCCGTGCTGGAGCTCGCGCGGGCGCTGATCGGCTGCACGCTGCTGATCGACGGCGTCGGCGGCGTGATCGTCGAAACCGAAGCCTATCATGCCGGCGACCCCGCCTCGCACAGCTTCGTCGGCCCGAGCCTGCGCAACCGCGCGATGTGGGGGCCGCCAGGCCACGCCTATGTGTATCGCATCTACGGGCTGCACTGGTGCCTGAACGTCGTCGGCGGCGCGGCGCCGGGGGCCGCGGTGCTGCTGCGCGCGATCGAGCCGGTCCACGGGCTGGCGCCGATGCGCGCGCGCCGGGGCGGCGTCGCCGATCGCCTGTTGTGCGCCGGCCCGGGCCGGCTTGCGCAGGCGCTCGCGATCACCGGCGCGCTGGACGGACGGCCGCTGGACGAACCACCGTTCTGCCTGCTGCCGCGCCGGACGGAGCCGGCGATCGCCACCGGCCAGCGGATCGGGATCACCAAGGCCGCCGACGAACCCTGGCGCTTCGGCCTCGCCGGATCGGCGTTCCTGAGCCGCCGCATGTAGCTCCCGGACCTGCGCGAAAGCGGCGGAAGCGGCCCCATTGAGGCGAAAGTGTCAGCAGCCTTGGCCTTCTTTCGACTTAGCTGTTACTGATCCCTAAAAGGCGGATCGCATTCGATATTCCGGTAGGGGACGCGTCGCTTGCTCAAGGTTCTTCAGCACGGGCTCCGACAACGCGAACCGCGCATCAAGGTCGTGCTTCCGGCGCGGATGAAGGTCGCCTCCGCCTGGTCGGACGCCGTGATCCACAACGTGTCGTCCCGCGGCCTGCTCGCCGCCGCCGAGGATGCCCCCGCACCCGGCACATATCTGGAGATCCGCCGTGGCACCAACATCATCGTCGGGCGGGTGATGTGGCGCAAGGATCGGTTCTTCGGCGTCCGCACCCAGGATGCGATCGATCTCGCCGCGCTCTCGGCCGCGCCGCAACGCCGCGACCCGCGTGCGGCGTCGGCCCCAGCCCGCGGGCCGGAGCGTCGTGGCATGGAGCGTCTCGGTCGCGACGTCGCCACCGCGCGCCGGCTGGAGCGCAACCGCGAGCTCTCGCGCCTGTTCCAGTTCGTGGTGCTCGGGTCGGCCGCGATCGCCGCCGGCGTCGCCGTGGCCTATGAGGCTTTCGTGATGCTGGCCGCACCGCTGCGCCAGGCCAGCGCCGCGATGGCGATCGGCGGCTGAACGGCCGCGCGCGCGCTCACACGAACAGCTCGGTCAGGAAGTCCTTGCACGCCTGCCAGCTGCGCCGGTCCGCCTTTTCCTCATAGCCGAAGCCGGGCTGGACGCTGCCCTTGGTGCCGGCATCGGTGAAGGCGTGCCCCGCCGCGCCATAAGCGTGGATCTGCCAGTCGGCCTCGCCCCCGGTCAGTTCCGCCGCGAGCGCGGTGACGGCGTCGGGCGGACCGAGTGGATCGTCCCAGCCGTGGCAGACCAGCACCTTGGCGCGGATCGGCGTCGTGTTGGCGTAATCCGGGCGGTCGTAGACGCCATGGAACGAGACGCTGCCCAGCACGTCCAGCCCGCTGCGCGCCATGTCGAGCACGCACAGTCCGCCGAAGCAGAACCCGATCGCCGCGCATCTGGCGGCATCGACATGGCCGAACCCCTGGAGCACCGCGAGGCTCGCGGCCAGCCGATCGCGCAGCAGGGCGCGGTCGGCGAGACACTCGTCCATGTAGCGGCGCATGTCGGGGCCGCGCTCGGCCCGCTTGCCCTGGCCGAACACGTCGCACGCGAAGCCGACATAGCCGAGCTTGGCCAGCTCCTCCGCCTTGGCGTTGTCCGATTCCTTCTGGCCGAGCACGTTGGCGACGACCAGCACGCCTGGCCGCGGCGTCTCCACCTCGTCCTCATACGCGATCACGCCCTCGAACGGGCCGCCCGGGCCGTCATACACCAATGTCTGCCGCACGATCGCCATCGTCGCCTCTCCTTGTGCCGATGGGACGCGGCGCTAAACACCGGCCCCGTCCCCCGCAAGGAGCGCTGATGCCCACCCTCGTCCTGATCCGCCACGGCCAGTCCGCCTGGAACCTGGAGAACCGCTTCACCGGCTGGTGGGACGTCGATCTGACCGAGCAGGGTGCGGCCGAGGCACGGGCAGCGGGCGCGCTGCTGGCGGCGAAGGGCCTCGATGTCGACCTGACCTTCACCAGCTTCCAGACCCGCGCGATCAAGACGCTCAATCTGGCGCTGGAGGCGATGGGGCGGCTATGGCTGCCGACCGAGAAGCACTGGCGGCTGAACGAGCGGCACTATGGCGGGCTGACCGGGCTCGACAAGGCGGAGACCGCGGCCAGGCACGGCGAGGCGCAGGTGAAGATCTGGCGGCGCAGCTTCGACGTGCCGCCGCCTCCCGCCAACGCCGGCGGCGCCTACGACCTGACCGACGATCGCCGCTATGCGGGCGTGCCCGTGCCCGCGACCGAGAGCCTGAAGGACACGATCGCGCGCGTGCTGCCCTATTGGGAGGAGCGGATCGCGCCGGCGCTGACCGGCGGCGCGCGGGTGCTGATCTCTGCTCACGGCAATTCGCTGCGCGCGCTGGTCAAGCACCTGTCGCACATTGCCGACGCGGACATCACCGGGCTGGAGATCCCGACCGGGCAGCCGATCGTCTACGAGCTCGACCGCGCGCTGAACGCCATCGACCGCTATTATCTGAACGAGCGTTAAATGAACGCGCGCTGCCAACGACGTTCAGCATGATCTCAGCGCGACTCGCATAATCCTGCCGGCGTGGAAAGCCCACGCGGGAGATGCCTCATGTCGATCAGGTCTTTCATCCTCGGCGCGGCGACGCTGGCGAGCGTAGCGTTGCCCGGTGTCGCATCGGCGCAGAGCTATGGTTACTATGGCGGCGGCAACGGCTATTACGCATCCGATCGCGATCAAGGCTATTACCGCGACCGCGGCGACGATCGCCGTTATGACGCCCGCGCCCGCCGCGACGAGCACCGGCGCTGGAAGGAGATCGAGCGCCAGCGCCGCCGGGAATGGCAGCACCGCCATCACGGGCGCGAACAATACTACAATGACGGCTATCGCTACTGACGCGCGATCGTCGCGCGGAACGGCGGTCGTCTCATCCAGGGCGGCCGCCGTTTCGCCGTGACGTCACCGGCGGATCGACCAGCCCGGCATGGACGGCCGGCGGCGATGGTTGTGCGCGTGCGCGCGCCTCGCTACTCCGCCGTGCATGGCGGACCCGCTCGTCGGCATCATCATGGGCTCGACCTCCGACTGGGAGACGATGCGCCATGCCGCCGACGTGCTGGCGGCGCTCGACGTGGCGCACGAGACGCGGGTGGTCTCCGCGCACCGGACGCCGGAGCGGCTGTACGACTATGCGAAGGGCGCAGCGGCGCGCGGGCTGAAGGTGATCGTCGCCGGCGCGGGCGGCGCGGCGCACCTGCCCGGCATGGCGGCGGCGATGACCTGGCTGCCGGTGCTGGGCGTGCCCGTCGAATCGAAGGCGCTGGCGGGCATGGATAGCCTGCTCTCGATCGTGCAGATGCCGGGCGGCGTGCCGGTGGGGACGCTGGCGATCGGCCGCGCGGGCGCGATCAACGCCGGGCTGCTGGCGGCGGCGATCCTGGCGACCGGCGACGCGGCCCTGGCCGAGCGGCTACGGGACTGGCGGGCGCGGCAGACGGAGGACGTCGCGGAGGCGCCTTTGTCGTCACCCCGGGCTTGACCCGGCGTCCTGCTTCTTCTTTGCGGGTCTGAAGCTCAGCGGGATGACGGGGGGATGATGAAGCCGCTGCCGCCTGGTTCGACGATCGGCATCCTCGGCGGCGGCCAGCTCGGGCGGATGCTGGCGGTGGCCGCCGCGCAGCTCGGCTACCACACCCACGTCCTCGCGCCGGAGCGGGAGAGCGTGGCGGCGCAGACCGCATCCAGCCTGACGCGCGCCGATTATCACAACCGGGTGGTGCTCGCCGATTTCGCGCGCGCCTGCGACGTCGTGACCTACGAGTTCGAGAATGTCGCGCTCGCCCCCGTCGAGTGGCTGGCGGCGCGCGTCCCCGTCCATCCCGCGCCCGCCGCGCTCGCCGTCGCGCAGGATCGGGCGGCGGAGAAGCGGTTCGTGGCGGCGGCAGGGGGCCGCCCCGCGCGCTGGGCGGCGGTGGCGAACCGCGCCGAGCTCGACGCGGCGCTGGCGGCGGTCGGCGTCCCCGCGGTGCTCAAGACCGCGCGCTGGGGCTATGACGGCAAGGGCCAGGCGCGGATCGCCTCGCCCGCGGACGCCGACGCGGCGTGGGAAGCAGTCGGCGGCCCGGCGGTGCTGGAGGCGTTCGTCGCCTTCGAGCACGAGTTCTCGATCCTGCTCGCGCGCGGGCAGGACGGCGCGACCGCGCGCTACCCCGTGCCGCTCAACGCGCATCGCGACGGCATCCTGCGCACCTCGACGCTGCCCGCGCCCGCCGCCGTGCTCGCCCAGGCCGACGAGGCGACGGCGCTCGCAGGGCGTATCGCCGCGCGGCTCGACTATGTCGGCGTGCTGGCGTGCGAGTTCTTCGCGACCGCGCAAGGCCCGGTGTTCAACGAGATGGCGCCTCGGGTCCACAATTCCGGCCACTGGACGATCGAGGGCGCGGCGTGCTCGCAGTTCGAGAACCATGTCCGCGCGATCTGCGGCCTGCCGCTGGGCGCGACCGCGCTGACGGGGGCGGGCGTCACGATGGCCAACCTGATCGGCGACGATCCCTTCGCCGCCGCCCTCGCCGAGCCGGGCGCGCACGTCCACCTCTACGGCAAGGGCGCGGCGCGGCCGGGGCGCAAGATGGGCCATGTGACCCGGGTGCGGCTTACCTAGCTCCCCCTTCACGGGGAGGATCAGGCTGAAGCCACCCAGGCGTCGCCGACGCGCTGGAGCACCTCCAGCGGCAGGCGGCCGTAGCGCAGCACCGCGGTGTGGTATGCCTTGAGGTCGAAGCGCGGGCCGAGCTTCGCCTTGGCGTGATCGCGCACCGCCACGAAAGTGGAGTGACCGAGCTTGTAGGAGCAGGCCTGGCCAGGATTGACGCAATAGCGGTCCACCTCGCCACCCGCGCGGCTCTCGGTATAGCCGACCGCGTCGCGGAACTGCTGCACCGCCCGCTCGCGCGTCCAGCGATAATGATGCAGCCCGGTGTCGACGATACAGCGATTGGCGCGGAACAGCTGCGCGGCCAGATAGCCGATGCGGCCGGCGGGATCGTCGGCGTACATCCCCAGCTCGTCGGCGAGCTGCTCGGCATAGAGCGCCCAGCCTTCGGCATAGCCGGAAAAGTTGCTGCCGATCTTGCGGATCAGCGGCAGCCGCGTGTTGGACAGCGCCAGGCCGCCCTCCAGCTGGTGACCCGGCAGGCCCTCGTGAAAGACGGTGGTCGACAGGTCGTAGCGCGGCCAGTCGCGCGCGTCGCGCAGGTTGAAATAGACGATGCCCGGCCGCGAGCCGTCGATCGCGGGCGACTGGCTGAAGGCCGCGGCCGCGCCCGCCTCGGTCTGCGGCGGCACGCGGCGGACCTCGAACTTGTAGGACGGCAGCCGCTCGAACACGGTCGGCAACCGGCCGCGGATCGCGTCGAGCCGGCTGTTGCAATAGGCGATCGCCTCCGCCTTGCCGGCGTCGGTGTTCGGGTAGAGCTGTCCCGGCGTCGCGGCGAGCGCCACCAGCCGTTCGCCGATCGTGCCCTTGGTGTAGCCCTGCCGCTTCATCTCCGCGTCGAGCCGCGCGCCGATGCTCGCGGCCTGATCGAGCCCGAACCGGTGCACCTCCTCGGGCGACAGCGCGCTGGTCGTCGTCGCCCGCAGCGCGACGGGATAGAAGGCCGCGCCCTGGGGCAGCGCCCACACGCCCGCATCATGCTTCGCCGTGCGGCGCACCGCGCGGACATAGGCGAACTGGCGTTGCAGCGCGGGCAGCACGGCGGCGGTGTAGATCGCCGCCGCCTGTCGGCCGTAATCGTCGCCCAGCCCCTTGGCGGCGGCACGACGCGCGAGCGACTGCACCACCAGCGCCTGTTCGGCCGGCAGCGCGGTCTTCTCCATCTGCGCGATCGTCAGGTCGAGGATGAAGTCGGGCGGCACGACGCCGACGCCGACATCGTGGCGCATCCGCTCGCTATTGTCGTCGAGCTGCGTGGCGAACGCCCGCAGCCGGGCGAGATAGGCGTCGGCGTCGGCCTTGGTGTTCAGCGGGTGCTTGGTGTCGAGGAAGTCGGGGATCGACTGATACGCGCCCGATTGCTGCGAGACGACATAGGGGCTGGGGCCATAGGACGAGCCGCCGAAGTCGAAACGCTGCACGGCCGCCGCCGACCGCAGGGTGTAGAGCACAGAGTCGAGATCGACCTGTTCGTCCGCCGACAGCGCGCGACGGTCGATCGCCTCCAGCTGCCCGAGCTGCGCGAGCGTCTGCGCCTTCGCCGCCGCGCGCGCGGTGGCGGACTGGTCGGAAAGCTTCGCGCGCAGATCGGCGTTGGCACCGGTGTCGAGCCCCAGCTGCGTCGCGCCTTCGGGCGAACGGCGCAGCTGCGCCTGGACCAGACCGTCGAACAGCGGCTTGAGCGGGCTCGCCGGCGTCGCGCCGATCTGGGCGCGCAACGGCGCGGCCGCGAGCGCGGCGGTGGCGGCGGTCCCGGCGAGGAACTGGCGGCGATCGGTGTGCATGGTGAGCCCCTTCGTCATGCCGGCCTTGTGCCGGCATCCACGCCTGATCCAGGCGCGTCCCATTGTTGCTGAGGCCACGGCTTGCCCGACGGTGGGCCCCGGGACAAGCCCGGGGTGACGATGTTCACGGCGCCGTCTCCTCCCCCTGCGCCTCCGCCAGGATCACCGCGAACAGCCCATCCGGGTCCGTCCACTCGGTCAGCGGCGTCCAGCCGCCGGCGCGCAGTAGCAGGCGGGCGTCGCGCGGCCCGTATTTGTGGCTGTTCTCGGTGTGGATCGTCTCGCCCGCCGCGATCGCGAAGGGGCGGCCGTCGACGGTGAACGCCGCATCGCGCGTGGCGGCGAGATGCATCTCGACCCGCGCCGCCGCATCGTTCCACCGCGCCTCATGACGGAAGGCGTCAAGCGGGATCGTGCCGTCCAGCTCGCGGTTGATGCGGGCGAGCAGGTTGAGGTTGAACGCCGCCGTCACGCCCGCGGCGTCGTCATAGGCGGCGATCAGCGTGCTCGCGTCCTTCACCCGGTCCATCCCGATCAGGAGCTGCGCGCCCTCTCCCAGCGACGCCCGCATCGCGCGCAGCAGGTCCACCGCCTGGCGCGGGCCCATGTTGCCGATCGTCGAGCCGGGAAAGAAGCCGAGCTTGGGCGCGCCCGCCACCTCGCCCGGCAGCGCGATCGGGCGCAGGAAATCGGCCTCGACCGGCAGCACCGGCAGCCCGGGATGGGCCGCCGCCAGCGCCCTGGCGGAGTCGCGCAGGAAGTCGCCCGAGATGTCGATGGGCACATAGGCCGACGGCGCGACCGCCGCGAGCAGGATCGGCGTCTTGGCGGACGAGCCCGAGCCGAACTCCACCACCGCGCGGGCCGCGCCGGTCAGCCGCGCCACGGCGGGCGCGCAGGCGGTCAGCACGCCGATCTCGGTCCGGGTGGGGTAGTATTCGGGCAGCGCGGTGATCCGCTCGAACAGCGCCGAGCCGCGCCGGTCGTAGAACCAGCGCGCGGGGATCGCGCGCGGCCGCGCCGTCAGCCCGGCGAGCACGTCGGCGCGGAACTGCGGGTCGGCGAAGGACCGCAGGCCGTCCTCGGCCTCCTGCTTCAGCATCGCTCACCCTCACCCTTCCGGCGCCGCGCGCCTCCCTCCCTCTCCCCTTGGGAGAGGGAACGGCCGCCGCAGGCGGCGCAAGGGTGAGGGTGATCGCTCACAAATCCCGCGCCAGCCGCACGCCCGTGAACTGCCAGCGCTGATGGGGGTAGAAGAAGTTGCGGTAGCTCGCGCGCAGATGGCCGCGCGGCGTCGCGCAGGAACCGCCGCGAAGCACGAACTGGCCGCTCATGAACTTGCCGTTATACTCGCCGACCGCCCCTTCGGCAGTGCGGAAGCCGGGATAGGGTCGGTAGGCGCTGCCGGTCCATTCCCACACGTCGCCATAGAAGCCGCCGCCCGGAAACCCCATCGGCCGGGGCTCGACCGGCCCCGCGGCGTCGAGCTGGTTGCCGCCCGCCGGGTCCGCGCCGGCCGCCGCCGCTTCCCACTCCGCCTCGGTCGGCAGCCGCGCGCCCGCCCAGGCGGCATAGGCGTCCGCCTCGTAGAAGCTGACATGCGTGACCGGCGCGGCGGGATCGATCGGCCGTCGGCCATCGAGGCCGAAGCGCGTCCAGCCGCCATCGCGTTGCGCCCAGTATGACGGCGCGGCGATCGCCTGCGCCTTCACCCAGGCCCAGCCGTCCGCCAGCCACCAGCCCGGGTTCCGGTAGCCGCCATCGGCGATGAACGCCGTCCATTCGGCGTTGGTGACGGTGCGGTCGGCCAGCGCATGGGGGACGAGCAGCGCGCGATGGCGCGGCCCCTCGCAATCGAAGGAGAAGCCCGGGCCGGTATGACCGATCTCGACCACCCCGCCGCCATGCTCGATCCAGCCGATCGGCCCCGGCATCGCCACCGGCACCTTGGGCGCGGGCGGCCACAGCGCCGGCTCCAGCGGGTTCTCGCCGAACAGGTGCAGGATGTCGGTGACGAGCAGCTCCTGGTGCTGCTGCTCGTGCTGGCAGCCGAGCTCCACCAGCGCCTGCGCGTCGGGCCCGAGCCCGGGCAGCGCGGCGGCGAGCGCAGCGTCGACATGGGCGCGATAGGCGCGCACCTCGTCCAGGGTCGGGCGCGTCACCATGCCGCGCCGGTCGCGCGCGTGCCGTCCGCCTTCCGCCTCGTAATAGCTGTTGAACAGGAACGGCCAACGCACGTCGTGCAGCCGATAGCCGGGCACGTGATCGCGCAGCACGAAGGTCTCGAAGAACCAGCTGGTGTGCGCCAGGTGCCATTTCGCGGGCGACGCGTCCGGCATCGACTGCGCGGTCGCGTCGGCGTCCGATAGCGGTGTCGCCAGCGCCAGCGAGAGTGCGCGCACGGCGGCAAAGCGAGCCGCAAGCGGATCGCGGGCGGGCGCGGGCTGCACCATCATGTGGGCCTACCACCCCGCGCGCCGGCGACCAACGTCAATCGCTCGAGCGCGTCGCGCCCGGCCGCCACAGCACGTCGAGCGCGCCGGCGTCGTTCGCCAGCCGCGCGGCGACGAACAGCCAGTCGGACAGTCGGTTCAGATAGGCGAGCGCCGCCGGGTTGAGCCCGCCCGCCGCCACCGCCGCGCGCTCCGCCCGGCGCGTCACCGCCCGCGCCAGGTGCAGCGCCGCCGCCGCGGGCGACCCGCCGGGCAGCACGAAGCTGGTGAGCGGGTCGAGCCGCGCGTTCATCGCGTCGATCTCCGCCTCCAGCCGCGCGACCTGCGCGGGCACGATGCGCAGCGCGCCGTCCTGCCGGCCCGGCGTCGCCAGGTCCGCGCCGAGATCGAACAGGTCGTGCTGGATGCGCCGCAGCGCCTCGGCGATGACGTCGTCGGCCGGCAGGACGGCAAGCCCGATCGCGCAGTTCGCCTCGTCCACCTCGCCGATCGCATGGAGCCGCGCGTCCGCCTTGCTCACCCGCGAGGCGTCGACCAGCCCGGTCGTGCCGTCGTCGCCGGTGCGCGTGTAGATCCGGGTCAGCCTGACCAGCGGCTCAGGCCCGGTGGCCGAGCAGCAGGATGAGCACCACGATCAGGATCGCCACCGCCTGGAAGAAGATGCGCTGCTGCATCATGCGGTTGCTCTTGATCTGCAGCGTGGTCGGCCCATCGCCCGATTTCACCCGCTCGCTCGATTCCTGCAGGAAGGTGACGACGCCGCGCACCAGCGCGACCACGGTCGCGAGCATCGCGGCGATGAGCAGGATGGCGAGGAAGGTGTTCATGGCGACTATCTAGGCGCTCGCGGCGGCGAAACCAACGGGCAGCCGGCCGGCGCGCAACGCCGCGGCAACCTGCGTTCCGTCCTCGCCCGCGTCGCGCCGGGCGGCCAATGTCGGGCTGCCATGCCGCTTGGCGAGCCGCGCGCCGTCGGGGCCGGTCAGCAGCGGATGATGATGATAGCGCGGCGTCGGCAGCCCGAGCAGCGCCTGGAGCAGGCGATGAACGTGGGTCGCGGCGAACAGGTCGACCCCACGCACCACATCCGTCACGCCCTGCGCCGCATCGTCGACGGTGACGGCGAGATGGTAGGAGGCCGGGGCATCCTTGCGCGCGAGGATCACGTCGCCGTGCGCGGCGGGATCGGCCTCGATCCAGCCGACGGTCGCGTCGTGCCACCACAACTCCTCCCCGGAACGGGGAGGGGGACCACGGCCGTGCAGCGGGCATGGTGGAGGGCGCTCCGCGCCAGGCGGACCGCCCGGATCGGAGCCCCCTCCCCCACCACGCCGAGGCGCGTCGGTCCCCCTCCCCGTCCCGGGGAGGATCGCAAGCGCCTTCGCCACGTCCAACCGCCAGCTATGCGCGCGCGCCAGATCGGGCGCGACCAGCC
Organism: uncultured Sphingomonas sp.; assembly: GCF_964250165.1. Taxonomy (GTDB): domain Bacteria; phylum Pseudomonadota; class Alphaproteobacteria; order Sphingomonadales; family Sphingomonadaceae; genus Sphingomonas. The sequence goes on along the minus strand of NZ_CAXUEK010000016.1, from coordinate 3,161 downwards.
GGCGACAGGTGCCCGGATAGGCCGGCTCCGGCCCGTGCGGCGCCTGCAGGCTCGCCGCCGCGATCTCGGCACGCGTGCAGAAACAGGGATAGACCAGCGCCGCCGCCTGCAGCCGCGCCAGCGCCGCGGCGTAGAGCGGCAGCCGCTCGGACTGGAACACCGGCCCTTCCCATTCCAGCCCGAGCCAGGCGAGGTCCGCCAGGATCGCGGCCACATGCTCCGGTCGGCGCCGCGTGCCGTCGAGGTCCTCGATCCTGAGCAGGAACCGGCCGCCGCGCGCCCGCGCAAGATCATAGGCCGCGATCGCCGACGCGGCATGGCCCAGATGCAGCCGCCCCGTCGGCGACGGCGCGAAGCGGGTGACGACCGTCCCGTCCTCCCCTTGACCCCGATTCGCTCGCTGTGCTGTCATGGCGACGTCACGCGTCTTGGGCTAAGGCGCTGCCGAGCAACGTGGGGAGGCGTGCGTGTTTCATCCCGATCTCATCCGCCATCCCGATGGCTGCCCCGCGCTCGTCCTCAACGCCGACTATACGCCGCTCTCCTATTACCCGCTCAGCCTCTGGCCTTGGCAGACCGCGGTCAAGGCGATGTTCCTGGAGCGGGTGGACGTGGTCGCCTGTTACGAGCGCGAGGTGCGCAGCGCCACCGTCGCGCTGAGGCTGCCGTCGGTGATCGCGCTCAAGCAGTTCGTGAAGCCGTCGCAATTCCCTGCCTTCACGCGCTTCAACCTGTTCCTGCGCGATCGGTTCGCCTGCCAATATTGCGGCCACGGGCGCGAGCTGACGTTCGACCATGTCGTCCCGCGCGCGCAGGGCGGGCGGACGACCTGGGAGAACGTCGTCACCGCCTGCGCGCCGTGCAACCTGAAGAAGGGCGGCCGCACCCCCCGCCAGGCCCGGATGCCGCTCCACCTGGACCCGATCCGCCCGACCTCGTGGCACCTGCAGGAGCATGGGCGATCGTTTCCGCCCAACTATCTCCACGATACGTGGCGCGACTGGCTGTACTGGGATGTGGAGCTGGAGGCGTAGCGCGGCAGGCATCCGGTCAAGCCCGGGACGACGGCAGCCGCGCCTCCAGCCAGTCCAGGATCATCGTCAGCGCACGGTCCCGCTCCAAGTCGTTGAGCAGTTCGTGCGCGCCGCCCTCGAAGCGCGCCAGCCGCTTGGCCGACGCCGCGACCGCCGCCACGAACCGCTCGCTGCCGGCGATCGGGCAGAAGCTGTCGGCGGTCCCGTGCAGCACCAGCACCGGCGCGCGCCAGGCGGGCAGGCGTGGCCACAGCGCGTCCGCCACGGCCAGCGCGCTCGCGCCGGTGATCGCCGGCAGCCGGCCGTGATAGCCGCGCGGGTCGGTGCGATAGGCCGCCACTTCGGCCGGATCGCGCGAGATGCCCGCCGGGTCGAGCGCGGGCCGTACCCCGACGCCCGGCGCCAGCCGCGCCAGCACGCGGCCGACCAGCTTCAGCCCGGGCGACGCCTCCAGCAGCAGCGCCGGCGCGCTCAGCACCACGCCCGCCACGTCCGCGTCGTCCGCGCCGACGCTCGCCGCCGTCACCAGCCCACCGAGCGAATGGCCGAAGAGGAGCAGCGGCCCCGTCCCGGCCAGCGCAGCGCGCGCCTGCCGGTGCTGCGCGACCGCCGCCGCCACGTCCACGGCCCCGCGCGCGCCCGCCGAGCCGCCATGGCCCCGATAATCGAAGGCATGCACGGCGAACCCGCGCTCGACCAGCCGTGGCACCATCCGGTGGTAGCGCGTGACGTAACGCTCGGCATATTCGGCGAAGCCGTGCGCCAGCAGCACCGTCGCGCGCACCGCGCCGTCCGGCCGCCATCCATGGCCAGCGACCGGCGCACCGAAATCCCAGATGTCGGTCCGCATTGCCGCAGAATAGTCCTGCGTTCCGCCCGCCGTAAATAGCGGGGTTGCGGGCAGCCAGATCGCGTCGCCAGGTGGATGATCCGGGGGCGCGCCGTGAAGCCGATCGGCCTCGACGCGCCAGGCACCGCCACGGCGGACCTGCGGTGCCGGACCCTCGGCGAGCAGATCGGGGTGGAGGTGGGCTGGGCACAGGCGCATGGCCGACACTGCCCGACGGCAACCCGCCGACGGCGCGCGCTCAATCTTGCGAGACGGAGGGGTCCGACCGGCTGACATGAAGTCCGCCAACACGCCGCGCACATGAACTGAGCCACCCATGCCATGACCTGCATCCGGGCGATGACTGGCGATCGCGGTGGCGGATACCGGGAAGGCATGGCGGAGACGTGATCGCGGCCGCGATCGAGCCGCTCTTCTTCACCACAGGCCGATCGGCGCGGCGCCGGGCCGGGTCTGTCGATGATCCAGGGTTCGCGCGCCCGGGGTGGCCACGGGCGCATCCGTCCGGCGCTTGGGCGGGAGCGGCGTCAGCTCCATCTCCTCCGCTATGCCGGCGACGCGGCGGGGCCTTGGTGGAACCGGCGACCGAAAGCGAGACACGGAGATAGTCCCCAAATCCTTCGCCGCCGGCGGTCCACGACAAGAATCGGGGACATGCTCGGACAGCTTCGCTCGGTCTCTCCCGCGGCAATCATCTCGGCACCCGTTCGCGAGCCGATCAGGCCACCGCGCGGCTCTACGCCGATCGCGCGTTCCCGCCATTGCCTACCCGGCGGCAGCCACGGCCCTGATGTGGTCCGCTATCGGGTCGGCCGCCGGGCGACCGGCAAGCCAGTGCTTAAACCGGCCGCATCCAGATCCGGCCGGCGCGAATGCCAGGCCGAACGTCGTTCGTCGCAGGCTCCCCGATCGCTGGCGCCCGTTGCCGGCGAAGGTGCGGCATCACCGTCCACAGTCCGCCAACGAAAAGGGAGACCGGCTCGCGCCGATCTCCCTTCGTTTCACCCGCAGGCGTGCGCCTTACTGGCCCGAACCCGGACCGTAGGTCACCTCCACGCGGCGGTTCTGCACCTCGCGGACGCCGTCGGCGGTATCGACGCGCGGGCGGCTCTCGCCGAACGCCTGCGTCGTGATCACGCCGTCGGGGATGGCGTGGGCGGTCAGATACGCCTTCACCGAGTCCGCGCGACGCTGCGACAGGCCGACATTGTAGCTCGCCGAACCCGACTTGTCGGCGTGACCCGCCAGCATGACCTGCGCGTTGCCGCAGCTCTGAT
>NZ_CAXUEK010000015.1:0-51868 GCF_964250165.1 uncultured Sphingomonas sp. | reverse complement strand
CGCTGCCCTATGCCGCTAATCTGGAGAAGCAGGCGCTGATCACCGCCGACAAGGTGGCCGCGGCGGTGAAGCAGGTGTGCTACCGGGGCTGAGGATGACGGCTGCCGAGGGCGCAAGCGTGGGCAAGCGGCGGCCCGGCTCGCCGCGGCTCACGCCGCGTAAAGGTCGCAGGTCGACTTGTTCGCCGTCGTCACTGCAGGCGTCGGATTGAACAGCTGCGAGAAGTCGCGGCGGTCGCGGACGATGAACGAGGCGATGTAGTGGATGCGCGCGGGGCTCATGAAGAACGAGCCGAACAACGGCTGGGTCTGGTAGTTGATCTCCACGAACATCAGGGCCGAGCCGCTCGGCGCTGTAACCGCGGCCGCGCCCGTTCCGTCGGTCATCCCGCCGGGCAGGTCGTAACCCTTGTCGGCCGAGTTGGCCGTGCTACCGTCGGTCGCCGATACATTGGCCTTGTAATAGGAATCGTAGGCGGACCCGCTCTTGAGGCCGATGCAGCGCTGCCAGTGGATGCGCTGCACGGGTGCGGCATCGCTCGTCCCGTCAGGGTAGCTGCGCTGGACGTTCTCCAGGCTCGACAGCGTCACCCGGCCGCGCGTGGTGAGCTGCATGCTCTGCCCCTGGATGCGGATCGCCTGAAGCACGTCGTTGACGTCCACTTCGCGCAACTGCTGGATCGACAGCGAGCCCTGGATGCCGACGCGCGAGGCGTTGTCGGCCAGCGCCAGCGCGATCTGGCTGACCCGCAGGTTCATGTACGCGAGCCACGCCACCTCGGTGCCATAGGCGCCCAGGCCCAGCACGATCGGCAGCGTGAAGGCGAACTCCAGCAGCGCCAAGCCGCCGATGTCGCGTCGCAGCCGCCGGGCGCAGCGGCCGATCGAGCCGATCAGGTACATATCGTCTGATTCCCGATGACGTTCTGGGTGGCGTAGGGCTGGTTCTTGAGCAGGGTGGTCGCGGAGATGGTCTGGCGGGTTGACCAGCCGAGCAGCCCTGCGACCGGAAACAGGCGCGGATAGGTGACCCGGATGGTGTAAAGCGTGACCGCGCTCGCGCCGCCCTGGCCCGTGGTACCCGGATCGGCGTCCCACGTCCCGTTGCCGTTGACGTCGGTGAAGCACTCGCCGGGATCGCGGATGCCGTTGTTGTTGGTGTCGACGAACGGTTCCGGCTTTACCTCCGAGAAGGTGTCGTAGCTCTTGCGCGTCGAGCACCACACCACCCCGGTGGTCGTCCCGGTGCCGCAGTCGTTGTTGAAGTTGCGCATGAGCGGCGTCAGCCGCGCGACTACCTTCGCATCGAACGTGGCGGCGTTGGCGGCGCCGCCCTCAATGCCGGAGTCGCGGGCGGCCTTTTGCAGTTCACCGCTCAGGATCGACTGAGCGTAGACCTGGTAGAGGATGTCACCCAGACCCATGATCATCAGGAGCATGACCGGCGCGACGATGGCGAACTCGACCAGCGCCGCGCCACGGCGGTCGCGCCCAAGCCGCCCGATCATTGCGAGAGCCTCAGCATCGCGAGTTTCTGCGCGATGGACGCAAAGATCGTGCCCAGGCCGCTGCCGTCGGTCGTGTTGAGCGCCTGCGAGGCGTTGGTGGCGCAGGCTTGCAGCGGCGCCGACACGCTGGTGTCGATGGAGACCGTCCAGATGTCGATATTGTGCGCCTTGGCGGTGGCGCACGCCGCCAGGAAGCGGTTGTTGTGCAGCCCTATGTATTTGTAGCAGTTGGCGCTCGTGTTGGTGCACGTGCCGTCCGGATTCTTGCCGCCGCTGGGATCGCCGGTGCCGAAGGTCGTGCCGCTGACGCGTCGGTCATATCCTTCCTCCCCGTACATGCTGTAGGAGCTGGAGCTCGGCGCCATGTCACCGTCGGTGAGGAAGATGATGACCCGGTTGGGCGCATTGCGGCCGGCCCAGGCGGCGGTGTCGGTGGCCCAAGGGCCGGTCGGCGACAGCAGGCGCGCGCCCCAGATCATGCCGGTGTCGTGATAAGTGCCGCCGATCGGCACGAAGTCGGTCGCGTAGACCCAGTTGACGACGTCCGACCGCGACATCACGCCGAGCCGCTTGACCGGCTTGCCGCAGGCCATCGCGCCGGCCTTCTGGAGGTAATCCGCGTCGGAGGAGACGCGGTTGCCGGAGCCATCCACCGCCGTCGCGAACGGGTCCGACCCGTACATCAGCGACACGTAGCGGGAACCGTTCCAATACCCCTCGTCGCCGTTGGTATAGTCCGTCGCGCCGTTGTAGCCGCTGACGTTGCGTTCATATACCAGATCCTGCATCTGCGGAATCCAGCGCGTGGACCCGGTCGGCGTCACGTCGGGATCGATCTCGCTGGGCGGAGAGGTGGCGGAGAAGCTGGTCTGGCCGGGCGTATCGACCAGGGTTTCGATACAGCCCAGCCACCGCATCGTCTGCCCATGCACCTTCGTCGGATTGATGACCGTGTTGCCGTTGACCAGGGCGGTCACGTCGAAGGGCAGCTGCTTGTATTCCCACTGCGGCATCAGCGTCTTGGTGCGCGTGTAGCACTTGCTGTTGCTCCAGATGTTGGAGACCTCGGTCGCCGTTCCGGAGGAGCTGTTATAGGTCAGCGCGGTCGATGGCGTGCGCGTGGTGACGAAAGCCGTGCATTGCGTATTCGTCTTGCCGTTGGCGGAATCGCTATAGGTGCTCGTGTAGTCGGCGTAGACGTGCCTGGATTCATAGTTCGGCATGTCGCTCGTGGAGGAGCCGGACATCATCGCGTTCGGAATCACGTCCATCACCGCCTTGCCGGCGTTCACCGACGAGGTGTAGGTGACAAAGCCATAACGGACGTGCGTCGACGGATCGGCTGCGCTCGCAAAGGCGTCGTAGAAGCTCAGCACCGCCTTGCGCAGCGCCTCGATGCGCGATCCCGACTTCTCCGGAACGGAAAAGGCCGTGGTGCCCGCGTACCCGGCCAGGCTGTCGCTGCTGCTCGGACGGCTGTAGGAGCTCGTCCCCGCCGAGTTCACATAGCTGGTGCAGGTCGCGTCGCTGTCCTGCGGCAGGCACGACATGGAGCCGGTCGTGTCGAGCACGAAGATCACGTCGGTGTCGGCGACGTCGAAGCGCGCTTGGCAGGTGACGTTGAGCGGCACCGGCTGCGCGCCGAACATCTTCATGATCGTCATCGGCACGGTCGTCACCGCGGTGCCGGAAACCTGGCTGTCGCTGGTCTTGGCCGGCGTGAAGGCCGTGTTCGACGTGCTGAGCCAACCGGTCGCGAAATTATTGGTGAAGAAGGCGTTGGCCTGGGTCGTCGCGGTCGGGTCCAGGGTCGTGCCGGTGCCGGTCATGAACTTGCGGCCGGCGAGCACGCCGGCGTCGCAGGCCTGCTGCAGGCGCGCCTTGACCAGATACAGCCGCGACACGTCGATCGCCGAGCCGGCCAACGCCGCCATCGGCACCATCATCGCCGCCATGATGGCGATCGTGTTGCCACGCCGATCGCGCGCGAGCCGGCCGAGCCAGGTGGAAGGAAAGTCTGAACCCATGGTACGCAGCCGCCCCAAATGATCCGCCCACGCGAAACCGTTGCAGTCTGCATCGCTGCCCCCGACGAGGATAAGGACGGTTCAAGCGACATGGTTAAGATGGCGGAAACCACTGGCGATCCCGAGCGCGACCTGGCGCTGCACTATGCGCCGGCAGCGGCGCGCGCCGGACTGGCGGCGCTGTTCGCGCTCGACGCGCGGCTGGGCGCGATCGTGCGGACCACGACCGACGTCATGGTGGGACAGCTGCGGCTGACCTGGTGGTTCGAGGCGCTGGAGCGGCTGGACAGTGCCCCGCCGCCGGCCGAGCCGGTGCTGACCGCGCTCGCCGCCCACGTGCTGCCGGCCGGGGCGAGCGGGGCGGCGCTCGCCGGGATGGTGGCGGGATGGGAGGCGTTGCTGGACGGCGAGCGGCTGGATGAGCACGCGCTGGCGACGTTCGGGCGCGAGCGCGGCGGGCGGCTGTTCACGGCGGCGGCCGCGGTGCTGGGCGGCGATGATCCGCGCGTGGCGGGATTGGGCGAAGGCTGGGCGCTGGCCGATCTGGCGGCGCATTGGCGGGAGGGCGAGACACGCGCGACGGCGAGCCGACTGGCGCGGACGCGGCTGGCGGAGAGCTTCGGGCGCCCTTGGGCCGGGGAGCTGCGCGCACTGGGCGCGCTGGGGCTGCTCGCGAGGTCCGATCTGGCCGGCGGCCGCGCGGCGGCTCCGGGGCGGGTCGGGCGATTGCTGATGCATCGGCTGACCGGGCGCTGACGGTTGCGCGCGCGGGAAGGGGCGTTACCCTCCGTCTAAACCAAGGGAGCGCGGGGCGATGTGGCGGTATCTGGTGGGCGCGGCGGCGGCGTTGGCGCTGGCGGGCGCGGGGGTGGTGCTGTTCAGCGGCCATGCGACGCCGCGGGCATTGCTGCCCGCGGCCGCGATCGGAGCGGGCGGCGCCGCACCGGACGCGGCGCAGGCGCTGCCCGACGACGTGCCCGCCGCCTCCGCCAAGACGCGCGAGGAGCGCCGGTTCGGGCGCTACGACAAGGACCGGGACGGCAAGATCACGCGCGACGAGTATCTCGTCGCCCGGCACAAGGCGTTCGCCAAGCTGGACATCAACGGCGACGGGCGGCTCTCGTTCGAGGAATGGTCGGCCAAGGCGATCGGCAAGTTTGCGGGCGCCGACGCCGACAAGTCGGGCACGCTGACGGCGACGGAGTTCGCGACCACGGCGGTCAAGCGCAAGGCGAAAGCGAAGTGCCCACCGGCGCAGGCGCAGCCGGCCGGCAAGGACGACGATCAGGAGGGTTGACGCCGGCCCCGCTCAGGCGACCGCCGCGTGCGTCGTCTCGGCCTCCCGCGCCATCCAAGCCGCGAGGCCGGCGCGGGCGCGATCGGTGTAGAGCTGCTTGCGATCGGCCTTCTTCGTGCGGCCCTCGATCGGTGGGAACAGGCCGAAATTGACGTTCATCGGCTGATAGGTCGCCGCGACCGCCGCGCCGGTGAGGTGCCCGAGCAGCGCGCCGAGCGCGGTCTCGGGTGGCGGCGGCGCGAGCGGGCGTCCGGCCAGCTCGGCGGCGGCGAACCGGCCGGCGAGCAGTCCGATCGCGGCGCTCTCGACATAGCCCTCGCAGCCCGTGATCTGACCGGCGAAGCGGACACTCGGCCTTGTCTTCAATCTAAGTTCAGGGTCGAGCAGCTCGGGCGAGCGCAGGAAGGTGTTGCGGTGCAGTCCACCGAGCCGGGCGAACTCCGCCTGCTCCAGCCCGGGGATGGTGCGGAACACGCGCACCTGTTCGGCGTGCTTCAGCTTGGTCTGGAAGCCGACCATGTTCCAGAGCGTGCCGCTGGCGTTGTCCTGGCGGAGCTGGACGCAGGCATAAGGCCAGCGCCCGGTCTTCGGGTCGTCGAGCCCGACGCCCTTCATCGGCCCGAACCGCAGCGTCTCGACGCCGCGCTCGGCCATCACCTCGACCGGCATGCAGCCCTCGAAATAGGGGACGTTCTCCCATTCGCGATACTCCGTCTTCTCGCCCGCGAGCAGCGCGGCGTGGAAGGCGACATACTGCTCCTTCGTCATCGGACAGTTGATGTAATCGTCGCCGCCCTTGCCCCAGCGCGCGGCACGCCATGCCACCGTCATGTCGATCGATTCGTGATGGACGATGGGGGCGATGGCGTCGAAGAAGGCGAGCGAGTCGCGCCCGGTCTCCGCGCCGATCGCCTCGGCGAGCGCGGGCGCGGTGAGCGGGCCGGTGGCGATGATCGCCGGGCCTTCGGGCAGCGCGTCGATCCGTTCGCGCACGATGACGATATTGGGATGCGCGGCGAGCCTCTCCGTGACGCCGGCGGCGAAGCCGTCGCGATCGACCGCGAGCGCCGAGCCGGCGGGGACGCGGGCGCGATCGCCTTCGCGCAGGATCAGCGAGCCGAGCGCGCGCATCTCCTGGTGGAGCAGGCCGACGGCGTTGCTGTTCGCGTCGTCGGAGCGGAAGCTGTTGGAGCAGACGAGCTCGGCAAGACTCTCGGTCTGATGCGCGGGCGTGGTCTCGCCGGCGCCGCGCATCTCGGAGAGGCGCACGCGCCAGCCGGCCTCGGCGAGCTGCCAGGCAGCCTCCGAGCCGGCGAGGCCGCCGCCGATGACGTGGATGTCGTGGCGCTCAAGGGTCAAAATGGTCCGGTCCTCTCCTGCGCGCCGAGTATCGCAGTCGGCGTTTCGGCTCAGCCGGCGACGGGCAGCTTCACGTCGCCGTCCTCGTCGCGCTCCAGCGGCGAATAGGCGACGACCGCGTCCAGCGGCAGCGGGCCGTAGAGGTGCGGGAAATCCTCGCCGCCGCGCGACGGTTCCCAGCGGATCGCGTCGCCCAGAGCTTCGAGATCCACCTCGGCGACCTGCAATCCGTCCCGGCCGGCGAAGTGCCTGTCCACCGTCGCGGTCAATTGCGCGGCGGTCGAGAGATGGATGAAGCCGTCGCGCCGGTCGTCCGTCGAGCCGGCGAAGCTGCCGCCCTCCAGCTCGGCCAGCTCGGCGGCGGTGAGTATCTTGAAGGCGGCGAGGATCTTCGGGCTGGTGCTCATGCCTCGTCGCCCTCTTCGTCGACCTGCTCGTCCATGGTCTGCGGGCCGGTGCCGTCGTCGACGGTCAGCGCGTCGGCCGGCGGCGTGGCTTCGGCGATCGTGACCCCGGCGGCGTTTTCCGCTTCCTGCTCCTCGTCGATGCGCGCGGCGGAGACGACATGCTCGTCGTCCGCGACGTGGAACAGCCGCACGCCGGCCGAGCCGCGCCCGATCACGCGCGTGTCGCCCACCGACAGGCGGATCAGCTTGGCCTGATCGGTGACCAGCATGAGCTGCTCGCCGCTATGCGCGGGGAAGCTCGCCACCACCGGGCCGTTGCGATCTAGGTTGGAGATGTTGGTGATCCCCTGGCCGCCGCGGCCGGTGCGGCGATATTCATAGGCCGAGGAACGCTTGCCGTAGCCGTTGGCGCATACCGTCAGGATGAACTCCTCCGCCGCGCGGAACTGCTCGAACCGGTCGTCCGCCATGACGCGCGGCGGCGGTGGCGTCGCGTCGGCGCTGCGCTCCCGCCACGGCGCGTGGCGCAGATAATCCTCCCGCTCCTCCGGCGAGGCCTCGAACCCCTTGAGGACCGACAGCGAGATGACCTCGTCGCCGTCATTCAGCCGCGCTCCGCGCACGCCCGCCGAGGTGCGGCTCTGGAACTCGCGCACGGCGGTGGCGGCGAAGCGGATCGCACGACCTTCGCGGGTGGCGAGCAGGACGTCGTCCCCTTCCGCCATCAGCGACACGCCGATCAGCCGATCGCCCGCTTCTTCCTCGCCCTCATCCGTGGCGAACCGCATCGCGATCTTGCCGGCGCGGGGGATGTTGGTGAACGCATCCATCGCGTTGCGCCGCACCAGCCCGCGCGCGGTGGCGAACATGACGTGGAGCTTGCCCCACTCGGTCTCGTCCTCCGGCAGGGGCAGGACGGTGGAGATGGTCTCGCCGGACTCCAGCGGCAGCAGGTTGACCATCGGCCGCCCGCGCGTCGCCGGGCCACCCTCGGGCAGCCGCCAGACCTTGAGGCGATAGGCCTTGCCGGCCGTCGAGAAGAACAGGACGGGCGTATGCGTGGAGGTGACGAACAAGGAGGTGATCGCATCCTCGTCCTTGGTCGTCATCCCGGCGCGGCCCTTGCCGCCGCGGCGCTGAGCACGGAAGGCGTCGAGCGGGGTGCGCTTGATGTAGCCGCCGACCGTGACGGTCACGACCATATCCTCGCGCTCGATCAGGTCCTCGTCCTCGATCCCGTCCGCGGCGGCGGCGATCTCGGTGCGGCGCGGCGTCGCGAACTCGGCGCGCACGGCGACCAGCTCCTCGCGCAGCACCTCGTACAGGCGGGCGCGGTCGACCAGGATGCGGAGCAGCTCGGCGATCGAATCCGCCAGCTTCTTCAGCTCGTCGCCGATCTCCTCGCGGCCGAGCGCGGTGAGACGGTTGAGGCGCAGCTCCAGGATCGCGCGGGTCTGCGTGTCGGAGAGGCGATAGACGACGGCGTCGGCCTGCGGCTCGATCGCCTCGACCAGCGCGATATAGGGCCGGATCTCTTCGATCGGCCATTCGCGCGCCATCAGCCTTTCGCGCGCCGCCGCCGGGGAGGCGGCGCCGCGGATGATGCGCACCACCTCGTCCAGATTGGTGACGGCGATGACGAGCCCGAGCAGGATGTGGGCGCGCTCGCGGGCGCGGGCGAGCTCGAACTTGGCGCGGCGCGTGATGACCTGCTCGCGGAACTGCACGAACGCCTGGATGATGTCGCGCAGGTTGAGCAGCTCGGGCCGGCCGCCGCGGATCGCGAGCATGTTGGCGGGGAAGGAGCCCTGTGCGGGCGTATGCCGCCACAGCTGGTTGAGCACCACCTCCACCGTCGCGTCGCGCTTGAGGTCCATGACGATGCGCACGCCCTCGCGGTTCGATTCGTCGCGCATCTCGGCGACGCCCTCTACCCGCTTGTCCTTGACCGCCTCCGCGATCTTCTCGACGAGCGCGATCTTGCCCTGCTGATAGGGGATCTCGGTCAGCACGATCGAGCGGCGCCCCTCGCCATTCCTCGCGCCGCGACCCTCCTCGACGATGTGGCGCGAGCGGACGATGATCGAACCGCGGCCGGTCTGGTAGGCGGCGCGCGTGCCGGCGCGGCCGAGCACGATCGCGCCGGTCGGGAAGTCCGGCCCCGGCACGATCTGCATCAGCTCTTCGGGGGTGATCGCGCCATTGTCGAGATAGGCCAGGCAGGCGTCGATCACCTCGCCCAGATTGTGCGGCGGGATGTTGGTCGCCATGCCGACCGCGATGCCGCCGGCGCCGTTGACGAGCAGGTTGGGGAAGCGCGCCGGCAGCACCTGCGGCTCGCGCTCCGACGTGTCGTAATTGGGCTGGAAGTCGACCGTGTCCTTGTCGAGGTCCGCCAGCAGCGCGCCGGCCGCGCGGGCGAGCCGCGCCTCGGTGTAGCGCATCGCCGCCGGCGCATCCGGGTCCATCGAGCCGAAATTGCCCTGGCCGTCGATCAGCGGCAGCCGCATCGACCAGTCCTGCGCCATCCGCGCGAGTGCGTCGTAGATCGAGCTGTCGCCGTGCGGGTGGTATTTGCCCATCACGTCGCCGACCAGGCGGGCGGACTTGCGATAAGGGCGGCCGGCGACGAACCCGCTCTCCTGCGCCGAGTAGAGGATGCGGCGGTGCACCGGCTTCAGCCCGTCGCGCACGTCGGGCAGCGCGCGCGCGACGATGACGGACATGGCGTAGTCGAGATAGCTCGACCGCATCTCGTCGACGATCGAGATGGCGGCGATGTCGGAGGGTTCGGCGAGCGTCGTCGCGTCGGCCAATGCGGTGGGCTCTCGGGCTGTTGCGTGAAGCCCGTGCGACTAGCCTACCCCACCCGCGATGGCCACCCCCGCGCACAGGCGCGCGCGAGGGCGGCGGCGCGTCATTTCCTGTTCTTGCAGGCGGTCTTGTTGGCGTTGCCCTTCTTGGAGCAGTCGTAGGTGATCGTCTTGCCCGTCTTGGTGGTGTGCTGCGCCATGTTGGCGCCCATCGGCTTGGTGGTGGCGGTCTTCGTCGTCGTCGTGGTCTTGCCGGCGGCGGGCTTGGCCACGGTCCTGGTCGACGTGTTGGTCGTCGCGGCCGGCTGCGTCTGGGCAAGTGCGGGGCCGGCGACAAGCGCGGCGGCGGCGAGGGCGAGGGTGGCGAGTGTCATGAGCATCCTCCTGAACGGGCTCGCCTGAACGGCGGCCTTGGCGAAGCTTCGCCGCCGCGGGCTGACGTCGACGTGACGATCGGATGACAAGCCTGTCACGCACGGCGCGGGGTTGAACGTCGCCAGCGATGCCGTTAGAGCCGCCAGCCTTGCCGCCGCGACGACCAGGGGCGGCAATCCCAAGGTCGGGGAATAGCTCAGCCTGGTAGAGCACTGCCTTCGGGAGGCAGGGGCCGGAGGTTCGAATCCTCTTTCCCCGACCATTTGGCTGCCGGCACGACGGCAGCGGAGCTGTCAGGCTAAGCCGGCGGTGAATGCTGGAAACAAGTTCGGCATGACGATGTAGGCGGCACCCGCGTCACCCCCGTGCGGCCAGCATAGCGTCGATGCTGGTGAACTTCTCCCGCGGTGCCCCGGCCCGCGCCGCCGCCACCTCCGCCTCCTCGATCCGCCGCCAGTCGCGGAAGGTGACCACGTCGACGCCGCGCAGCGCCAGGAGCCGGTCGAGGCCGGGGCGGCCCTCCCTGCCGCTGTCGCCCCGCGTGTCGGCGGCGATGTGGTCGGCGAGGAGGAAGCCGTCCGGGCGATTGGTGCCGATCGTGCCGGTCGGGCCGCGGCGCGCCCAGCCGACGGCGTAGAGCCCCGGCGCGATCCGCCCCTCCACGTTGGCGAACCGGCCAAGCGTCGCGTCATAGGGCACCCCCTCGATCGGCGGGGTGCGGTAGCCGATGCAGCTGACGACGAGGCCGGCGGGGATGGTGTAGGTCTCGCCCGTGCGGTGGGCCTGACCGGCGGCATCGAGCGCGGTGCGCTCGACCACGACGCGCTCGACGCGGCCGTCTCCCTCGATCGTGATCGGCATGGCGTAGAAGTCGAAGGCGAGCCTGATCGGCTTGTCCGCCGTCGCGGCGGCGAAGGCGCGCAGGTGGGCGACCGATTTGCGCAGGCCGGGCTCCAGCGCGGCGTCGGCTGCGTGCGGGGGCAGGTCGGCGGGATCGACCTCGGGCGCGGCGCGGACGAGGTGGGCCAGCTCGCCCAGCTCCTTCGGCGTCATCGCGATCTCGTGCGGGCCGCGCCGCGCCAGGATCGTCACCCGTTCGTGCGCGCCGCGTCCGAGATGGTCGAGCGCATGGCCGACGATGTCGGAGCCGGCGAACTCCTGCCCCGTCTTGGCCAGGATGCGCGCCACGTCGAGCGCGACGTTGCCCGCGCCCACCACCACCGCCGGCCCGTGCAGCGGCGGCGTGAGCGCGGCGAAATCGGGGTGGCCGTTATACCAGCCGACGAATGCCGCCGAGCCGATCACGCCGGGCAGGTCGTCGCCCGGCACGCTCAGCGGCCGGTCGGCGGGCGCGCCGGTGGCCAGCACCACGGCGTCGTAGAGCGCGAGCAGCTCGGGGATGGTCACGTCCGTCCCGACCGTCACGTTGCCGACGAACCGGACATTCTCGCTCAGCGCCGTCGCCTCGTAGCGGCGCGCCACCGCCTTGATCGACTGGTGGTCCGGCGCGACGCCGGTGCGGATCAGGCCGTACGGGACGGGCAGGCGATCGACGATGTCGACGCGCACGGCCTCGCCGAACAGCTTCTGGCACGCCTCCGCGGTGTAATAGCCCGCCGGGCCCGACCCGATCACCGCGACGTGGCGCATCCCTGCTCTCCCATGCGGGGCAGCCTAGCCGCTTGGCGGCGCCGGGCAAGCGCGGCTACACGGCGTCGCGATGTCGCCCGTCGAATGGATCGCCACCGCGCTGGGTGTGCTGTGCGTGGCGCTGGGCGCGCGGCGCAGCGTCTGGACGTTCCCGACCGCGATCGGCTCGGTCAGCCTGTTCGGCTGGGTGGTGTGGCGGCAGCGGCTGTACAGCGACGCGGCGTTGCAGGGCTTCTTCGTCGTCGCCAACCTCTATGGCTGGGTCAACTGGCGGCGCTCGCGCGCGGCGGCCGGCCAGGTGCTGGTCAGGCGCATGACGAAGGTGGAATGGATGCGCTGGGGCGGGGCGGCGGTCGTCGCGACGGCGCTATGGGGCGGAACGATGAGCCGCTGGACCGACGCCGCCTATCCGTGGTGGGATGCAGGCACCGCCGTCGTGAGCATGGTCGCGCAGGTACTGATGGCCGAGCGCAAGGTGGAGAACTGGTGGCTGTGGGTGGCGGTGGACGCGGCGCTGATCCCGCTCTACCTCGCCAAGGGCCTCGTCATGTTCGCCGCGCTCTACGTCCTTTACCTCGCGCTCTCCGTCGCCGGCCTGATCGGCTGGCGCCGCGCGCTGCGCGACGCCGGGCCGGCCGCGCTGTGATCCCGCGCTCGATCTGCCTCCATGGCCCGGAGAGCACCGGCAAATCCACGATGGCGCCGCGCCTCGCCCAGCATTTCCACACCCGCTGCATCGCCGAATTCGGGCGCACCTATTGCGAGCAGTTCGGCACCGACCTAAGAATGGCCGACCTGATCATGATCGCCCACGCCCATGACGCCAAGACGCGGGCGGCGGTGGCGAGCGGGCCGCATCCGGTGATCCTGGATACCGATCCGCTGATGAGCGCGGTGTGGGCGGACATGCTGTTCGGCCGGCGCGATCCCTGGTTCCACCGATGGGACAACTACGCCGACCTCTACCTCCTGTTCGACATCGACCTGCCCTGGGAGGAGGACGGCACGCGGATGTTCGGGACGGAGGCGGAGCGGCAGCGCTTCTTCGAGCTGTCGAAGCGCGAACTGGAGCGGCGCGGCGTGCGCTGGGCGATCGTGCGCGGCGAGGGATCGCGACGCTTCCTCAATGCCCTGGCCGCGATCGAGTCGGCGTCGCGCTGAGCATTCTACTGCGTCGGGGCGAGGCGGGAGTTGAGCACCCAGCCGACATTGTCGTTCTCGTCCGCCACTTCCCACCACATCCCTTCCTTCTTGCCGGTGGGATAGACCGTCGCGCCCGGCGGCAAGGTGCGGACCAGCCTTCCAGAGGCCATCGCCGTCGCCCGCATCGCGACGGGTCCCTGCGCGGTGAAGGTCTTGCTCGGTGCCGCCTGTGCCGTGCCGGCGTCGCCGGGCGTGATCCCGCCCAGGTCGTTGACCAGCTTGGCATAGGCCTGGATGAAGGACAGGGTAACGATCCGGCCGAGATCGGTGTTGTCGTAGCCGCCGCCGACTCCGCCCGCGACCGCGAAGAAGCCGCCGCCCGCGATCGACAGGTTGTTCTTGGCCGCGTAGCCGTCCTCCGTGGCGATCGTCTCCGTCGTGCGGACGTTGGTGATCGAGAGGATGGTGTTCGCCTCCATCTTCTTGCTGCTGATGCCGCCGAGCAGGCCACCCAGGCGATGATTGATGAGGCCGCCCACCGCCGCGGCGCCACCGCCGCCGCTGACGCTGGCGTTGGCGCCCTGGATCTCGGCAACGAGGACGTAGTCGGCGGCCTTGATCTGGCCGAGGCCGACGTTGGAGCGGCGCTGCAGCCCGAGCGAGCCGCCGATCTCGCGCTCGCGGCTGGCGGCGTTGAGGCCGGTGCCGCGATCGACGAGATTGAAACAGCCCGACCGCGCGACCAGCACCTTGAGCAGCTTGGACGGCGGCGCGAGGCTGGCCTGCGTCCAGCTGTTGGGATCGTCGCCGTCCTCGATCGAGACGGTGCCGAGCTTGCGCGGGCAGCGCGGTACGTCGTTGGCGGTCGCCTCCTGCAGGCGCTGCCCGGACGAGGGCTTGGCGAGGCGCTGCGCGCCCGCGGGTGCGGCGACGATCGCGGCGAGCGCCGCGGACGTGACGAAACGGTTCATGGCATTTCCCCCCCTTGTTCGACGTGCCGCCGCCCTTTGGGCTTGGCGGCAGGGCGCGACCCCCGAGTCCGTCGTGGTCTAGCACCGGCCCGGTGGCTGGGCTAGGCGCGCGGGGGACATGTCCGCCGCCCTCGACCGCATCCGCAACTTCTCGATCATCGCCCATATCGATCATGGCAAGTCGACGCTCGCCGACCGGCTGATCCAGGCCACCGGCGGCCTGACCGACCGCGAGATGAGCGAGCAGGTGCTCGACAACATGGACATCGAGCGCGAGCGGGGCATCACCATCAAGGCGCAGACCGTGCGGCTCGCCTACACCGCGCGCGACGGCAAGGCCTATGAGCTGAACCTGATGGACACGCCGGGCCATGTCGACTTCGCCTATGAGGTGAGCCGCAGCCTGGCGGCGTGCGAGGGCGCGCTGCTGGTGGTGGACGCCGCGCAGGGGGTGGAGGCGCAGACGCTCGCCAACGTCTACCAGTCGATCGAGCACGACCACGAGATCGTGCCCGTCATCAACAAGATCGACCTGCCTGCCGCCGAGCCCGAAAAGGTGCGCAAGGAAATCGAGGACGTGATCGGGCTCGACGCATCCGAAGCGGTGCTCGCCAGCGCCAAGGCCGGCATCGGCATCGCCGACATCCTGGAGGCGATCGTCCGCAAGATCCCGCCTCCCAGGGGCGACGCGGCCGCACCGCTGAAGGCGATGCTGGTCGACAGCTGGTACGACCCGTATCTGGGCGTGGTCATCCTGGTCCGCGTGATCGACGGCGCGATGCGCAAGGGCCAGCAGATCAAGTTCATGCAGGCGGGGACGACGCATCTGGTCGACCGCGTCGGCTGCTTCCGGCCCAAGATCGAGCAGCTCGACGAGCTCGGCCCGGGCGAGATCGGCTTCATCACCGCGCAGATCAAGGACGTGGCGCAGGCCCGCGTCGGCGACACGCTGACCGACGCCAGGCGGCCCACGGCCCAGGCCCTGCCGGGGTTCAAGGAGGTGCAGCCCGTCGTCTTCTGCGGGCTGTTTCCGGTCGACGCCAACGATTTCGAGAAGCTGCGCGAATCGATCAGCAGGCTGCGCCTGAACGACGCCTCCTTCTCGTTCGAGATGGAGACCTCGGCCGCGCTCGGCTTCGGCTATCGCTGCGGGTTCCTCGGCCTGCTCCACCTGGAGATCATCCAGGAGCGGCTGACGCGCGAATATGATCTCGACCTCATCACCACCGCGCCCAGCGTCGTCTACGAGATCGAGCTGACGCACGGCGCGGGCCATCTCGAGCTGCACAATCCCGCCGACATGCCCGACCCGAGCCGCATCGCGAGCATCGCCGAGCCATGGATCGAGGCGACGATCTACGTCCCCGACGAGTATCTCGGCTCGATCCTGAAGCTCTGCCAGGACCGGCGCGGCATCCAGAAGAACCTGACCTATGTCGGCGGGCGGGCGCAGGCGACCTATGAGCTGCCGCTCAACGAGGTGGTGTTCGACTTCTACGATCGGCTGAAGAGCATCAGCCGCGGCTATGCGAGCTTCGACTATCACCAGATCGGCTATCGCGAGGGCGACCTCGTCAAGATGAGCGTGCTGGTCAACAACGAGCCGGTCGATGCGCTCGGCATGATCGTCCATCGCGGCACCGCCGAGAGCCGGGGCAGAGGGATGTGCGAGCGGCTGAAGGATCTGATTCCGCGTCACCTGTTCAAGATCCCGATCCAGGCGGCGATCGGCGGCAAGGTGATCGCGCGCGAGACGATCGCGGCGATGCGCAAGGACGTGACCGCCAAATGCTATGGCGGCGACATCAGCCGCAAGAAGAAGCTGCTCGACAAGCAGAAGGAGGGCAAGAAGCGGATGCGGGAATATGGCAACGTCCAGATCCCGCAGGAGGCGTTCATCGCGGCGCTGCGGATGGGCGACGAAGGCTAACGCGACGTCGCCGCAACTTGCTGGATTATTTACCTTCGCTGTCGTTCGCGGGCCCCTCGGGGAGCTTGACAGGCGGGCGGCGGCCGATAGCGTGGCGGGCGGTCGCGGCAAGGGGGCGCCGGCGATCGTGTTCGTAGCGCAAGGTGTTGCCCGATGCCGCCCATCGCCCCGTCCGGCCTTTCTCTCGCCCTCGGTCTGATCCTCGCGCCCGTCGCTGCCCGCGCGGAACTCGGCGGGCCGATGGCCACCATCGAAGCGGACCGGGGCCGGATGGCCGCGCGGGTGTCGCGACAGGCGGAGGGTGCGTTCACCCGCCACATCCTGACGCGCGCGAACGGCGGCGTCGTGCATGAGCTGACCAACGCGCAGGGGAGGGTGTTCGCGGTGACCTGGGCAGGGCCGGGCAAGCCCGATCTGCGCAGCCTGCTCGGCCCGTATTTCGCCGCGATGCAGCCGACCGGCGGGATCGGCCGGGCGATGCACGGTTTCCGCCGGCCGGTGCAGGTCGCGCGCGCCGACCTGCAGATCAGGCAGGAGGGGCATATGGGCTGGTTCCATGGCGCGGCGCTGGTCCCGTCGCTCGCCCCCGCGGACTTCTCCGCCGCCAGCCTGGCGATCGGCGAATGAGCCGCTTCCGCTGGATCGCCACGCTGGCCGCGGCGCTGACGCTGGCGGCGTGCGGTGGCGACGCGTCGAGCCCCGCGACCACCGCGTCAACGCCGACCGTCGTGCCGACCCCGACGCCGAGCCCGACGCCGACGCCGACCACCGTCGCCAATACCACGACCGTGACGCTGGACGCCGGTCCCGCCGCGCTCAACGTCGGCAGCGGCGCCTATTCGGCATTCAACGAACCCTATGTCACCGTCACGATCTGCGCGCCGGGATCTACGACCAATTGCCAGACGATCGACCATGTCATCCTGGACACGGGCTCGGTCGGCCTGCGGATCATCCAGCCGGTGCTGCGGGCGGCGCTGCTCGCGGCGCTGCCGGCGGAGACCGACGCCGGCGGCAACGCGGTCGGCGAGTGCTACCAATATGTGAACTCCTACGCCTTCGGATCGGTGCGCAAGGCCGATTTCTCGATCGCCGGCGAGAAGGTGGCGAACATGCCGTTTCAGACCATCGGCGACACCGGCCTGTTCGCGGCCGTCCCGGCCAGCTGCTCGGCGGGCGGCGGCGCGGCGATCACGACGGTGCAGGATTTCGGCGCCAACGCGATCATCGGCGTCGGCACGACCACCACCGATTGCGGGGCGATCTGCACGGTCAGCGGCGGCCAGGCGGCGGCGATCTATTATGATTGCCCGACGAGCGGCTGCGCGTCGATCATCGGCCGCGCCGCCAGCGCCGTGGCGCCGTTCGAGCAGCTGCCCAATCCCGTCGCCGCCTTTCCGACCGACAATAACGGCGTGATCCTGACGCTGCCGTCCGTGCCGCGCGCGGGCCTTCCCGGCCTGACCGGCACCGTCACCTTCGGCATCGGCACCCAGGCGGACAACGCCCTCACCGCCGCCAACGTGCTGCCCGTGACAGATTCGAGCAGCCGCCGGGGGCCGGGCGTGCTGACCGTCACCTATAACGGCAAGCAGCTGACGCAGAGCTTCCTCGATAGCGGCAGCGACGACTATTATTTCATCGATACCACGCTGCCGCCGTGCACGGACGCCGACTTCATCGCCTTCTACTGCCCCGCCAGTCCGCTGCCGCTGACGCCGGTGCTGACGGCGACCAACGGCGTGACGGCGAGCGGCGCGTTCACGCTCTACAGTCCGTTCGGCGTGGCGGCCGACGCGGTCGTCGCGCCCGGGCTGGGGCTCAATCCGACGCTGATCACGCCGCCCTTGCCCTTTGCCAACAGCTTCGATTTCGGCGTCCCGTTCTTCTTCGGCCGCACCGTCTACACCGCCATCGAGGGCCGCAGCGCGGGCGGGGTGCAGGGGCCGTATTTCGCCTTCTGACGGCCGCGAGCGGTTCAGCCGGGCAGCACCTCCTTCGCCAGCTGGCGCGCGGTCTCCAGCAGCAGATGAGCGGTCCGCCGGTCGCCCTTCACCATGGCCGAGGTGAAGTTCTTCATCTGCTCAAACGTGAGGTGGGGTGGGAAGGGCGCGACTTCCGGATCGGTGCGCACCTCGATCAGCGTCGGCCGGTCCGCGGCGAGCGCACGCTCCCAGGCGGCGCCGAGCTGGTCCGGGTCGTCGACGAAGATGCCGCCGAGCCCGATCAGCTCGGCGAACTTCGCATAGGGCACGTCCGGGATGTCCTGCGTCGTCGGGAAGCGCGGGTTGCCCTCCGTGACGCGCTGTTCCCACGTAACCTCGTTCAGGTCGCCGTTGTTGAACACGCAGACGACGAAGCGCGGATCGGCCCAGCCGCGCCAGTATTTCTGGACGGTGATGAGCTCGGCGAGGTTGTTCATCTGCATCGCGCCGTCGCCGACCAGCGCCACCACCGGACGGCGGGGGTGGGCGAACTTGGCGGCGATGGCATAAGGCACGGCCGCCCCCATCGACGCGAGGCCGCCCGACAGGCTGGCGCGCTGCCCGGCGCGCAGGCGATAGTCGCGCGCATACCAGTTGGCGCACGAGCCCGAGTCGCTGGTGACGATCGCATCGGCGGGCAGGCGCGGCGACATCTCCCAGACGACGCGCTGCGGGTTGACCGGGTTCGCGGCGGCCATGGCGCGCTCCTCCAGCGTCTGCCACCAGGCCGCGACGCCGCGCTCGATCCCCTCGCGCCAGGCCCGATCGTCCTGGCGGCGGAGCAGGGGGAGCAGCGCCTGCAGCGTCTCGGCCGCATCCCCGTGCAAATTGACCTCGACCGGATAGCGCAGCCCGAGCATCGCGGGATCGATGTCGATCTGCACCGCGCGGGCCTGTCCGTCGGGCGGCAGGAACTCCGCCCAGGGAAAGCCGGTGCCGACCATCAGCAGCGTGTCGCAGCCGACCATCAGGTCGGACGAGGGCTTGGTGCCGAGCAGCCCGATCGCGCCGGTGACGCCGGGCTGGTCGTCAGGCAGCGCGTCCTTGCCGAGCAGCGCCTTGGCGATCCCCGCGCCGAGCCGGTCGGCGACCTCGGTCACCTCGGCCGCGGCCCCCAGCGCGCCGGCGCCGATCAGGACCGCCACCTTCTGGCCGGCATTGAGGACCTCGGCGGCGCGGCGCAGGTCGTCCTGCTTCGGGATCACCGACGGGCGGCTATAGCCCGGGCCGGAGCGGGTGAAGCCGTGCTGGACCTTGGGCTCCTCATATGCCTCGTCCTGCACGTCCTTGGGCAGTACGATCGCGGTGGGCACGTTGCCGGCGATGGCGATGCGCAACGCGCGGTCCGTCAGGTGGCGGACCTGGGCTGGCGCGGTGGCTTCCTGAACATAGGCCGCGACATCGGCGAACAGGCGATCGAGGTTCAGCTCCTGCTGATAGCTCGCGCCGCGCACCGTCGACTCCGCCTGGCCGGCGATGGCGAGCACGGGTTGATGGTCCAGCTTGGCGTCGTAGAGGCCGGTGACGAGGTGGGTGGCGCCGGGGCCGCCGGTCGACAGGCAGACGCCGATCTCGCCGGTGAACTTGGCGTGCGCGACGGCCATGAAGGCGGCCATCTCCTCGTGCCGGACCTGGACGAACTCGATCCCTTCACCGGCCTGTTCCGCCCGCTGGAGCGCGCCGAGCACGCCGTTGATGCCGTCGCCCGAATAGCCGAAGATGCGGGTGACGCCCCAGGTCTTGAGGCGCTCGACGAAGAAGTCGCTGGTCAGCTTGCTCATGCCCGGCCAAGCGTTTGGCGGCGGCGGCCGTTCCCGGCTAAGTGGGCCGATGCGCCGGCTGCTGTTCCTGCTCGCCCTCCTGTCCTTTCCGGCGACCGCGGCGGCGCGGCACGGGCCGCTGGTGCTGGCCGCGGCGAGCCTGCAGGAGGCAATGACAGCCGAGGCGGACGCCTGGGCGGCGGCGGGCCACGCGCGGCCCGTGCTCTCCTTCGCCGCGAGCTCGGCGCTGGCGCGTCAGGCGCTGGCCGGCGCGCCGGCCGACCTGTTCGCGAGCGCCGACGAGGACTGGATGGATGCGCTCGCCAAGGCGGGGCTGCTGGTGCCGGGCACGCGCGCGGACCTGTGCGGCAATCGGCTGGTAGTCGTGGCGCCGGCGGGCTGGCGCGGGCGGGTGACGCGGGCCAGCCTCGGACGGACGCTGGCGGGCGGCCCGGTGGCGATGGCGGACCCGGATGCGGTACCGGCGGGAAAATATGGCCGCGCGGCGCTGACCGCGCTCGGCGCGTGGGGGGCGGTGGCGCCGCACGTCGTCAAGGCGGCGGACGTGCGCGCCGCGCTGGCGCTGGTCGCGCGCGGCGCGGCGCCGTTCGGGATCGTCTATGCGACGGACGCGCGCGCCGAGCCGGCGGTGCGGATCGCCGGCGTGTTCCCGGCGGCCAGCCACCCGCCGATCCGCTATCCGGTGGCGCGGCTGAAGGCATCGGCGAACCCGGACGCGGAGAGCTTCCGGCGCTTCCTGCTGTCGGCGCGGGGACGGGCGGTCTTGCTCCGCCATGGGTTCACGCAGCCGTGATCTGCGCCCCGCGTCACCCCGGCCTTGCGCCGGGTTCCCGCTGCCTTGGGCGGACGGCAACAGAAGCGGGATCCCGGCGCAAGGCCGGGGTGGCGATGCGCTCCTGCTGACCGCCGCCGAATGGGAGATCGTCCGCCTGACGCTGCTCGTCGGCGGGGTGGCGACGCTGCTGGTCGTGCCGATCGCCTTCGCGCTCGCCTGGCTGCTGGCGCGCCGCCGCTTTCCCGGGCGGCTGCTGCTCGACGGCGTCGTCCACCTGCCGCTGGTGGTGCCGCCGGTGGTGACGGGCTGGGTGCTGCTGCTGCTGTTCGCGCCGGCGGGGCCGCTGGGGCGGGTGCTCGCGGGGCTGGGCGTGACCGTCCTGTTCCGCTGGACCGGCGCGGCAATCGCGGCGGCGGTGATGGCGCTGCCGCTGGCGGTGCGGGCGATGCGGCTGTCGATCGAGGCGGTCGACCGGCGGCTGGAGGAGGCGGCGCGCACGCTCGGCGCGGGGCGCGGCCGCGTGTTCCGCACGATCACGCTGCCGCTCAGCCTGCCGGGCGTGTGGGCGGGCGCGGTGCTGGGCTTCGCGCGCGCGATCGGCGAGTTCGGCGCGACGATCACCTTCGTGTCCGACGTGCCGGGCGAGACGGAGACGCTGCCGCTCGCCATCTACGCGGCGCTCCAGCGGCCGGGCGGCGAGGCGACGGTGTGGCGGCTGGCCGCGGTGTCGGTGGCGCTCAGCCTGGTGGCGCTGCTCGGGTCCGAGCTGCTGGCGCGGCGCAGCGGGCGGGGCGTCCATGTCCTTTGACGTCGCTGTCGAGGGCCGGCGCGGCGAGGCGACCATCGCCGCGCGCTTCGCGACCGGGCCGGGGGTGACGGTGCTGCTGGGGCCGTCGGGTGTCGGCAAGACCAGCGTGCTGCACATGATCGCCGGGCTGGTGCGGCCGGAGCGCGGGCATGTGCGGGTCGGCGGGGCGACGCTGTTCGACGCGGCGGCGGGCGTGGATGCGCCCGTCGAGCGGCGGCGGGCCGGATACGTCTTCCAGGACACGCGGCTGTTCCCGCACCTGCGGGTGCGCGACAATATCCTCTACGGCGCGATGAGCGACGCTCGGTTGACGGAGACCGCTGCCATGCTCGACATCACGCCCCTGCTCGATCGCTGGCCGCGCACCCTGTCCGGCGGCGAAGCGCGGCGCGTCGCGATCGGCCGCGCGCTGCTGAGCGATCCGGCGTTCCTGCTGCTCGACGAGCCGCTGTCCTCGCTCGACCCGGCGCGGCAGGAGGACGGGCTGCGGCTGGTGGAGCGGCTCGCGGCGACGGGGCTGCCGGTGCTGATGGTCACGCACGACGAGCGCGACGCGGCGCGGCTGGGCGGGGCGGTGGTGCGGATGGGGTGACCGGCCCGCCTGCGTCAAAAGACGAGCGCCGACGCCTCGACGGTCAGGAACCCGATGGCGACGACGAACGAAGCTAGACCCGAGAGGGCTACGTTCAAGGATCCGCAAGTGCGCTTCAGCAGCGCAATCATGGGTGAGCCTCACCACCATGTGCACCAGATACCAGAGCCGCCGCATGGCCGTTCTCGATGGCGGTCACGTAAATAGCAGGTACGCGATGTCGATCGCCGACGCTGGGCAGCGCCGTCACGGGAGTAAATCCCGTGACGTCGAACGGGGCGGGCGAGCCGCCCCGCCGGCCGGCGCTACGGGTCCTGTCGCAGCTACGCTGCGACAGGCGCGCTTAACGCTTGGAGAACTGGAAGCTGCGGCGGGCCTTGGCGCGGCCGTACTTCTTGCGCTCCACCGTGCGGCTGTCGCGGGTCAGGAAGCCCGCGGCCTTCACCGGCGCGCGCAGCGTCGGCTCGTATTTGGTGATCGCCTGGCTGATGCCGTGCTTGACCGCGCCGGCCTGGCCGGAGAGACCGCCACCCTTGACGGTGCAGATCACGTCGTACTGGCCCTCGCGCTCGGTGACACCGAACACCTGGTTGATGACGAGGCGCAGCGTCGGACGCGCGAAATAGACGCCCTGGTCGCGGCCGTTGATCGTGATCTTGCCGCTGCCGGGCTTGAGCCACACGCGCGCGACCGCGTCCTTGCGGCGGCCGGTGGCATAGGCGCGGCCCTGCTTGTCGATCTCCTGCTCGCGCAGCGGCGCGCGCTGGACCGGCGCGTCGATCTGGCCGACGGGATCGGCGGCGTCCGCGCGCTCGTCGGACTGGGTGACCGCAACCTCGCGCTGCTGCTGGAGCGCGGCGCTGAGATCGGAGAGGGACTGACGATCGTCGGACATCAGGCGGTCACCTTGTTCTTCCGGCTCATGCCGGCGATGTCGAGGGGCTGGGGGTCCTGCGCGCTATGCGGGTGCTCCGTGCCCGCGAAGATGCGCAGGTTGCGCATCTGCTGCCGGCCGAGCGGCCCGCGGGGGATCATGCGCTCGACGGCCTTTTCCAGCACGCGCTCGGGAAAGCGGCCCTCCAGGACCTTGGCCGCGGTGATCTCCTTGATCCCGCCCGCATAGCCGGTGTGCTTGTAATAGACCTTCTTCTGCGCCTTGTTGGACGTGAAGCGGATCTTGTCGGCGTTGATGACGACGACGTTGTCGCCACAATCGACATGCGGGGTGAAGCTGGTCTTGTGCTTGCCGCGCAGAACGTTCGCGATCACCACGGCGGCGCGGCCGACGACCAGGCCGTCGGCATCGACCAGATGCCACTTCTTCTCCACCTCGGCCGGCTTGACCGACTGGGTGGTCTTCATCAGCGCCTTCATGGGCTGGGACCTCTCGTGAAACGACATGCGCCGCCCCCGGCGGGAGCGGCGTTACGGAGCGGCTAATGACGACGGCGGCCGCGCAAGTCAAGCATTTGCGCCGCTTTGCCGGCGGGTATCCCGCTACCGCAGGCTGATGGTCGACGGTTTGACGTGTCCGATCGCGTGCGCGGCGGCGACGGCGGCGATCAGCAGCAGCGCCGCATTGAGCTGGTGCCAGACCGCGATCTCGATCCGCACGCCCGAGAGCAGCGTCGCGATGCCGAGCGCGATCTGGAGGGTGACAAGTCCGGCGACCGCCAGCCCCGCCCGGCTGCGTGCCCGGGCCGCGCGCCAGGCGAGCGTCAGCAGCCCGGCCGCGGCGACGAACGCCAGCCAGCGGTGGACGAACTGCACCACGATCGGGTTGTTGACCATCTCCCCCGAGCCGGCGCCGGCGGGCAGCCCGCCGGCGGGGAACAGCGTGTCGCCCATCAGCGGCCAGCTGTTGAAGGCGTGCCCCGCATCGAGCCCCGCGGTCAGCGCGCCATAGCCGAGCTGCGCGAACAGCAGCGTCAGCGCGACCAGCGCCAGCGGGGTGAAGCGGGACGACGGCGCGAACGGCCGGCGCTGCAGCTGGACGAGGTCCAGCGCGGTCCAGACGATGCCGCCGAGGATGACCAGCGCGGTCAGCAGGTGGACCATCAGCCGGATGTGGCTGACGTCGGTGCGCACCGACAGGCCCGAGGCGACCATCCACCAGCCGATCGTGCCCTGCAGACCGCCGAGCGCGAGCAGTGCGACGAGCCGCGGCTTGTAGCCCGCCGGAATCTGCCGCCGGACCCAGAACCAGACGAGCGGCGCGGCGAAGGCGAGGCCGATGACGCGGCCGAGCAGCCGGTGCAGATACTCCCAGAAGAAGATCGCCTGGAAGCCGGCGAGCGTCATGCCGCGGTTGAACGCCTGGTATTCGGGGATGCGCTTGTAGAGGTCGAAGGCGTGCTCCCACGCCGCACGGGTCAGCGGCGGGACGACCCCGGTGATCGGCTTCCACTCGGTGATCGACAGCCCCGATTCGGTCAGCCGCGTGATGCCGCCGACGACCACCATCGCGACGATCAGCCCGGCGACCGCGAACAGCCAGCGGGCGACCAGGAGCGGTCGCGCGCGCGTCATGAACTGGGGGCTGGGCTGAAGCATTGCCCGCAGATAGGCGCTCCGGCGCGCCCCGCCAACCGGCGTCAGCGCAGCGCGTCGAGCCAGTCGAGGATGGCGCTCTCCAGCGCGATGCGGTGGTCGGACCAGCCATGGTCGGTGGCGGCGTGGAGCGTGGCGACGCGGCTATTGCCCTCCCGCCGCACCGTCGCGACCAGCGCGTCCGCGGCGGGCGCGAGTCCGTCGTCGCTGGTGAGCACAAGGAGCGGCGTGCGCGCGAGCCCGGGGGCGGCCGTGCCCAGCCGCATCGCCGGGCCGTTCGCGATCGCCTCGTCGGCCATGGTGGCGGGCGTGGTCGCCAGGGTCTCGGCGTTGTCCGCCATGAACGCCGTCACCTCGGCGCGCGGCTGCCCGGCGAACATGCCGAGGTCGGCGGCGGAGATCGCGATCGCACCGGCGAGCGCGTGATCGCGCGCGGCGGTGAGCAGCGTCGCCCAGCCGCCCATGCTATGCCCCGCCAGCACGATGCGCGCGGGATCGGCGCCGAGCCGCGCCGCCTGGGCGGGATCGCGCAGGAAGGCGAGCACGGCGGCGCTGTCCGCCAGCACGTGCGCGAAGCTGAACCGGCCGGGGCTGCCCCACGACCCGCGATAGTTGAAGGTCACCGCGATCCAGCCGGCGCGCCGCGCCGCCTGGGCGAGGTCGAGGTTCTTTTCGTTGCCCGGCAGCCCGTGGAGCAGCACGAGCACGGGATGGAGCCCGGCGCCCGCTGGCCGATAGGCGACGCCGTTGATCGCCACGCCGCCCGACGGGATATGGAGCACCTGCATGCTGGCGGGATGCGCCTTGTCGACCGGCGGGTCGCTCGCGATCGCGCGGTTCTGCGCGGCGGCGGGGGAGGAGAGGAGGGCGACGGCAAGGAGCAGGAAGCGCATCACCGACAGCCTAGCAGGTTCGCGACCCGTGCCAACCGCTGCCCGCGTCCTTGAGATCGGGGCCGGGTCGGCCTAGACTCGGCCCATGGCCACCCACTCGCATGACCACCACGAGCCCGAAGGCGCAGCGCTGACGGTGGCGGCGCGGGCGACGCTGGAAAAGGCGGGCGAGCAGTGGACCGCGATGCGCGCCAGCGTGTTCGAGGCGCTGGCCGGCTTCGCCAATCCGGCGAGCGCCTATGACATTGCGGAGGCCGTATCCGGACGCGAGGGGCGCCGCGTCGCCGCCAACACCGTCTACCGCATCCTCGACCTGTTCGTCGGCGCCAACCTGGCGCGCCGGGTGGAGAGCGCGAACGCCTATGTCGTCAATGCCCACCCCGACTGCCTGCACGACTGTATCTTCCTGGTCTGCGACGGCTGCGGCAGGACCGTGCATCTCGATGACGACAAGCTCGCGCGCGGCGTCCGCGGCGCGGCGCAGGCGGCGGGCTTCTCCCCCGAACGCCCCGTGATCGAGGTCCGCGGCAAATGCGCCGCCTGCGAGTGAGCTGACCTGGGCGGCGGCGGAGGGCTCGAGACGACCTCCGTTGGTGATACCGAGCTCAATCGAGCAGCCCGAGCGCGAGCAAAAGCAACCCGTTCACCTGCTTAAGGACGGTCGTATCGGCCGCGCCAATCCTGTCGCGACAGCGTGCTCGCGGGATGGCCGTGACCTTGTCGATCATCACCAGCGAGTCGGCTGCCAGGCCGTTGGCGACGTCTGCGATGATCTTGACTCGGGTCGGACCAGCCGTGCTCAGATCGCTGGTCAGCGGGCAGAGCAGGACGCTGCCCAGCTTGGCGAGCCTGTCCGACTGGACGATCAGGCACGGACGCGGTTTGCCGTAATTTCCCGCCAGCGCCGCCGTGACCAGGTCGCCCCGTTTCAATCCGGCGCCGCCCAGACCTCGGCAGCTGCCAGCTCGCAGAAGATCAGGACGTCGCGCTCGTCCTCGGCGGCGTTGATCCGCTCGATCTGCGCGTCGAGTTCTCGTTGGAAATGGGGGGCGCCGATATCCGGCACCCAGAACCGCAGTTCACGCAGCCCGGCTGCCTTCTTACGGGCGCGATAGGCCTTGAACTTGTCCCGGCGAGGCGGCGCGTTCATGGTCGAGAAGGTAGCGCGCAACCAGTGAAAGGTCCAGTCCGTGCCATCCAAACTGCGTATCGACCAGCTTCTCGTCGCGCGCGGGCTCGCCGAGAGCCGGGCACGGGCGCAGGCGCTGGTGATGGCGGGGCTGGTGTTCGCGGGCGAGCGCAAGGTCGCCAAGCCCGGCGAGCAGATCGCCGACGATGCCGCCCTGGCGGTGCGCGGGCGGGATCATCCCTGGGTGTCGCGCGGCGGCGTCAAGCTGGCGCACGGGCTCGACCATTTCGGCTGGGACGTGACGGGCGCGGTCGCGATCGACGTCGGCAGCTCGACCGGCGGCTTTACCGACGTGCTGCTCAGCCGCGGCGCCGCCCGCGTCCATGCGGTCGACAGCGGCACCAACCAGCTGGCCTGGAAACTGCGGCAGGACCCGCGCGTGCAGGTCCACGAGCAGACCAGCGCGCGCATCCTGACGGCCGCACACATCCCCGAGCCGATCGACCTCCTCGT
This sequence comes from uncultured Sphingomonas sp., assembly GCF_964250165.1. Lineage (GTDB taxonomy): Bacteria > Pseudomonadota > Alphaproteobacteria > Sphingomonadales > Sphingomonadaceae > Sphingomonas. The sequence continues at coordinate 25,363 of NZ_CAXUEK010000015.1, read as the reverse complement.
CTGCGATGCGAGCTTCATCGGGCTGGCCAAGGTGCTGGAACGGCCACTGACCTTCGCGCGCGCGCCGGCGCGGTTGCTCGCGCTGGTGAAGCCGCAGTTCGAGGCCGGGCGCGAGGAGATCGGCAAGGGCGGCGTGGTGCGCGACGAGGCGGTGCGACGGCGGACGTGCGCGGCGGCCGCGGCCTGGGTGGAAACGCAGGGCTGGCGCGCGCTGGGCGTCACCCAGAGCCCGATCACCGGGCCCGAGGGCAATGTCGAGTATCTGCTCGCCGCCACGCTCGGTTGATTGCGCGATCCGCATCGGGCAGGAACCACCACGCTTGGGTCGCAAGGGAGCGGATGTGGGCGGACTCGCGTCGAGGGGGCAGTTGCGCTGGTCGTTCGGGCGCTGGGCGGCGGTCACCGTGCCGCTGGTGCTGCTGATCGGGTTCGCGTCCGGCCGGTTGGTGCCGGCAGGCAGCGACAATCCCTGGTACGTCGCGCTCGCCAAGCCGCCGCTGACCCCGCCCGACTGGCTGTTCCCGGTCGCGTGGACGATCATCTACGTCCTGCTCGGGCTGGCGGCGGCAACGGTGCTGAATGCGCGCGGCGCGCGCGGTCGCCGGCCGGCGGTCGCGCTGTTCGTGATCGAGGTCGTGGCGCTGGCGCTGTGGCAGCCCCTGTTCTTCGGTGCTCATCGGATCGCGGCGGCGCTGGGGCTGATCGGCTTCATCCTGGCCTGGGGCATCGCGACGACGATCCTGTTCGGTCGCGTGCGGACCGGCGCGGCGTGGCTGATGGTCCCGCTGCTCGTCTGGGTGAGCTTCGCCGGCGTGCTGGCCTGGCGCATCGGCCAGCTGAACCCGGCCGCTGCTCGGGTTGCGCCCGGCCCGCGCACGTCCCAGATGTTGTAGACATCGAACGAGGTTGGACATGCAGGCCGAAAACCGGGTCATCAGCGATATCGTCCGGGTGCTGAACGGCGCCGCGGGCACCTTGGCCGGCATGGGCCGCGAGGCGGAGGCGAACGCCCGGACCCGCGCGCGCGAGTGGATCGGCGGCCTGGACCTCGTCACCCGTGACGAGTTCGACGCGGTGAAGGCGATGGCCGTCGCCGCGCGCGAGGAGGCCGATGCGCTCCGCGCGCGGCTGGAGGCGCTGGAAGGGCGGCACACCGTCCCCGCGGACGTGGCCTGATCTTTTCCACAGCTTTCTCCACAAGGTTGTTCGCCTGGGTTGTGGCGGGGCGTCCGGCTCGGCAGAACCCTGGGGGTGGAGGACGACCATGCTGAGTGGCCACGATCACGAGGCGGAGAGCGCCGCGCCCATTGACATGCTGGAGGCCTATTACGCGGCCCATGGCTGGGAGCATGAGCGCCACGACGACGAGATCGTCGCGACCGCCCCCGGCAGCTGGACCAGCTACGAGTTGCGCGGGTTGTGGCGGGAGCATGACAGCGTCCTCCAGTTCCTCGCCTTTCCCGACATCAAGGCGCCCGACGACCGTCGCGCCCTGCTCTACGAGGCGATGGGGCTCGTCAACGAGCAGCTCTGGATCGGCCATTTCGAGCTGTGGTCGTCAACCGGCGTGCTGCTCTACCGCCACGCCACGATGATCGACTCCGAGGAGGAGGGCGCGATGTCGCTCGCCCAGGCCGAGCTGCTGGTGGAGAGCGCGATCGAGGAATGCGAGCGCTTCTACCCGGTGTTCCAGTTCGTGCTGTGGGGGGGCAAATCGCCCAAGGAGGCGCTCGCCGCGGCGCTGGTCGACACGCAGGGAGAGGCGTGACCGCCTCATCAGGTGATCTGGGCGAGGCCGCCGGCCGGCTGCTGCTGGTCGGCGCGGGCACCATGGGCGGCGCGATGCTGCACCGCTGGCTGGCGAGCGGGCTCGATCCGGCGCAGGTGACCGTCGTGAGCCCGAGCGGGCGGGCGATGCCGGACGGGGTGCGCGTCCTTGCCGCGGTTCCCGATCCCGTGACGGACTTCGACACGATCCTGTTGGGGTTCAAGCCCCATCAGCTGGAGCAGGCGGCGCGCGGGCCGCTCGCCGGCGCGGCGCCGCGACTGCTGGTGTCGATCCTGGCCGGCGTCGAGCTGGCGACGCTGGCCGCGCGCTTTCCCGCCCCGGCGATCGTGCGCGCGATGCCCAACCTGCCGGTCGCGATCGGCAAGGGCGTGGTGGCGCTGCACGGGACCGGCGAGACGGCGCGCGCCGAGACGATCATGGCGCCGCTCGGGCTGGTCGAGTGGATCGCGGACGAGGCGCTGTTCGACGTCGTCACCGCGCTGGCGGGCAGCGGACCCGGCTTCCTCTACCGCTGGATCGACGCGATGGCGGCGGCGGGCGCGGCGCTGGGCCTGCCTGCCGATCAGGCCGCGCGGCTGGCGCTGGCGACGGTGGAAGGTTCGGCGCTGCTCGCGGCGCAGGCGGACGCGAGCCCGGCCGTGCTCGCCGACCGCGTCGCCAGCCCGAAGGGCTCGACCCGCGAGGGGCTGAACGTGCTCGACCATGACGGCGCCCTGGTCGCACTGCTGACGGAAACGCTGCGCGCCGCGGCGCGGCGCAATGCGGCCATCGCGGCGGCGGCGCGTGCCGATTGACCGGCGGGCGTCAGCTCCCCAGCGCCGCGATCGCGCTGCGGTCCTCTTCCGGCACCAGGCCTTCCAGCACCGCCCAGAAGCCCGACACGGCGTGCTGGCCCGCGCGCGCATAGGCGTCGGCGATGCGGCGGCGCGCCTGCTCGAACAACGCGCTTTCGAGGCTCTCGCCCTGATCGGTCAACCGCAGCAGCCGCTGCCGGCGGTCGCGCTCGCCGGTGCGGGCCTCCACCAGCTGGCGCTCGCACAGGTCGTTCAGCACCCGGCCGAGCGACTGCTTGGTGATCGCCAGCAGCGACAGCAGCTCGCTGACGGTCAGGTCCGGCTTGCGGCCGATGAAATAGAGCGCACGGTGATGCGCCCGCCCCAGCCCCTGCCGCGACAGGTCGCGGTCGATCGAGCGGGTAAGATGGCTGTAGCCGAAATACAGCAGCTCCAGCCCGCGGCGCAGCTCGGGCTCGCGGAGGAACAGCGGGGAGGCGGAAGGTGCTGCGGCAGCCATGTTGACCCGTCTAGCCAGCGGTCCTAGTCCCCGGCAACCCCTGTTTCGCAAGGATTCCAGCCATGCACGCCCCCGTCGCGCCGCCCTTCCGGTTCGAGCCGCACGGCTCGCCCGTGACGGCCGATCTGCGCGCGGAGCAGCTGGTCGAGCCGGGCTTCGGCCGCGTCTTCACCGATCACATGGCGGTGGTCGAATATAGCGACGCGCGCGGCTGGCACGACGCGCGGGTGACGGCGCGCGCGGCGCTCACGGTCGATCCGGCCTGCGCGGTGCTGCATTATGCGCAGGAGATCTTCGAAGGGCTCAAGGCCTATCCCCAGGCCGACGGCGGCACGGCGCTGTTCCGGCCGGACGCGAACGCGCGCCGGTTCCAGAGCTCGGCGCGACGCCTGGCGATGCCCGAGCTGCCCGAGCGCCTGTTCGTCGCCTCGCTGGAGGCGCTGGTCGCCGCCGATCGCGACTGGATGCCGTCCTCGCCGGAGGGGGCGATCTACCTGCGGCCGTTCATGATCGCCAGCCAGGCGTTCCTGGGCGTGCGGCCGTCCGCCGACTATCTCTACATGGTGATCGCGTCGGCGGTGGGGCCCTATTGGAAGGGGGGCGCGCGCGGGGTGTCGCTGTGGGTCAGCCACGATTACACCCGGGCGGGGGCCGGCGGCACCGGCGCCGCGAAATGCGGTGGCAACTACGCGACCTCGCTGGTCGCGCAGCAGGAAGCGATCCGGCGCGGTCACGACCAGGTGGTGTTCCTCGACGCGGCCGAGCGGCGCTGGGTGGAGGAGCTGGGCGGCATGAACATCTTCTTCGTCCATCGCGACGGATCGCTGCAGACGCCGCCGCTGACCGGCACCATCCTGCCCGGCATCACGCGGGACTCGCTGATCCGGCTGGCGCGCGACGAGGAGCTGACCGTGCGCGAGGAGCCCTATGCGATCGACCGGTGGCGCGCCGACGCCGAGAGCGGCGCGCTGGCGGAGGCGTTCGCCTGCGGCACGGCGGCGGTGCTGACCCCGATCGGCCGCGTCGCCGGGCCGGATTATGCCTTCACGATCGGCGACGGCGAGACCGGGCCGGTGACCGCGCGGCTGCTGGCGCGCTTGTCGGCCATCCAGCGCGGCGACGCGCCGGACCCGCACGGCTGGCGGCACCCGCTCTAAAGGCTTCCGTCGCGGGCCGCCGCACGATAGGACGCGCCCGCGCCGGTGGGGCGTCGCCAAGCGGTAAGGCAACGGTTTTTGGTACCGTCATACGCAGGTTCGAATCCTGCCGCCCCAGCCAACTCGCCGGAATTTGCAGAAACTCACCCATCTACTGGAAGGTGCGCCGGCAGAACGCTTTCACGTCAGAGGCGCTTAGCGCGAACCACTCGCCATTCGCCCGCTTTGCCGCGAACCGGCGATGCCAATATGCCTCGATTCCAGAAGGGTCATCTGTGCGGATCGAGTGAACGAGTGTCACCGCCTCGGGAAGGGCAATTTTGACCTCACGAAATCTGCGCTCGATATCCTCACTGCGGCCCACCTTGAAATGGTTGCCCGACTTGAGGAGGTAGACAAGTCCTTCCTTAGCCGCACGTTTATGACCCTCGGGTGCCGCAGGCGGCTGATGAAGGACAGCTTGCAAGTCTGCCCAATCGCTTTGCCGCCTTGACAGTTTGAGTAGCGCCTCATTCAGGTTTGAATTGCTTGGAAAGTGGTTCGCGACGGTAGAGTGGCTGGGAAATGTTGGGTCGAGCCGACGTTGCATCTTGATCTCGCTTCGTGTTGGAAGCCGTCCAAGGCTCCGCGTCAACATGGCCAACTCCAGAAGCATTCGTTCAGTGTCGAGCTTCTGATTCCAGCTATTCGCTGGAAGGCCGGCTTCCTCAAGCGCGTCGCTCCAACGCAGCCAGTGAACGCCGCGCCACTTCGCGGGGGTGATCCCGGTGGCGTTCGCAAAGGCGGCTTGCCCCGGCGCTGCACCGATCTCGAGACCAATTCGCCTTATTTCCGAGAGAATAAAGCTCTTCAAGGCTGCTCCTCAATTCGATTGGCTACGCCAGATGCCCACAACCGAGCCTCGAATGACTCCGATCGTTTTGTTGGTGGATCGTCAAGGTCGCGCCTGATTTCCCAAACAAGTCTCGACCAGAGCACGTCGTGCCGTTTGCGGGAGCGCCGCTGGTTTGACTCGGCGATTTCGTCGCAGAACAGGTGAAGAGCTGCCAGTACGTCGTTCGATGCGATCAGGTGCAAATTGTTCACGGCCGTTGCGAACCGGATTTTGGCATCGGGAGGTGCTACTTCGCCGACAATACCACTACCGGCTCCGATGAACTCCTCATAGTAGGCGAGCTTCTTGCTCCGCCACTCGGCAGCCCGTTCCTTGTGCTTGGTGAGCAGAATCGTTGCGGCCGAGGCTGCAATTAGGGCAACGGCTGGAATCAGGACCGTCCACATGACGCCAACGTGCATCATTTAAGCTCTTCAAGCCAACCCGCGGTCAAACGAATCTTGATCGCCGGCACGCGTTGCGCCAATCTCGAACTCGCACCCGCGCCAGAACGCGAAACGCCCGGAGCGTCTGTTGCGCCCCGGGCGTCCTGCGTGACGATTGCTCGTCAGCCCCCGACTGGATCGCGCCGCGCCCGCGCGCCTCTGGAAGAGGCGGGGCGTCGGAGCGGTTGCTCCCCGAACCACGGCCATTGCCTGTGCTCGATGCGGATCCAATAAGTCGGGGCTGACGGTTTGTCACCGGCCGTCAAAGGCTTGTTCCGCGAATCCGCCGCCACTGTGTCGAATCCGTCACAGGGCCGGGGTCGGTTGCGCGCGAACCGCCCGCGCCCTACAGCCCCGGCGCTCATGCTGCTCTCCTCCTATGAACGGATGATCGCCCGGCGCTATCTGCTGCCGGGCAAGGGCGAGCGCTTCATCGTGCTGGTCGCGGGGCTCAGCCTCGGCGCGGTGATGCTGGGCGTGGCGGCGCTGGTAATCGTGCTCAGCGTGATGAACGGGTTCCGCGCCGAGCTGTTCGACAAGATCGTCGGCCTGAACGGCCATGCCGTGATCCAGGGCGTCGGCGGCCGGCTGCCGGACTGGCGCGAGATCGCCGCGGCGGCGCGCAGGACGCCCGGCGTCACCAGCGCGGTGCCGCTGGTCGAGCAGCCGCTCGCCGCCACCTATAACGGCCGCGCGGAGGCGGTGCTGGTGCGGGGGATGCGCGTCGCCGATATCCGCGCCAACCCGTCGATCCGCAGCAAGCTGTACGGCGATCTGGCCAGCATCACCCCGGGCTCGGGCCGCATCGCGATCGGCTCGCGGCTGGCGGAGTCGCTCGGCGCGACGGTGGGCTCGCAGATCTCGCTGTTCAGCCCGCAGGGCCAGTCGTCCGTGTTCGGGACGATGCCGCGGATCGTCAGCTACACGGTCGGCGCGATCTTCGAGATCGGCGTCTATGATTACGACAAGGCGTTCGTCATCATGCCGATCGAGGACGCGCAGCAGCTCCTGCTGATGGGCGATGACGCGGGAATGATCGAGCTGCAGACCGATGACCCCGACCGGGTCGGCGCGATCCTGGCGCCGCTCGTGCCCAAGCTGGGCGGCGAAGCGATCATCTCCGACTGGCGTTCGATGAACGCGAGCCTGTTCGACGCGCTGGCGATCGAGCGGGTGATGATGTTCATCGTGGTCGGCATCATCATGCTGGTGGCGGCGTTCAACATCGCCTCGGCGCTGATCATGCTGGCCCGCTCCAAGACGCGCGACATCGCCATCCTGCGCACCATGGGCGCCAGCCGCGGGGCGATCCTGCGCGTGTTCGTGGTGGTGGGCACCAGCATCGGCGTGCTCGGCACGGTCGCCGGGCTGATCCTGAGCGCGCTGTTCCACTATAACCGCCAGGCGGTTGTGAACTTCGTCGGGTTCGTGACCGGGCAGAATCTGTGGGACCCGTCGATCCGCTATCTCACCGAGCTGCCGTCCAAGCCCAATCCGCTGGAGGTGACGGTGGTGGTGGTGATGGCGCTCCTGTTCAGCTTTCTCGCGACGCTCTACCCGGCGTGGAAGGCGGCGAGCACCGATCCCGTCCAGGTGCTCCGCTATGAGTAACCCGGTATTGGAGACGCGCGGCCTGTCCCGCGACTTCGTGCAGGGCAGCGAGACGGTCCACGTGCTGCGCGGCGTCGATCTCGCGGTCGGCCCGGGCGAGATCGTCGCGCTGCTCGGGCCGTCGGGATCGGGCAAGTCGACGCTGCTCCAGGCGGTCGGGCTGCTCGAGGGCGGCTTCGGCGGCGCGATCCGCATCGTCGGAGCCGAGGCGGCGCAGCTCAGCGCGAGGGAGCGCACGGCGATGCGCCGCGACCGGCTGGGCTTCGTCTACCAGTTCCACCACCTGCTGCCCGATTTCACCGCACTGGAGAATGTGGCCATGCCGCAGCTGATCCACGGCGCCGCGCCCGCGGCCGCCACCACGCGCGCGACCGATCTGCTGAGCGCGCTCGGCCTCGGCCATCGGCTCGCCCACCGGCCCGCCGCGCTGTCGGGCGGCGAGCAGCAGCGCGTCGCCGTCGCGCGCGCGCTCGCCAACCGGCCCGCGCTGGTCCTCGCCGACGAGCCGACCGGCAATCTCGACGAGGCGACCGCCAACGTGGTGTTCTCCGAACTCCTCCGTCTGGTCCGCGAAGAAGGCTCGGCGGCGCTGATCGCCACGCACAACGAGCGGCTGGCCGCCAGGATGGACCGGGTCGTCCGGCTGCACGAGGGGCAGCTGCAGTGAACCCCTGGCGCGACCAGCCGACGCTGGTGGGGGACCATGTCCGCCTGCGCCCGCTCGCGCCGGAGGACCGGGACGCGCTCGTCGCCGCGGCGGCGGACGGGGCGCAGACCGAGCTGTTCTACACCAATGTCACCACCTTCGCCGATCCGGACGCCGCGATGGCCGCGATCTTCCGCGAGCGCGATCATGGCCGCGCGATGCCGTTCGCGGTCGAGACGCCGGACGGCCGCGTCGTCGGGCTGACGCGCTACATGCGGATGAACGAGGGCCATCGCCGGCTGGAGATCGGCGGCACCTTCTACGCCGCCGCCGTCCAGCGCACCGGCGTCAACACCGAGGCCAAGCTGCTGCTGCTCGGCCACGCGTTCGCGGTGATGGGCTGCAACGTCGTCCAGCTCCGCACCGACTGGTTCAACACCCGCTCGCAGGCGGCGATCGAGCGCCTCGGCGCCAAGCGCGACGGGGTGTTGCGCAACCACCAGCTGACGGATGGGCGGCTGCGCGACATCGTGGTCTATTCGATCATCGCGCCCGAATGGCCGGGGGTGGAGCGCAACCTGGGCTTCCGCCTCGCCCGCGCCGCCCGGCGCTGAGATCGGCGCGGTCGCGGCGGTTGACGCGGCGCGCAACGGCTTCATCTAGTCGCGCAGGTCGAGAGAAGGAGACGGGCATGACCGCAATCACCGATATGGAGGTCCGCGCGGCGGATGGCGGCCCGGCGAGCCTCGACACCTGGCGCGGCAAGGTGCTGCTGATCGTCAACACCGCGTCCAGATGCGGCTTCACGCCCCAATATGAAGGGCTGGAGGATCTGCACCGCCGCTATGGCGAACGCGGGTTCGAGGTGCTGGCCTTCCCCTGCAACCAGTTCGGCGCGCAGGAGCCGGGCAACGCGGCCGACATCGCCAATTTCTGCTCGACCACCTACGACGTGACGTTCCCCGTCTTCGCCAAGATCGACGTGAACGGCCCGCGCGCCGATCCGCTGTTCGAGCGGCTCAAGGCCGAAGCGCCGGGCGTGCTCGGCTCCAAGGCGGTGAAGTGGAACTTCACCAAGTTCCTGGTCGACCGGGATGGCCGGACGGTGCGCCGCTACGCGCCCACCACCAAGCCGGAGGACATCGTCGCCGATATCGAGGCGCTGCTGTAGGCCCGAAACAGTTTCCCCGAATCGGGCGGAGGCGGCATGGTCGGTGGATGCACGCCGGCTTTGTCCCTTTGCGGATCTTCTCCTGTTACACGATGCTGGACGGCGCCATCGAGCCCAAGGCGATCGCCGAGCGCGCGGCGCGGCTCGGCTTTCCCGCCGCGGCGCTGACCGATCGCAACGGGCTCTATGCGGCGATGGCCTTCTCCGAGGCCGCGCGGAAGAAGGGGGTGCAGCCGATCATCGGCGCGATGCTGGCGGTGGCGCGGCCCGACATGCCCGAAGGCACGGCGCCGGTGCTCGACTGGCTGGCGCTCTACGCGCAGGACGAGGCGGGCTATGACGCGCTTTGCGGGCTGGTGAGCGAGGCGCATCTCGATCGCCCGATCGATCAGCCGCCGCACGTCGGCATGACGAGGCTAGGGGGGCGGACGGCCGGGCTGCTGGCGCTGACGGCGGGCGGGGAGGGGGCGCTGGCGCGCCTCTTCGCCGAGGATCAGCCGGCCCGCGCGCTCGCTTATGCGGACCGGCTGCAGGCGCTGTTCGGCGATCGGCTGTATGTCGAACTCGCCCGGCGCGGTGATCCGGTCGAGGCGGCGGCCGAGGCGGCGTTGATCGATCTCGCCTATGATCGCGACCTGCCGCTGGTCGCCACCAACCCCAGCTGCTTCGCCGAGGCCGCGTTCGGCGACGCGCACGACGCCATGCTGTGCATCGCCAGCTCCTCCTATGTCGAAAGCGAGGACCGCGTCCGCTCGTCGCCCGAGGCCTGGATCAAGCCCGCGGACGCGATGGCGGCGCTGTTCGCCGACCTGCCCGAGGCGATCGCCAACACGCTGGTCGTGGCGCAACGCTGCGCCGTCGCCGCGCCCTCGCGCAAGCCGATGCTGCCGAGCCTCGCCGGCGACCGCGAGGGCGAGGCGGCGATGCTGCGCGACATGGCGCAGCGGGGGCTAAGGGCCCGCCTGGACCGGATCGCGGCGCTTCGATCCCCCTCCCGCTTGCGGGAGGGGCTAGGGGAGGGTTTATTCGAGGTCACAGGTTCGGTGACATCCCCTCCCCCGATCCCCCCCGCAAGCGGGAGGGGAGAAGATGGGGACTGGAGCCAGCCCTATCGCGAGCGGCTCGCCTTCGAGCTGGACGTCATCATCCAGATGGGGTTCGCCGGCTATTTCCTGATCGTCGCAGACTTCATCCAATGGGCCAAGGCGCAGGACATCCCGGTCGGCCCGGGCCGCGGCTCGGGCGCGGGGTCGGTGGTCGCCTGGGCGCTGACCATCACCGATCTCGACCCGCTCCAGCTCGGCCTGCTGTTCGAGCGGTTCCTCAACCCCGAGCGCGTGTCGATGCCCGATTTCGACATCGACTTCTGCGAAACCCGGCGCGGCGAGGTGATCCGCTACGTCCAGGAGAAATACGGCCGCGACCAGGTCGCGCAGATCATCACCTTCGGCAAGCTGAAGGCGCGCGCCGTGCTCAAGGACACCGGCCGCGTGCTGCAGATGAGCTACGGCCAGGTCGATCGCCTCGCCAAGCTGGTCCCCAATCATCCCACCGATCCCTGGACGCTGGAGCGCGCGCTGGCGGGCGTGCCCGAGCTCCGGCGCGAATACGCCAACGACAATGACGTGCGCCGCCTGATCGACCTCGCGCGCCAGCTGGAGGGGCTGCCGCGCCACTCCTCCACCCACGCCGCGGGCGTCGTGATCAGCGATCGTCCGCTGGCGCAGCTGGTGCCGCTCTATCGCGATCCCCGCTCGGACATGCCGGTCACCCAGTTCGACCTGAAATATGTCGAGGGCGCCGGGCTGGTGAAGTTCGACTTCCTCGGCCTCAAGACGCTGTCGGTGCTCAAGAAGGCGGTCGAGATGCTCGCCGCGCGCGGCGTCACGGTCAGTCTCGATACCCTGTCCTGGGACGACGAGGCGACCTACCGGCTACTCCAGTCGGGCGCGACCGTGGGGGTCTTCCAGGTCGAGTCGGAGGGGATGCGGCGCACGCTGTCGGCCGTCAAACCGACCGTGTTCGAGGACATCATTGCGCTCGGCGCGCTGTATCGCCCGGGGCCGATGGACAATATCCCGATGTTCGGGCGACGCAAGAACGGGCAGGAGCCGATCGCCTATCCGCACCCGCTGCTGGAGCCGATCCTGCACGAGACCTACGGGATCTTCGTCTATCAGGAGCAGGTGATGCAGGCCGCGCAGGTGCTCGCCGGCTATTCGCTCGGCGGCGCCGACCTGCTCCGCCGTGCGATGGGCAAGAAGATCAAGGCGGAGATGGACGCCCAGCGCGCCACCTTCGTCGAGGGCTGCGCGACGCACAACGGCATCCCGGCCGCCAAGGCGAACGAGCTGTTCGACCTGATCGACAAGTTCGCGGGCTACGGCTTCAACAAGAGCCACGCCGCCGCCTATGCGCTGCTGACCTATCAGACCGCCTGGCTGAAGGCGCATCACCCGGCCGAGTTCTTCGCCGCCTCGATGTGCTACGACATGGCGCTGACCGACAAGCTGGGCATCTTCGTCGAGGATGCGCGCCGCGCCGGCGTCACGGTGCTGCCGCCCGACGTGAACCGCAGCGCGGCGGACTTCTCGGTGGAACTTCTTCCCTCTCCTTTTCAGGGGAGAGGGCGGCCGAGCGAAGCGCGGTCGGGCGAGGGGCAGTCTGGCGAGCCCCTCTCCCTTCCGCCGACTTCGTCGGCTCCCTCCCTCTCCCCTGAAGGGGAGAGGGAAACCCTCGCCGTCCGGTACGCGCTCGGCGCGCTCAAGTCGGTGGGCGAGGCGGCGATGGAGCGGCTGATCGCCGAGCGCGAAAGCGCCGGGCCGTTCGCCAGCCTCGACGATCTCGCGCACCGCGTCGATCCGCGCCTGCTCAACAAGCGCCAGCTGGAGACGCTCGCGGCCGCCGGCGCGTTCGACAGTCTCGATCCGAACCGCGCCGGCGCCTTCGCGGTTGCCGAGACGATGCTGGCGATCGCGGCGCGCACGCACGAGAACCGCGCCAGCGGGCAGGGCGGCCTGTTCGGCGGCGACATGCCCGCGGGCGACACGATCAAGCTGCCGCAATCGGCGCGCTGGAGCCTGTCCGAGCGGATGGAGCAGGAAAAGGAAGCGTTCGGCTTCTATTTCTCCGCGCACCCGGTCGATCGCCACGCGCACCTCGCGCGGATGCACGGGGCGCGCGCCTATGCCCGGCTGGGCGAGCTGCCGATCCCCGATGACGGCACGCGCACCGGCGCGACCATGGCGCTGCTGGTCGAGGAGACCCGCTGGCGCACGTCGGCGCGCGGCAAGCGCTATCTGATGGCGACCTGTTCGGACGCGACCGGACAGTTCGTCGCCACCTGCTTCGACGATGCAGTGGCGCGCGATCTGGAGCAGGCGGCGGCGGCCGGCGGCTGCGGGCTGACGACGGTGGAGCTCGACCGGCGGCCCGGCGAGGAGACGCCGCGGGTCACCGTCCGGCGCATCCAGCCGTTCGAGACGCTCGCCGCCAGCGCGCGCTTCGCCGTCGAGCTGACCGTCACCGACCCGAGCGCCTTTCCCGCACTCGCCGCGCTGCTCGCGGACCACCGCGGCGCGCGCGGCGAGGTCCGTGCCCGCGTCCCCGCGCCGGGCGGCAACGCGCTGATCCTGCTCGGCCGCGACTTCCTGCTCGACGCCGAGCTTGCGGGCCGGCTGGAGGCATTGCACGGTGTCGCGGCCGTCGAGTTCAAGCCTGCAGAACCCAATTTGCGGCTCGTCGGCTAGCGAGGAGAGGGCGATGCTGGGCGGGATGCAGGACTGGGAGCTGCGCGTGCCGCGGCTGATCGATCATGCCGCGCGCGAGCATGGGCGGCGCGAGATCGTCAGCCGCTGGGCGGACGGGACGCAGAGCCGCAGCGACTGGGCCGGCATCGCGCGCGACGCCAAGAAGCTGGCGCAGGCGCTGGAGCGGATGGGTTGTCGCCCCGGCGACCGCATCGCCACGCTGGCCATGAACCACGCCCACCACCTCGCCGCCTGGTATGGCGCGATCGGCATGGGCGGGGTGATCCACACCATCAACCCGCGCCTGTTCGACGATCAGCTCGTCTACATCGCCAACCATGCCGAAGACCGCGTGCTGCTCTACGACCGGCAGTTTCAGCCGATCGTCGACCGCCTGCGCGAGCGCTGGACGACGATCGAGCACTATGTCGTCATGGACGGCGACGGCCCGGACGGCTTCCGCGCCACCGTCGACGCCGAGGACGGCGCCTATGCCTGGGTCGAGGGCGCCGAACGCGAGCCGTGCATGCTCTGCTACACCAGCGGCACCACGGGCCATCCGAAGGGCGTGCTCTACACCCACCGCTCCAGCGTCATCCACGCGCTCGCCGGCGTGGCGACCTGGCTGCTCAATTTCAGCCCGCGCGCGGTGGTGCTGCCGGTGGTGCCGATGTTCCACGCGGCCGCCTGGGGGATGCCCTTCGCCGGCGCGATCGCCGGCGCCAAGTTCGTGTTTTCGGCGGTCAACGACGCGGCCGTGCTCTGCGACCTGATGAACCGCGAGCGCGTCACCCATTCCGCCGGCGTCCCCACCGTCTGGCTGGCGATGTTCGCGCACATGGACGCGACGGGCGAGGCGCCGCGCTATCTGGAGCAGGCGACGATCGGCGGCTCGGCGGCGCCGCGCGCGATGATCGAGCGGATCATGGGCATGGGCGTCGAGGTCAAGCATCTGTGGGGCATGACCGAGACGTCGCCGATCGGCACCGCCGGCACCGCGCCGCCCGGCTGGGACGTGATGACGCAGGGCGAACGCCTCGACCTGATCGGCCGCCAGGGCTCGATCCCCTTCGGCATCGAGCTGCGCGTAATCGGCGACGACGGATCCGAGCAGCCGCGCGACGGCAGCAGCTCGGGCCGGCTGCAGGTCCGCGGGCCGTGGGTGGTCGAGCGCTATTTCAAGGCGGATGCGTCGGCGGTCGATGCCGACAACTGGTTCGACACCGGCGACGTCGCCCTGCTCCATCCCGACGGCACGATGCAGATCACCGATCGGGCCAAGGACGTCATCAAGTCCGGCGGCGAGTGGATCAGCTCGGTCGAGCTGGAGAACGCCGCGGTGGGTTGCCTCGGCGTGGCGGAGGCGGCGGCAATCGGCGTCCACCATCCCAGATGGGACGAGCGCCCGATCCTGCTGGTCGTCCGCAAGCCCGGCAGCGGCGTGACCGCGGCGGACATCCACGCTCACCTGGCGGCGCATGTCGCCAAATGGTGGCTGCCCGACGCGGTCCTGTTCGTCGACGAACTGCCGCACACCGCGACGGGCAAGCTGCTCAAGACGGAGTTGCGGGAGCGGTACAAGGATTTCAGGCTCGAGGCGGCCTGACGGAACGATGTTCCGTCATCCCCGCCTTGTGGCGGGATCCGCCGGAGCGTGAGCCGCAAGCCCGAACACGGCGTATCGCGCCTGATGCGAGCGTGGATGCCGGCACAGGGCCGGCACGACGCTCATTCCGGGTTTTCCTCGCGCTCCTTCGTCTCGTCCGGAGCAGGCGCATGGTCGCCATAGCCTGCCCCCGACTCGACCGCCGGCTCCTCGCCGGTGCGGTCGAGCTTGTCCGCCTCGCGCCGATCGTCGCCCGCGTTCAACGGTCGGCCTTCTCGCCGGCGGCGCGCAGATCGAGGAACTTGCGCGTCACCGCCGGAATGCTCTCCAGGATGAGCTGTGCGGTCCGCTGCTCTTCGCCCAGCGACTGTTCGAGCGCCGCCTTCGCCCGCGAGAAGCCGCCGATGTCCACCAATGCCAGCAGCCCCGTATAAGCGGCGATCTCGAAATTCTCGAAGGCGTGGTTCGCGAACGAGTTCTTGATGATTTCGTCAGGCGCGACGGTGTGCGCCAGCGCCGCCAGGTTGCCGGATAGGGTAAGCGCCGCGTCCTTCAGCGCCGACGGCTTGGCATCGAAGCCGTCGAGGATTTCCTCGATCCGGGCGATCTGCCCTTCGGTCTCGCCGCGGTGCCGCCGCAGGAGATCGGCCACCTCAGGATAGTGGGTGAGCCGGTCCAGCTGACGGTCGATGAGCGCCAGCGCCTGGTGCTCGACGCCGTGCGCGTCCTTGAGGCCGGTGATGAACAGGTCCTGCGTCTGATCGGGAGCAAGCGTCGCCATGGATAATTCCTTTCGTGCCCACAACCGGTTGCGCGCGACTTGGCTCCCGTTCACCCGAACAAATCTCCCTGGGGCCCGCGCGGAGGCCGGAACAGGTCGGAGCGGAGCGTGATGCGCGCCTGGTTGAGCCCGTGCTTGCGGCAGGCGATATGGAAGCGCGTGCGCAGCAGCTCCGCCCAGGGGCCGCTGCCCTGCATCCGCGTGAAGAAGTCCGGATCGTTGTCGCGGCCCCCGCGCAGGGAGCGGATCGTCGCCATCACCTTGGCGGCGCGCTCGGGAAAGTGCGCATCGAGCCAGGCGCGGAACAGCGGCGCGACCTCGTGAGGCAGCCGCACCGGGATGAAGAACGCCGCCTTCGCGCCCGCCTGCGCCGCCCGCTCGATCAGGTGCTCCAGCTCATGGTCGGTGATCGCCGGGATGACGGGCGCGATCGAGACGTAGACCGGTACGCCCGCGTCGGCGAGCCGCCGCACCGCGGCCAGCCGCCGCTCGGGCGAGGGCGCGCGGGGCTCCACCGTCATCGCCACCCTGGAGTCGAGCGAGGTGACGGACACGCACACCGCCGCCAGCCCCTTCGCCGCCATCGGGGCGAGCAGGTCCAGGTCGCGCACGACGCGATCGGACTTGGTGGTGATGGTGAGCGGATGATCGCATTCGGCCAGCACCTCCACGATCTGCCGGGTGATCCGCCACTCGGCCTCGATCGGCTGATAGGGATCGGTGTTGGTGCCGAGCGCCATCGGCCGCGCCTGATAGCCGCGCTTGCCCAGCTCGGCGCGGAGCAGCGCCGCCGCGTCCGGCTTGGCGAACAGCCGGCTCTCGAAATCGAGCCCCGGCGACAGATCGTGAAAGGCGTGGGTCGGTCGCGCGAAGCAGTAGATGCAGCCATGCTCGCAGCCGCGATACGGGTTGATCGAGCGATCGAACGGCACGTCGGGCGAGGCGTTGCGGCTGATGATCGTCTTCGGGTGCTCGATCGTCACCGTGGTGCGGAGCGGCTGCGGCTCGCCGTCGATCAGGTCACGCCCGTCGAGCCAGTCCCCGTCCGCTTCGGTCGCGGGCAGGCCGAACCGTGCGCTCTCCTGGTTCAGCGTCGCGCCGCGGATTGCCCTCGCTTTCGGCATGGCGCCGTTCTACGCGGGTGAGTGGAACATAGCAAGAACTCAAGGAGTGACGATGGCGCGCAACACCTATATCGAGCTGCCGGTCGCCGACGCTGGCCGGGCGAAGGCCTTTTACGCTGCAGCGTTCGGCTGGATGTTCACCGACTTCGGCCCGACCTATGCGTCGACGCTGGACGGCGCGGGCGACGTGGGGCTGCAGGCGGACGCGCCGGAGCGGACGGCGGCGTTGTTGCCGGTGTTCGCGGTCGACGACCTCGAGGCGACGCTGGCGGCGGTCGAGGCGGCGGGCGGGGTGGTGACGCGGCCGATCTTCGCCTTTCCGGGCGGCCGCCGCTTCCACTTCCGCGACCCGGACGGGCACGAGCTCGCGGCGATGCGGCCGGATTAGGCGCGGCCGATCAACGCCTTCATCAGCGTGGTTGCGATCGGCTTGTCGAAGCGGCAGCCGATCAGGCCGGACTGTCGCCAGATCACCGTCGCGGCGACGGGCGGACCGTCCTCCAGACCGAGCCGGACATGATCGCCGACGCCGTCCACGCCGTCGCCGCCGAGCCGGCAGCCGAAGGTCGACAGCTCGACGAGCGCCGCCGCGAGCTGCGGGCCGCCGCCGGCACAGGCCAGCTCGACCGACAGGCGCGTGATGGCCTTGCGGGGTGCGCGCCGGCCGGCATTCGTCATCTCGGCATAGCGAGCAGCCATCGATTCCTCCCGGCGCGTCCGTCGATGGACAGCAAGCGGTCTGGCACCTGCATGTCCGATGAACAAGCCACGTCAAGCCGCCGGCAACAGGCATGATGCCTGAATCGCGCGGTGGGCCGTGATCTCGGCTGGCCCGCGCGGCGGCGCGGCGGCGCACCGCGCCGGCGGGGAGGAGCAACAGGCGCCGCTCGCGCCCCAATCGCCGCCCGGTCGCGGGCAAAGGCGCGGCGACCTTGCGGACGTGCGATCGGTAGGTCTGCCGCATCGCCAGCCCCCCGCCACCAGCGCCGGCGCAACGCCGGGCCGCGCACCGACGCGGCACCGGATGCTGTGGCCGGCTATCGCTCCGTCAATCGCGGCATCAGCTCCACGAAATTGCAGGGGCGATGACGGCTGTCGAGCTGGTCGCGCAGGATGCCGTCCCACCCGTCCTTCACCGCGCCGGTCGAGCCGGGCAGCGCGAACAGATAGGTGCCGCGCGCCACCGCGGCGCAGGCGCGCGACTGGACGGTGGAGGTGCCGATCGTCCGAAAACTGAGCCAGCGGAACAGCTCGCCGAAACCGGGGATCATCTTCTCCGCGACCTGCTCGATCGCCTCGGGCGTGACGTCGCGCCCGGTCACGCCGGTGCCGCCCGTCGTGATGACGCAGTCGACGGCGGGATCGTCGATCCAGCCGTGCAGCCGCGCGACGATGGCGCCGGCGTCGTCGCGCTCGATGGCGCGATCCGCCAGCACGTGCCCCGCCTCGGCCAGCCGCGCGACCAGCGTGTCGCCCGACCGGTCCTCGGCCGGCCCGCGCGTGTCGGAGACGGTGAGCACCGCGATGCGGACGGGCAGGAAGGGCAGGGTGGGGTCGATCGGCAAATTATGTCCTTCGTCACACCGGCCTCGAATCGGGCCCACGGCATATCCGCCCGACGCGGGGTCGACCCCGGCCCGACCGAATGCTAGTCGGTCCCCGATCGCTCGCCGGCGATGCTCGCCTGCGCCTGCCCCGGCGGGCGCGCCGTGAGCCGCACCGCCGTCGCGCCCGGCAGGCCGGGGAAGCGCGGCCACAGGCCCTGCGCGAGCGCCGCCCGGCTGGCCGACGCCGGCTTGCCGCCCTGCGCCTCGTACATCCAGTAATTGCGCAGCACCGTGGTGACGTAGCCGCGCGTCTCCCAATAGGGGATGCTCTCGATATAGAGCAGCGGATCGCCGCCGTCGCGGATCAGCGCGTTCCACGCCGCCACCGGCTTCGGCCCGGCATTGTAGGCGGCGATCACCTTGGGCAGCAGCCCGCCGGTGACGTCGCCCATGTCGCGCAGCCGCTCCAGCTGGCGCTGGCCGAGCTCGATATTGGTGGAGGGTTTGGCCAACAGGCCCCTGTCGACGCCCGTCAATCCGTGCTCGCGGGCATAGTCGGTCGCGACCGCCGGCATGATCTGCATCAGCCCATAGGCGCCGGCCGGGCTCGTCACCCGCGTGCGGAACTGCGATTCCTGCAGGGCGTGGGCATAGACCAGGGCCTTGTCGACGCGCCAGCCGCGGTCGGGCGACCAGCTCGGCGTCGGGTAGCGCGCCTCGGCGACGGTGACGCCGGCCGGGCAGTTGTGCGACAGCCAGACCTGCGTGCCCGGCAGGTCGAGCGCCGCCGCGACGCGGGCGAGCGCGGCGAACTCGCTGGGCGTGCCGATCCGCGCCTGCTGGCGCAGGACGCGGTCGGCAAGGTCGGTCTCGCCGACCTCCGCCAGCGCCGCCGCGACGCGTACGTTGGGCCGCTGGCTGAGCGTCGCCCAGTCGGCGGTGACGGGCGCCGTGACCGGCCGCACCACCAGTCGCATCCCCAGCGCCTGGCGCGCCAGCTCGCCGTAGAAGCTCTCGCCGAACTGCGCCGCCGCCTTCAGCTGCGCCTCGACGCGATCGGGCCGCCCGCCGGCCATCGCCGCGCGCGCCGCCCAGTAGAGCGCGGCGGCACGCAGGTCGACATCGGCGGCGCGGCCCGCGACGCCCTCGAACGCCTGGCCGGCGGACGCCCAGTCTCCCTGCCGCCACGCCGCGAGCGCATC
This sequence comes from uncultured Sphingomonas sp., assembly GCF_964250165.1. Lineage (GTDB taxonomy): Bacteria > Pseudomonadota > Alphaproteobacteria > Sphingomonadales > Sphingomonadaceae > Sphingomonas. The sequence continues at coordinate 6,367 of NZ_CAXUEK010000015.1, read as the reverse complement.
GACCCAGCGCCCCTGCACCGCCCAGTCGCCGACGCCTTCGCCGGCCAGCAGGCCCATGCGCCGCGCGTTGGCGTCGTCGCCGGCGAGGAAGTACATCCAGCTGATCCGCTGCCGCCACTCGGTCAGCGCGTCCTCCGCGAGCCCAGGCGCGGCGACGAGCAGCGCTTCGGCCGATGCGCCGTCGTCCGCCTTGACGAAGGGCTGCATGGCGATGGCGAGATCGGCCGCGGCCTGGTCGCTGCGGATGCTCTTCGCGCGCACCCGCAGCGGCGCGCCGTCCTGCCAGATCAGTGCCTGCGTCGCGGGCAGCGGCGGCAGGTCGGTCGCGCCGCGCGTCCGGGCCAGCCGCTGCAGGTCCGGCGCCTCGGGCAGCTCGGGCGCCTGGACGAGCACCTCGAGCAGCGGCGCCAGCTCGACCCTGGGCGAGCCCCTGGCGGTGTAGAGCTCGGCCCGGGCGATCGCGTGGAGCGGCCCCGGCGTCATCGCGGCGAGGCCGATCTGAGCATCCTGCCAACGGCCGTCGCGGATCGCCTGGAACACGGCGGCATAGGCGTCACGCTGGGCGGGTTCGAGCTGCGCGGGCAGGCGCGCGCGCCCCGCGTCGACGGGCGCCGCGACGGCCGGCTCGGCGGCATGAGCGGGGAGGGGAACCGCGGCCGCCAGCAGCGTGAGCGCCAGGGTCCGCGTCATCGGGCGAGGCCTCGCATGAGCAGTTGCAGGTCCTTCCAGGCGTCTGCCTTGCAAGCGGGCTGCTGCAGGAGCAGCCGGGGATGGTGCGTGGCCACCGCTCCCGTCTTTCCGCGCCGGTGGTCGACCGACTGTAGACCGCCCCGCGCCCGCGCGCCGTCGGCGCCCAGGATGGCGCGCGCGGCGGCATTGCCCATCAGCAGCAGCCGCTGCGGCGCGACCAGCGCGACATGGTGGCGCGCGACCTCGCCCAGCTGCCCCTCCAGCTCCGCCGGCATCCGGCCCGCCAGCGGCCGGCGGGCACAGACCGACGCGAGGTGGACCCTGTCGCGCGACAGCCCGACCGCGGCCAGCATCCGGTCGAACAGCCGCCCCGCCGCGCCCGCCAGCAGCGTGCCGGCGGCGTCGTCCTCGCGGTCCGGGCAGTCGGTCAGCACCATCACCGCGGCGTCCGCCGGCCCGCTCGCCGCGATCGCCACGCCGCGCCAGCCGGCATCGGGCGCGCCGTCGCCCATGCGCCAGGCGAGGAAGACGGGCAGATCGTCCGGCAGCGCCGCGCCTGCCGCGACGGGAACGGGCGCGACGGGCGCGATGGGCACCGGCACGGGCGCGGCCAGCCAGTCGTGCGGCGCCTCTTCGACCAGCAGGTCGACGCCGGCGTCGTGCCACCAGGCGAGCGTGCTCGCCGCGGTCGCCCGCCAGTCTCCCGGAACCTCCGCGCCCATGACCTGCGTCACTGCCCACCGGTTGACGCGGGCGTCAACTTGGCGGATCGGCTCGGTCCGTCAAAGCGTTGCGGGAACGCGCCCGGCCGGGAGATGGAAGTGAGCGCCAATGTGAATCAGCGCGAGTCGATGCCCTATGACGTGGTGATCGTCGGCGCCGGGCCGGCGGGCCTCACCGCGGCGATCCGCCTCAAGCAGCTGGCCGAGCAGGCCGGCGCGGAGCTCAGCGTCTGCGTGCTGGAGAAGGGCTCGGAGGTCGGCGCGCACATCCTGTCGGGCGCGGTGATCGACCCGCGCGCGATGGACGAGCTGATCCCCGACTGGCGCGACACCGATTGTCCGATGGCGGAGACGCCCGTCACCGAGAACCTCCACTGGGTCCTGACCAAGGGGCGCAAGTTCACCCTGCCGCATCTCTGGACGCCGCCCTTCCTCCACAACGAGGGCACCTATACCTGCAGCCTCGGCAGTCTCTGCCGCTGGCTCGCGGGCCGCGCCGAGGCATTGGGCGTCGAGATCTTCCCGGGCTTCGCCGCCGCCGAGATCCTGTTCGACGATGACGGGCGCGTGAAGGGGGTGGCGACGGGCGACATGGGCGTGGCGCGCGACGGCACCCACAAGCCGGATTATCAGCCCGGCCTGGAGCTGCACGCCAAATACACTTTCTTCGCGGAAGGCGCGCGTGGGCACCTGACCAAGGAGGTGATCCGCACCTTCGATCTCGCGCGCGACAGCCAGCCGCAGGTCTATGGCCTCGGCATCAAGGAGCTGTGGGACATCGCGCCCGAGAAGCACCAGCAGGGCCGCGTCATCCATACCCAGGGCTGGCCGCTCAGCGAGACGGCGGGCTCGAACGGCGGCGGCTGGATCTACCACCAGGCGAACGGCCAGATCTCGATCGGCTTCGTCACCTGGCTCAGCTACACCAACCCGTACCTGTCGCCCTTCCAGGAGATGCAGCGCTGGAAGACGCACCCGGCGCTGCGCGAGCTGCTCGAAGGCGGCAAGCGCGTTTCCTACGGCGCGCGCGCGATCAACGATGGCGGGCTGCAGTCCATCCCGAAGCTGGTCTTCCCCGGCGGCGCGCTGATCGGCTGTTCGGCGGGCTTCCTCAACGTGCCGCGGATCAAGGGCACGCACGGCGCGCAGGAATCTGCGATGATGGCCGCGGACGCCGCCTTCGCGGCGATCCAGGCGGGCCGCGCGAGCGACGAGCTGGTCGCCTATCCCGAAGCGTTCGAGACCTCGTGGCTGAAGCAGGAGCTGTCGATCGTCCGCAACGCGCAGCCCGCGCTGGTCAAGTTCGGCGACTTCGCCGGTTCCGGCATCGCCGGGGTGACGATGTGGCTGGAGCATTTCGGCGTGAAGCTGCCCTTCACGATGAAGCACCATGCCGACCACGACACGCTGTGGCGCAAGGACATGGTGAAGCCGATCGACTACCCCAAGGCCGACGGCGTGCTCACCTTCGACCGGCTGTCGAGCGTGTTCCTGTCCAACACCAACCATGAGGAGGACCAGCCCGTCCACCTCACCCTGCGAGACCCGGAAATCCCGATCAGCTACGACCTGCCGCTGTACGACGAGCCGGCGCAGCGCTATTGCCCCGCCGGCGTCTACGAGGTGGTGGGCGAGGACACGGGCGACCCGCGCTTCGTCATCAACGCCCAGAACTGCGTCCACTGCAAGACCTGCGACATCAAGGATCCGCTGCAGAACATCAATTGGGTCGTGCCGGAGGGGGGCGGCGGCCCGAACTATCCGAACATGTGACGCGCAGCGCGGCAGTCGGCGACGACCGGCTGACTCGCGCAAGCGCGGCCGGGCTCGGCTCTAGCCGAGCTTCGACGTCACGGGATTTACTCCCGTGACGGCGCGCCCGTAGAGCGCATGCCGTGACCATCACCGAACCCGCCCCCGCCAAGATCAACCTGGCGCTGCACATCCGCCGCAAGCGCCCGGACGGCTATCACGACCTCGAAACCCTGTTCGCCTTCGCCCGCGACGGGGACACGGTGACGATAGCCAAAGCTGACGAACCGAGCCTGACCATTACCGGCCCGTTCGCGTCTTCGTTGTCGGTCGGCGACGACAATCTGGTCAACGCAGCGGTGGCATTCTTTCGAACATCATTCATGGTCCATGGGCACCAGGCGGTCGTGCTCGAGAAACGGCTGCCAATTGCTTCCGGCATCGGCGGCGGATCAGCGGATGCCGCTGCAACGTTGCGCGCGCTTGCCCGCATGTATCGCAGGCCGCTGGATCACCCGATCCTGATGCAGTGCGCCGCCGCCCTCGGCGCCGACGTTCCCGCCTGCCTGCTCGGCCGCACCGCCTTCGCCACCGGTCGCGGCGACGAACTTACCGCGCTGCCCCCGCTCGGCGACCTGCCGCTGCTGCTGGTCAACCCCGGCGTCCCGCTCTCGACCGCCGCCATGTTCGCCGCCTGGGACGGCATCGACCGCGGCCCCGTCGCCACCGACGGCGCGCCGCTCGACCGGGCGAGGCAGGGCCGCAACGACTTCACCGCCACCGCGATCTCCGCCGCGCCGGCAGTCGGCGACGTGCTCAGGCTGCTGGCGGGAGCGCCCGGCTGCACTTTCGCCCGCCTGTCCGGCTCGGGCGCGACCTGCTTCGGCATCTTCGCGGACGTCGCGACCCGCGACGCTGCCGCGGCGCGGGCGCGCGCGAGAGGCTGGTGGGTGCTGGCGACCGCCGTCGTTTAGCGCCGCCATGCCGGCCTCGCACCGGTCCAGCCCCCGTGCCAACGTGCGATCGGCATGAGCTTCACTTCGGCGCGAGCGTGCTGCCGGGCTTCCACGCCGGCCGGCGGTCCTGATCGGCCACCCGCGCCACCAGCGCGAAGAAGAAGCGGTTGAAGTCCGCCGCCGCTTTCCAGTCGATGCGCTGGGCCAGATCGTCCTGCGGCTTGTGATACCCCGTCCGATACCATTGCCGGTAGATGCGCTCGCTCTGGGTCCCCGGCCGATAGCCGAACACGAAGTTCACCGCCGGTACCCCCGCCTTCAGGAAGTTCCAATGATCGGAGCGGCGCAGCAGCCCGCGCTCGGGCTCCGGATCGTTCTGCACCTGGACGCCCATCGCGGCCGCCACCGCGCGCGCATCGTCGCCCAGCGTCGTGTCGTCGAGCGCGTGGACGGTCAGCAGCGTCAGCGGGAAGATCGGCCGCAGCTGGTCGAGGTTGATGTCGGCGGCGATCCGGCCGAGCGGCACCGGCGGGTGCGCCACCAGCCAGGCCGAACCGAGCAGGCCCTTCTCCTCGCCCGTCACCGCGGCGAAGATCACCGGCCGGCGAAAGCCCCGCCCGGCCCGCCGCTCCGCCAGCCGGATCAGCAGCGCGACATAGGCCGCATCGTCCAGCGTGCCGTTGTAGAGCCCGTCGCCGTTCACCGGCTCGCCACGGCCATAGCCGTCCAGATGCGCGGTGAGCACGATCGCCTGGTCCGCCAGCGCCGGATCGGTCCCGGGCAGCAGCGCCAGGATGTTGGGCGAGGCGAGCGAGCGCTCGGCGAAGGCGAACCGGGCCGTCAGCCGTGCGGGCGGATCGAACGCGGGCAGCGGCCGCCCGGCGCTGCCGTCCGCGATCAGCCGCGCGGCATCCTGCCCGCTCCCGGCGATCAGCGCGCCGAGTGCGTCGGCATTGAGCGTCAGCTGCGGCAGCCCGCCCGCCGGCGCGGGCTGCGTCGCCAGCCGGACGCTACGCGCATAGGCGAACGGCCAGCGCGGCGGCTCGACGGTGAAGCCCGGGTCGGCGATCGCGATCATCCCCGCTGCGCCCCCGGCCCGCAATGCCGCCGCCCGATCGGCGTCGCCCGGCAGCCCGGGCTTGCGGGTCGCGTGACAGATCACCAGCCGGCCGCGCACGTCCCCCAGCGCCGCCGCCCCGCAATAGCCGCGATAAGCGAGCGGCGCGTCCAGCCTCGCGGGCAGCCCGACGGGGTTGACCGTGTAATCGTGCAGGAAGGCCAGCGGGCTCGCGCCGACGCGCAGGTCCGCCGCCGTCACCGCGCGCTCCGCCATCGGCACGGTCTGGAACCAGCCGCCCGCCGCGCCCAGCGGCGTGAGCCCGGCGGCCGCGAACCGCGCCGCGACGACGCGCGCCGCCCGGTCATAGCCCGGCGAGCCCGTGTCCCGCCCCTCCATCGCGTCGTTCGACAGCGTGGCGGTGGTCGCCCACCACGCCCGCGTCTCGGCGTCGCGCGGCCCCGACGCGGCCAGCGAGAGGGCGAGCGCGATCGGCGCGGCGAGCTTCATGGGCGCTTTCTCCTGGCGGAACGGGATGATGCGGGCAGGGATCGCCGATGCCAATCGAAAACATCTGTTCCGCTCTTGTTCGCGCGGAACATAGCTGGTACGGATCACGGACGCGGCGTTGAACCGCGCGCGCAGATGTCCTAGCGATGGAGCTCCCGATGGCCGCCAATCTGAAAGTGATCGACACCGGCATGGCAACCGCGAATGCTGACCGTCAGAAGGCGCTTGACGCCGCGCTCGCGCAGATCGACCGCGCCTTCGGCAAGGGCTCGGCGATGCGGCTGGGGTCCAAACAGTCGATGGAGGTCGAGACGATCTCGACCGGCTCGCTCGGGCTCGATATCGCACTCGGCGTCGGCGGGCTGCCGCGCGGCCGCGTCATCGAGGTCTATGGGCCGGAAAGCTCGGGCAAGACCACGCTCGCGCTTCACGTCATCGCCGAGGCGCAGAAGGGCGGCGGCACCGCCGCGTTCGTCGATGCCGAGCACGCGCTCGATCCGGTCTACGCCAAGAAGCTGGGCGTCAACATCGACGAGCTGATCGTTTCGCAACCCGACACCGGCGAGCAGGCGCTGGAGATCGTCGACACGCTGGTCCGCTCCAACGCGATCGACGTGCTGGTGGTCGATTCGGTCGCGGCGCTGGTGCCGCGCGCGGAGATCGAGGGCGAGATGGGCGAC
>NZ_CAXUEK010000014.1:0-55011 GCF_964250165.1 uncultured Sphingomonas sp. | reverse complement strand
AGATGCGCAAGAACCGCATCCGCGTGCTGACCGGCGACGAGGTGCTGGTCGAGCTTACCCCCTATGACCTGACCAAGGGCCGCATCAGCTACCGCTTCATGCCGGGCCGCGGCGGCCCCGGCCCGTCCTGATCGCCGCGCGGGCCGGAGCGCCCGTGCAGCTGGTCCTCGCCTCCTCCTCCCCGCGTCGCCTGCAGCTGCTGGAGCGTCTCGGCGTCGTCCCGATGCGGATCGCCGCGCCGGCGGTCGACGAAGCGCCGCGCAAGGCCGAGCTGCCGCGCGCCTATGCGCTGCGCCTGGCGATCGCCAAGGCGGAGGCCGTCGCGCGCGCACCCGAGGAGGCGGTGCTGGCCGGCGACACCTGCATCGCGCTCGGCCGCCGCATCCTGCCGCCCGCCGAGACCGAGGCCGTGCAGCGCGACCTGCTCGCCAGGCTCTCCGGCAGGCGGCACCATGTCCTCTCGGCGGTGTGCGTGATCGACGCGAGCGGCCGCACCCGCACGCGGCTCGCCGACACGATCGTCGCCTTCAAGCCGCTCTCGCCGGCGGAGATCGACGCGTATGTCGGCACCGGCGAGGGTCTGGGCAAGGCGGGCGGCTATGCGATCCAGGGCTATGCGGAAGCGTTCGTGCGCTTCCTCGCCGGCTCGCACTCGGGCGTGATCGGCCTGCCGCTGTTCGAGACGCGCGCGCTGCTCCGCGCCGCGGGGCTCGCGCTTGGCTGAGTGGCTGTACGAGGCCGGCATCGGCGAAGCGCGCGCGGCGCTGATCGAGGATGGTGCGATCGTGGCGGCGGCGATCGAGCCGGAGGGGACGCTCCCGGTCGGCACGATGGCGCCCGCCCGCCTGATCGACCGCGCGACCGGGCGCGTCCGGCTCGCCGACGGCATCGAGGCGCTGCTCGCGCAAACGCCGCCGCGGCTGACCGAGGGGGCGGGGCTCACCGTGGAGGTCACGCGCGAGGCGATCGCCGAGGCCGGACGCGTCAAGCCCGCCCGCGTGATCGTGACCGACGCAGCCCCCCGGCCCGGCCCGGCGCTGCTCGACCGCCTCGCCGGCCCGCCCGTCCGCCGGCTCGCCGCGCATGAGCCCGACGCGCTGGAGGAGGCGGGCTGGTCCGAACTGCTGGAGGAGGCACGCACGGGCGACATCGCCTTTCCGGGCGGCGCGTTGCGGATGACGCCGACGCCTGCGATGACGCTGTTCGACGTCGACGGCGCCGCGCCGCTGGAGCCGCTCGCCGTCCGCGCGGCCGTCGCGATCGGGCGTGCGGTGCGGCGGCATGGCATCGCCGGCTCGATCGGGATCGATTTCCCGACGCTGGCGGGCAAGGCCGCACGCCAGGCGGTCGCCGCCGCGCTCGACGCCGCCCTAGATCCGCCGTTCGAGCGCACCGCGATGAACGGCTTCGGCTTCCTCCAGGTCGTTCGACCCCGCCTGCGCGCGTCGTTGCCCGAACTGCTGCGTGCCGATCCGATCGGCGCGGGCGCGCGCGCGGCGCTGCGCCGGCTGGAGCGCGAGCCCCCCGGCGCGCCCGCCGCGCACCGCTTGCCCGCCGCCGTGCTCGCCCGGCTGGAAACGCGGCCGGACTGGCTGGCGGAACTGGCGCGGCGCACGGGCGTCACCCCCCGCCTGGAGTGTGCGTGAATGCCGAAGACGACTGCGCCGCCGACCTGCCCGATCTGCGACAAGCCCGCGGTCCCGGCGCACGGTCCCTTCTGCTCGCGCGGCTGCCGCGACCGCGACCTGCTGCAATGGCTGTCCGACGGCTATCGGCTGCCCGTCTCGCCGGATGCCGAGGACGGGCTGGACAACCCGCCGGGCGCTGACTAGACGCGCCGCTCGCGCTCCCGTGCCCAGGTAGCTCAGTTGGTAGAGCATGCGACTGAAAATCGCAGTGTCGGCGGTTCGACCCCGTCCCTGGGCACCATTTCGCGCTTGATGGCGCGGACCTGCGTAATCTAAAATTAGGGACGTTCGGGCCATGCGTCCGACATGCCGCCCCTGCCCCTCATCGCGGCGCGCCCGCCGCGCCTGAGCGAGCTGGGCGACGCGCTGCGCCGGGTGGAGAGATCGGGCATCTTCTCCAATCACGGCCCCGAGGTGCGGGCGTTCGAGGCCGAGGCGACCACGCAGCTGTACGGTGGCGTCGGCGCCAGCCTGGCGGTGGCGAACTGCACGCTGGGGCTGATGATCGCGCTGAAGGATGCCGCGCCACGCGGCGGGCTGTGCATCATGCCGGCGCTGACCTTCGCCGCCACCGCGCAGGCAGCGCTCTGGGCGGGGCTGACGCCGCTGATCGTCGACATCGACGCGGACGGCTGGGCGGCGGACGCCGCCGCGGAGGCAGCCGCGCTCCAGGCCCATGGCGATCGCGTGACCGCGCTGCTGCCCTATGCGGCGTTCGGCGATGCCATCGCGCTCGATCGCTACCGCGACTGGGCCGGGCGCCGCGGGATCGGCGTGGTGATCGATGCCGCTGCCTCGCTCGGGACGCTGAACGCGGACGGCAACGGTTTCGGCGCCGATGCGCCGTTCGCGGTGGTGGGATCGATGCACGCCACCAAGACCTTCGCGATCGGCGAAGGTGGACTGGTCCATAGCGGCGACGCCGCGCTGATCGCCCGGCTGCGGGCGATGGCCAATTTCGGCTTCGAGGGCGGCCGCAGCGCGACGCTGCCCGGCCTCAACGCCAAGCTGCCGGAGGTGCTGGCGGTCGCCGCGCGGGCGAAGCTCGCCGAGCTGGACGCGGTCGCGAACGCGCGCGCCGCGATCGAGGCGGCGTATCGCGAGGCGCTGGACGGCTTCGAGCTCCAGCGTGTGCACGGCGTGCGGCGGGCCCGCCAGTTCATGCCGGTGCTGCTGCCGCCGCATCTCGCCTGCCGCCGTGCGGCCATCACGGCGGCGCTGGCGGCGGAGGGCGTCGGGTCCGGCCAGTATTTCAGCCCGCATCTGGGCGAACAGCCCTATATCCGCGCGCAGGCGCTGATCGAGCCGACCCCGGTCGCCGACGCGGTCGCCGCGCGCATCCTGTCGCTGCCCGTCACCGACGCGATGACCCCCGCCGACGCGCATCGTGCCGCCGAAACGCTCCGGCGCGCCTGCGCCGCGGCGGACCGGCGGCCCCGCGCCATCGTTCGTCCCCCCGCCCTGCCGATCGCCAACGTCGCGATCGTCGGGGCGGGGCCGGCGGGCACGGCGCTGCTTACCGCCGCCGCGAAGCACGGGCGACTGGAGACGCTCGCGGACGGGCTGCTGCTGGTCGAGCGCGACGCGGGCGTCGGCAGCGGCCGGCTCGGCGGCTACGCCATCACCTCCGATTCGACTGCCGATACCTTTCTGAGCGCGGTCAGGGACAACCCGCACGCCGAACTGGCCGCGCTCGCCGATCATCCTGCGGCGCGCGCGGTGGCGGCGCATGCGGGCAGGCTCGGCGTACCGCTCCCCCAGGTCGGCGTGCTCCTGCGCGAGACGGGCGAACGCCTGGCCAACCTCGCCCGCGCGAGGGGTGCCGAGGTGCTGACCGGCACGGAGGCGCTGGTGGCGCGCCTCGGCCATGACGGGCTGTGGACGCTCCGCTTGAGGCGCCTCGCCGACAGTACGATCATCGAGCGCCGGACGCGCGCGCTGGTGATCGCGACCGGCGGCGGCCAGCCGCTCGAACGGCTCGCCGTCCAACAGGTCGCTGGCGCGCCGCTGATCGCGCTGACACAGGGCCGGCTGCTCCAGTCCGACGGGGTGTTGGCGCGCGGGGGCGCCGCGCAGGTCGCGGACCTGCTCGCGGGCAAGCGGAGCCCACGCATCGCGGTGGTCGGCGGCTCGACCAGCGCGCTCACGACGGTCGCGCTGCTGCTGAAGGGCGAGCCCGCGCTGCCGCTCGGCGCCGGCGCGATCACGCTGCTCCACCGCCGCCCGCTGCGGCCCTTCTACCCGTCGGCGGAGGCGGCGCTGGCCGAGGGTTTCACCGATTGGGGCCCGGACGACGTCTGCCCCGTTTCCGGCTTCATCTATCGCCTGGCGGGCTTCCGCCTGGAGGCGCGCGAGCTGGTGCTGCGGATGCTCGGCGTCGACGGTCGCGCGCCTGATCCGCGCGTCGCGCTGCACCGGCTGACCGGCGATGACGACGCGACGGCGCGCGCCATCCTGCGCGAGGCGGACCTGGTGATCGCCGCGCTCGGCTATCGCCCCGTCGCACTGCCGCTCGCCGACGCGACCGGCCGGCGGCTGCGCCTCGCCGCGGATGACGGCGCGCCGCTGGTCGACCGGCATTGCCGCATCGTGGCCGCGGACGACACGCCCGTCCCGAACGCCTACGGCATCGGCCTCGCCGCCGGCTTCGTGCCCTGGGGAAGGCTGGGCGGCGAAGCGAGCTTCGCCGGTCAGGCCAACGGGCTGTGGCTGTGGCAGAATGACGTCGGCATGATGATCGTGGATCAGTTGCTCTGCGGGGCCGAGCGGGTCGCGGCGTGAGCGCGGCGGCCCCCACCGTCAGCGTCGTCACCGCCGCCTATGACGGCACGGCCTGGCTGCCCGCGACGCTCGACAGCCTGCGTCGCCAGACCTTCACGGATTTCGAGGTGATCGTCGTCGATGACGGTTCCACCGACGGCACGCGCGCGCTGGTCGAGGCATGGCCTGACCCGCGCGTCCGCCTTGTGCCGCTCGCGCGGAACGGCGGCCCGGTCCACGCGCGCAATCGCGGCGTCGCCGAGGCGCGCGGCCGTTACATCGCCGGGCTCGATCAGGACGATCTGTGCCGGCCGGAGCGGCTGGCGCGCCAGGTGGCCTATCTCGACGGGAATTCCGACTGCGCGCTGGTCGGCACGCAGGTGGAGGTGCTGCGCGGCGAGACGGTATCGCCGTCGGCCTACCCCGTCGCGACCACGCCGGGCCTCATAGACTGGCTGCTGGCGATCGAGAACCCGCTCGCCTGGTCCAGCGTCATGCTGCGCGCCGAGGTCGCGCGACAGCTCCTGCCGTTCACCCGGCCCGAGCGGCTCTATGCCGAGGACCTGGACCTGTACCAGCGCCTACGTCCGTTCGGCGCGATCGCGCGGCTCGACGAGCCGCTGATGCTCTACCGTCAGCATCCCGGCGGGATCTCCAAGCGCTTCCAGCACCTGATGTCGACCAACGCCCAGGCGATCATGGCCGAGCGCCACGCCGCGCTGGGCGAGGCCGCCCCGCGCGCGGCGGCGCTGCTGGTGCGCCACGTCATGGGCGGCGAGGCCGTCCCCGGTCGCGCGGCGCTGGCCGAGCTGGGCCTGCTGATCGGGCGGTTGCAGGCGGATCATCTCGCCACCCATCGCCCGGACGCCGCGACGCGACGGCTCATCAAATGGGAAACCGCCCGGCGCTGGGCGAGGATCGGTCGCGCCGGGCTGCGCAGCGGCGCGCTGACGCTGGCCGACGTGCTGGCGGTGCGCCCGCCGCATCTGGGGCTGGGCTATGCCGGCGCGGACGCGCTGGCGCTGGCGGGGCTGGTCGGCGGCGGCCGGCGCGCGCTCGGCCGCGTGCGGACCTAGACCTTGGCCGCGTAGATCATCCGGCCCGACCCGAGCCGCCGGAACACTTCGTCGAGATCGCTTTCGCCGACGGCGAAGCAGCCCTGGCTCCGGCCGAGCATCCCGTGCGTGCGGATCATGTCCGGGTTGGAATACCAGGCGGCGTGGACGACGATGGCGCGGGCGAGCGCGTTGTCGTTGGTGGCGTCGAGCCCGACCAATCGCTGCGATCGGCCATGCTTGCCGACATAATAGTCCTGCGTCACGAACGCGCCCTCGCACGAGGCGTTCGATCCGGCGTCGTTGGAGAAACGATGCAGCCAGCCCGTATGGCTGGGGTCGGAGCCGGCGCCGTGGGCGACCAGGAACGACTGGCTGGTCCCGTTCGCCAGATCGACGAGGTGGAGGCGCTTCTCCGCCGATGCCGCCGCGAAATCGGCGATGGCGATGCGATCGTGATCGGCGACGCGCCCGCGATGCGCGTCGAGCGCCGCCAGCGCGCGGCGGAACAGCTCGGGCCGCACCACGCGCGGCGAGGTGAGCGGCCGGGCGGCGACCATCGGCAACGGCGGCTGCGATGCCGGCTTGAGCGCCGCCTGCGTCAGCCGCTGGGCGGTGGCGACCGCACCGGGTACGACCATGGCGCCCGCCAGGATCAGCCCGGTCCTGACCACCGTCCGACGGCCCGTGGTCGTCTCAAGCATTTGCACCATCAACGAAAAACCCCGTTCGCCAGTCGTTGCTGTAGCAGAAACGGACGACGGATTGGTGAAGCCGCAGCGCAGCCCGGCGCACGCCTGCCGCCGTTCGGCGCAGCAGACCGCGCCTGCGAACGCTGGGGTCATGGCACGATTCGCATGTCCGCGCGTTCGGGGGGCACGGAGGAATGGACATGCGTTACGGCGCAAGGGCGCTCCTGGCCATCGCCGGAGCAGCGTGTTTCGTCGTGGGTGCGAGCCCCGCGTCGGCCAGCAGCGCGGCAAGCACGGCCGCGGTCGAGACGGCAGCGGCGACGCTGGGCCCCAATCAATTCGTGTGGGGCGACGAGGATGATGGTGCGCCGGTGCGCATCGTCGTTAACATCGGCGAGCAGCGGCTCTACGTCTATCGCGGCGAGACGCTGGTCGCGGCGACGGCGGTGTCGACGGGCAAGGATGGCAATGAAACGCCGTCGGGCAGCTTCACCATCCTCCAGAAGGAGGTGGATCACCGCTCCAACCTCTACGACGATGCGTCGATGCCGTTCATGGAGCGGCTGACCTGGGACGGCGTGGCGATCCATGCCGGGCGCAACCCCGGCTTTCCCGCCTCGCACGGCTGCATCCGCGTGCCCACGGCATTCGCGAAGAAGCTCTACGCCATCACCACCGTCGGCACCGAGGTGACGGTGATCGGCGCCGACGGCCTGGTCGCGCCGACCCCACCGACCGTCGACGACAGCGCGGACGAGACGGCGGCGGCGAACCGCGCGGCGCAGGAGACGGCAGCGAAGTAAGCTGCCTCACCGGTCCGACGCGCTTTGCCGTCGACCCCGCGCAGGCGGGATCCGTTATCGTCCCACGCTATACGCCATCGGGTGAACGGACCCGCTTTCGCGGAGATGACGAAGACACGTCACCGCCCCCGTCGCAGGCTGCCTCGCGCCAGCCAGCCGCCCAGCACCAGCAGCACCAACGGCGCCGCCCACAAGGCGGCGGTGGCCCCGCCCAGCGGCGGATCATAGGTCACGTAATCGCCGTAGCGCGCCACCAGCCAGCGCCGGATGGCCTCGGGCCGCTCGCCCCGCGCGATCCGCTCGCGCACGAGCGCGCGCATCGACGCCGCCATGTCCGCGTCCGAATCTGCGATCGACTGGCCCTGGCAGACCAGGCAGCGCAGCGTCTCCATCAGTGCCCTGGCCTGGGCCTCGGCCGCCGGATCGCGCAGCTGCGTATCGGCGAGCGGTGGTGGCGGTAGGTTCGTGTCTGCCGCGACCGGCGCGGCGATCAGTGCCAGCGCCACCACGATGCGCCTCACGGCCGCACTCCGGCCAGGCGCGCGAGTTGCTCGACCTCGTCGGCACGGATGTCGCCGACATGCTGGTCCAGGATCGTGCCGTCGCCTGCGACCACGAACGTCTCCGGGACGCCCGACGAGCCCAGCGCCAGCTGGAAGCGGCTCTGCTGATCGTCCCCCAGCCGGTCATAGGGATCACCGTAGCGCCGCAGGAAATCGGCGATCGCCGGCGCGGTGTCGCGGATCGCGACGCCGTCGATCGGCACACCCATGGCCTTCAATCGCATCAACTGCGGCGACTCGGCGGCGCAGGGCACGCACCAGCTGGCGAAGACGTTGACCAGCCGCGTCGGCCCGCCGCGATAGTCGGCGTCGGTCAGCCCCGCGCGACGGGGCAGCAGCCCGGGCAGCCGAAAGGCGGGCAGCGTGCGCCCGATCAGCGCCGAGCGCACCGTCCGGTCCGCCGGCCGCCACAGTCCGGCCGTGACGACCCCCAGCACCGCCAGGAAAACGGCGAGCGGGACCCAGCGCAGCAGCGTCGGTCTCACGCCCCTCCCCTCACGCCCATGCATCGCGCCACCGCGCCCGCTGCTCGCGCCGCCAGCGGCCGGCGAGCGACAGCGCGCCGCCGATCGCCACCAGCGCGCCGCCCGCCCAGATCAGCGTCACGAACGGTTTCCACCACAGCCGCAACTGCCAGCGCCCGTCCGCGCCCGCCTGGCCCAGCACGGTGTAGAGCTGGCCGTCGAGCGCGGTGTGGATCGCGCTCTCGCTGGTGGTCGTCGGCGGATCGGCGAAGAAGCGCTGCTGCGGATAGAGCGCGAGCGTATCGTCGCCGCGCGCCGCATCCAGGCGCGCCTGCAGCGCCGACCAGTTCTCCCCGATCACCGGCGAGATGCCGCGCAGCACGACCGTGTAGGGACCGACCGCGATTGCCTGCCCCACTCGCGCCGCGACCAGCCGCTCGGTGGTGAAGGCGCTGTCGCACGCCATCCCCGCCAGGCTCACCGCGATGCCGAGATGCGCCACCGCCATGCCCCAGGTGAAGAGCGGTGTCCGGCGCAGGTCACGGCCCCACAGCGGCGCCAGGCTCGCCACGGCCAACCCGGCGGCGAGGCTGAGCCCGACCAGCGGCAGCAGGCCCATATGCGCCGCCGCGATCAGCGCCGCGGCCGTCGCCAGCGCCGCCGCCAGCGGCCAGGTCACGCGCGCCAGCACCGCGCGGGGTTCGTCGCGCCGCCAGCGCAGCAGCGGCCCCACCGCCATTGCCATCACGAGCAGGAGCGCGATCGGCCCCGCCGCGTGATCGAAGAACGGCGCGCCGACCGACAGCTGCACACCGAAGCCGGCCGCGACCAGCGGATACAGCGTCCCGATCAGCACCACGCCGAGGATCACCGACAGCAGCAGGTTGTTGACCACCAGCGCGCCCTCACGACTCACGGCCTCGAAGGTGTTGCCCTGCCGCACCGTGCCGATCCGCGCCGCGAACAGCGCCAGCGCGCCGCCGATATAGAGCGCCAGCAGCGCCAGGATGAACGCGCCGCGCCGCGGATCGACGGCGAAGGCGTGGACGCTGGTCAGGATGCCCGAGCGGACCAGGAAGGTGCCGATCATGCTCATCGAGAAGGCGACCACCGCCAGCATCACCGTCCACGCCCGCAGCCCGTCGCGGGTCGCCAGCACCGTCACCGAGTGAAGCAGCGCGGTCGCCGCCAGCCACGGCATCAGCGAGGCGTTCTCCACCGGGTCCCAAAACCACCAGCCGCCCCAGCCGAGCTCGTAATAGGCCCAATAGGAGCCCGCGGTGATCCCCAGCGTCAGGAAGATCCACGCGCCCAGCACCCAGGGCCGCATCGCCCGCGCGAACGCCGGGCCGACATCGCGCGTCACCAGCGCGCCGACCGCGAACGAGAAGGCGACCGAGATGCCGACATAGCCGATGTACAGCGTCGGCGGATGGAACGCCAAGCCGGGGTCCTGCAGCAGCGGGTTCAGGCCCTGGCCGTCGACCGGCGCGGGGCTGAGCCGCGCGAACGGATTGGAGGCGAACAGCAGGAAGGCGTAGAAGCCGAGCGCGATCCCCGCCTGCGCGCCCAGCGTCGCGACCAGCGTCCGCTCGGGAAGGCTCCGCTCCAGCAACGCCACCGCGCCGCCCGCCAGCCCCAGGATGGTGACCCAGAGCAGCATCGAGCCCTCGTGATTCCCCCACGCGCCGGCGACCTTGTAGAGCATCGGCTTGGCCGAATGGCTGTTCTCCGCCACCAGCGCGACGCTCATGTCGGAGCTCGCGAAGCACGCGATCAGCGACAGCATCGCCGCCACCGCCAATAGGCCCTGCACCACCGCGACCGGGCGGACGGCAGAGGCGAGCAACGCCGCCCGCGCCCCGTCCGGCCGGCGCATCGTGACCACCGCCAGCATCACCTGCAATGCGGCCAACGCCGCGGCCAGCCACAGCGCCGCCAATCCCGCCTCGGCCGTCATCGGCGCAGCGTCTTGGTCTCGTGCATCGCGCCCGCGGCGGTCTGGACAAGCGGCGGCGGCATGTATTTCTCGTCATGCTTGGCGAGCAGGTCGGTCGCGACGAACGCCCCGTCGGGACGGAACGCGCCTTCCGCGATGACGCCCGACCGCTCCCGGAACAGGTCGGGCACGATGCCGGCGAAGGTCACGGGCGTGGAGGCCTGCCCATCGGTGACGACGAAGCGAACCGTCACGCCATCCGGCGCGTGCCGCACCGATCCCGCCGCGACCATCCCGCCCAGCCGCACCGCACGCCCGACCGGCAGCCCGTCGCGCCGCGCGTCCGAGGGCGAGTAGAAGAACGCCGCCTGATCCTTCAGCGCCGACAGGGCCAGCAGCGCCGCCGCGATCACCGCGGCGACCGCGAGCAGCGCCAGCGTCAGGCGCTGGTTCTTGGCCGTCATTTCTCGGCGCGCCGCATCGCCAGCCAGCTGACCAGCGCCAGGCCCCCCGCCGCGACGAACGTCAGCAGGTAGGCAGCGATCACGAACGGCCAGGGGTTCATGCGCGCGTCATCCGTCGCAACCGCGCCTCGGTCCGGGCGCGGGCCAGCATGGCGCGCATCCGCATCAGCACGATGCTGGCGAACAGCAGCGTGAAGCCGAGCAGCGTCAGGGGCAGCGGCCACAGGATGGCGCGATCGATGGTCGAGCTCGTCAGCCCGATGGAGGGTCCCTGGTGCAGCGTGTTCCACCACACCACCGAATAGCGGATGATCGGCAGCAGCACCGTGCCCGCCACGCCGAACACTGCCGGCACCCGACCGTCGCCGCCGCGCTCGGCGTCGGCGCGGGCGAGCGCGATCCAGCCCAGATAGACGAAGAACAGCAGCAGCATGGACGTCAGCCGCCCGTCCCACTGCCACCACGTTCCCCAGGTCGGCCGCCCCCAGATCGAACCGGTGACCAGACAGACCCCTGCGAACAGCGCGCCCGGCGCGGCGATCGCGCGCGCGGCGATCGCGGCGAGCGGATGGCGCCAGACCAGCTGCGCGAGGCTCGCCGCCGCGATCCCGCTCCATCCCGCCATGCCGAGCCACGCGGCCGGCACATGGATGTAGAGGATGCGCACCGTCTCGCCCTGCAGATAGTCGGGCGGGGTCAGCGCCAGCCCGGCCCAGCAGCCAATCGCGAGCAGCGCCGCGCCCGTCCAGCCCAGGATCGGGGTCAGCGGCCGGGCGAGCCTCAGGAAGCGTGCAGGATTGGCGAGGGCGTGGAGGGCGGGCACGATCGGCCCGGCAGATAGGCGCAAACGCCCGCTCCGTCACCCCTTTACCGGCCGCGCGAGGCTCAGCCGGTCACCTTGTGCAGCGCGTCCTTGGCCGCATCCACCGCCTTGCCGATCACGCCATGGTCATGCTCCGCGGCCTCGGCCTCCGCCTTGGTCTTGAAGCTGACGCCGGCCGGCTCGGCGGGCGGCGCGTAGACCGAGAACAGCTTGAGCGGCGCCGAGCCGGTGTTGGTGATGTTATGGAGCGTGCCCTGGGGGATCACGAGCATGTGATTGACGCCCACCTTGGTGCCATG
This sequence comes from uncultured Sphingomonas sp., assembly GCF_964250165.1. Lineage (GTDB taxonomy): Bacteria > Pseudomonadota > Alphaproteobacteria > Sphingomonadales > Sphingomonadaceae > Sphingomonas. Next base: position 43,461 of record NZ_CAXUEK010000014.1, on the reverse strand, counting down.
TCCGTCGAGCTCGGCCCGCCCTTCGCCGGCGACGAAGAAGGTGGTCTGATCCGCCCGGTGCGTCTCCGCGCCGATGTCCTCGCCGGGCTGGAGGTGCATCAGGACGATCTGGACGTTCTTGTCCAGATAGACCTCCTGCTGGAAATGCGTGTTCCTGGTCGCCAGCTCGACCATGTCCTTGTTGAAAATCGCCACGAATACGTCTCCGTCATCGGTTCGCCCCCGATAACGACGCGGCGGCGCGTTGGATGCGTCCGGAGGGAGCTTGTCAGCGGAACGAGCCGCTGAGCATCACGCCGAATACGCGCGGATCGTTGTAGATGCCGGCGCGGTAGTTCGACGTGTCGATGTGACCGGGCACGGTGCCGTCGTCCGAAGGCCCGGCGTAGATGTTGCTGATCCAGTTGTCGCGGTGCTGGTAGAGGCCGGCAAGGCGAAAGCTGAGCGTGCCGTCCCGGTTCAGCGGACCGCCGACGCCGCGTCCGCCTTGACGCTGTTGAAGCGGCCATAGCTGACCGAGCCCTGGCCCTGCCACGTCCCGGTCGGCTGGGCGCTGTCGAACTTGACGATGCCGGCGGTCGTGTTGCGCCCGAACAGCGAGACCTGCGGCCCCTTGGGCACCTCGATCTGCGCGATATCGCAGGCCGGGTTGGACTTGAGCACCACATGCTCCTCGACCACGTCGTCCTGGATCACCTCGACGGGCTGGGACGCGCCGAGATAGAAGTGGATGTTGCCGAGTCCGCGGATGTAGAAGCGCGGGAAGATGCGTCTCGCGTTCTCCGATCGGCGCTGGGCGGTGACGACGGCCGTATTGTCGTCGGTGGCGTCCGCAGGGTTCGTCGTCGGATCGGCGGATTGCGCTTGCGACCATGCCGGCGCTGCCGTCGCTATCGTCGCGACGCCGATCAGCCACGAGGCCGCCCTCTTGAACCCACGCATGCCGTTCCCCCCACCACGAGCACCCCCGACACGCCGTGCGGCGGGACCGCAGCGAGCCTCCGCCGGACGGTCACGACGTTTATGTCGCTCCTGCCCGTCGCGCGACCGATGCGGCGGATCAAAGGCCGGCGCTCTACCCAAGCAGATCCGGATCGACGTCAGCCTCGATCAGCAGGTGAAGGCTTGATCCGACCCAGGCCGCGGCGCGCACTCCGGCCAGATCGGTGAAGCATGTTCCTGCCGACACGTCGCAACCCTCCAGGATCAGTCGTTTGCCGCGGACGAACCGGTCGGTGGGACCAGCATCGCGCAAGGCCTGCCGCAAGGCGCTGAGCGGGACGGTTTCGGCCGGGTCTTCCCGGCGGACCGAGCCCGCACGTGCGCCGGACAGACCGGCCGTCGATCCTGCGGCGCGGCGGATGGAAGTCGCCAGCTGGTCGGCTTCCGGCCCGACCACGACCTGCACGGACCCGCCACCGAGATCGAGCACGCCGCGCGCGCCGAGCCGCGCCAGCCCGTCCCGATCCAGCCGCGCGGAGTCGCCGACCAGCAGGCGCAGCCGCGTCGTGCAGGCGTGCACCGAGGTGAGATTGTCGGCACCGCCCAATGCCGCGACGAACGCGACGGCGCGGTCGCCGGGCAAGACCGCCTCCACCGCGCCCGCCACCGCCTCGCGGCCCGGCGTCTTCAGGTCGAAGCGACGGATGCCCCAGCTGAACAGCCCATAATACAGCCCGGCATAGACCGCGCCGACCGGCAGCAGCAGCAGCGGCCGCGTCGCCAGCCCGTAATCGAGCAAATAGTCGAGCAGTCCCGCCGAAAAGCCGAAGCCGAGCTTCACGCCGAGCAGGTCCATCACCACCATTGCTAGCCCGGTCAGCACCGCGTGCGCCACGAACAGCGCGGGCGCGAGGAACAGGAAGGTGAACTCGATCGGCTCGTTCACGCCGGTGAGCAGCGAGGTCAGCCCGAGGCTGAGATACAGGCCCGCGACCCCCGCGCGCCGCGCGGGCGGGGCAGCGCGGTACATGGCGAGGCAAGCGGCGGGCAGCCCGAACATCATCACGGGGAAGAAGCCCGCCATGAACCCGCCCGCGCCCGGATCGCCCGCGAAGAAGCGCTTCAGGTCGCCGGTCGCGCCATGGAAGTCGCCGACCGGGAACCAGGCCATGTTGTTGAGGATGTGGTGCAGCCCGGTCACGAGCAGCAGCCGGTTGAGCACGCCATAGGCGAACAGCCCCAGCGGCCCCGCCGCCACCACCCAACGGCTGAGCGCGTCCACACCCGCCTCGAACAGCGGAAAGCCGCCCCCGAACGCCAGCGCCAGCGCGATCCCCGCCAGCCCTGCCGCGATCGGCACGAAGCGCCGGCCCCCGAAGAAGCCGAGATAGGCGGGCAGGCGGATATCGGCATAGCGGTTGTAGAGCGCGCCCGCGACCAGGCCCGAGACGATGCCGGCGGGCACGCTGGCCTTGGCGATCTCCTTGGCCCGCCACGCCGCAAGCTGCAGGTCGGCCGCCGCGGCCGGCAGGTCGGCCGGCGCGTGCAGCAGCGGCTTCGCCCCCTCGGTCGTGACCAGGTAGCAGACCAGCCCCGCCAGCGCCGCCGCGCCATGGTTCTCGCGCGCCAGCCCCACCGCGACGCCGGCGGCGAACAACAGCCCGAGATTATCGAAGATCGCCTGCCCCGCCGCCGCGACGAACGGGATCGACAGCAGGTCCGGCTGGCCCAGCCGAAGCAGCAGCGCCGCCACCGGCAGCACCGCGATCGGCAGCATCAGCGCGCGGCCGAGCGGCTGGAGACGGTCGATCAGCGCGCGCATGGCTCTTCCCCCAGCAGCCCCCGCACCTCGCCCGCCGAGCGCGCCGACTGTGCCCGGGTCGCGAGCGCGCGCGCGGGGACAAGCGTCGTCGCGCGCACCGCCGCCTTCACTGCGGGCACGGCCGCCGGCGTGGCGGACAGCTCGGTGACCCCGAGCCCGACCAGCAGCGGCGCTGCGCGCGGCTCCGACGCGAGGCCGCCGCAAACGCCGAGCGGCCGATCGTGCGCGGCCGCAGCCTCCGCCGCGCGCGCGATCAGCCGCAGCACCGCCGGATGCAGCGCGTCGACCAGCGCCGCGACCGCGGCGTTGCCGCGATCGGCCGCCAGCGTATATTGGGTGAGGTCGTTGGTGCCGACCGACAGGAAATCGGCCTCCGCCGCGAGCTGATCGGCGAGCAGCGCCGCCGCCGGCGTCTCGATCATCACGCTGAGCTGCGCCGGCTCGGTTCGGCCGATCGCCGCCATCGCTTCGTCCAGCGCCGCGCGGGCGCGGCGGAGCTCGCCCACCTCGCTCACCATCGGCAGCAGGATGCGGCACGGCGCCCGGCACGGCCGCGAGGATGGCGCGTAGCTGGACGGCGAACAGATCGGGCCGCGCCAGCGACAGCCGCAGCCCGCGCGCGCCCAGCGCCGGGTTCTCCTCGGGCGGGAACGGGAGATAGGGCACCGGCTTGTCGCCGCCGATGTCGAGCGTGCGCACGATCAGCGGCCGATCGCCAAGCGTCGCGGCGATGCGGGCGTAGAGCGCGCGCTGCTCGTCCTCGCCCGGCGCGTCGGCGCGGTCGAAGAACAGGAACTCGGTGCGCAGCAGCCCGCAGCCCTCGGCGCCCGCGCTCACGGCGGCGGCGGCGTCGGCGAGCGAGCCGAGATTGGCGAAGACCTCGATGCGATGCCCGTCTGCGGTCACGGCCGGGGCTTGCGCATTGCGCACGGCGGCGCGTTTCGCCTCGCCCGCGGCCGCGAGCCGCGCCGCGGCCTGCGCGAGCTGCCCGGGATCGGGGTGTGCGACCAGCGCGCCCGCGTCGGCGTCCAGGATTGCCTCGCCACCGTCGGCGAGCGTCAGCACCGCCGGGCCGGCCGCGACCACCATCGGTACGCCCGCCGCGGCGGCGAGCAGCACGACATGCGCGGTCGGCCCGCCCGCGGCGGTGCAGATCCCGGCCAGCCGCGTCCGATCGAGCGCCAGGAACTGCGAGGGCAGCAGGTCCGCCGCGACCAGGATGGCATCGGGCGGCAGCGGCGGGAGCGTCGCCGCCGCGCCGCCGAGCGCCAGCAGCACCTGCCGCGCCACATCCTGGAGGTCGGCGACGCGCTCGCGCAGGCGATCGTCGCCGGTTGCCCGAAGCGCCGCAGCCGCATCGTCCAGCGCCGCGCGCCCCCCCAGCCGGCGCTCCTGCCCGCCGCGATCCGCGCGTGCGCCGCCGCCAGCAGCTCGGGGTCGGCGAGCAGCGCGCGATGGGCCTCGGCGATCTCGCCCGCCGCGCCGTGCCCGCCCTGCGCCGCCGCGACCGCGGCCAGGGCGGCGGCGAGCGCCGCCGTCTCATGCGCGACGCCCTGACCCTGTTCGGGCGCTTCCACCGGTGCGGGGCGGAACTGATGGATGCGGCCGATCGCCAGACCCGGCGCGGCGGTCACGCCGGCCGAGCGCGGCATGGGCCCAGCCGGCGCGAGGTTCGCCGGGTCGCCGAAGCGCTCGGCCGCGAACGCCGCGAGCGCGTCCAGCGCTGCCGCCGCGTCCGGCCCCTGCGCGCGGGCCGTCAGCAGGTCGTTCTTGCCCGCGCCCAACGCGAGCAGCGCCGTGGTGCTGCGGGCATTCGCCCGTCGGTCGCGCAGCGCGAGCTCGACGGTGGCCGCGTACGGCTTGAGCAGCGCGGCCACGCGCGCGGAGGGGCGGGCGTGGAGCCCATGCGGGGCGATGACCGCGATCGACCGCTCCACCGCCTCGCCGGCCGCCGCCGTGCGTTCGACGATCGCGGGCTTCACCCGTGCCACCGGATCGCCGGCGGCGACGAGCCGCCCGGGCCGGTCGATCGTGACGCGCACACCCTCGCCCGGGGTGACCAGCGGCGTCACCAGATCGCGCGCGGCGCGGCCGACCGCGTCGAGGTCGACCGCGAGCAGCGGATCGCCGCACGCCACGCGATCCCCCGCCCGCACCTGTGCTACAAAGCCCTTGCCGGCGAGCGCGACCGTATCCAGCCCGACATGGATCAGCAGCTCCGCGCCGTTCGCCAGCCGCAGCGTCACCGCATGCGCGCTGGCGGGGACGCTCACCACCTCGACGTCGGCGGGCGCGCGGAGCAGGCCGTCGAGCGGATCGATTGCCAGCCCCTCGCCCATCATCCCGTCGGCGAACACGGGGTCCGCCACCTCGTCCAGCGTCGACAGCCAGCCCGCGAACGGCGCGTGGAGCACGACCTCGTTCACGGTAGCAGCTCGATGCGCTCGACCGCCCAGAGCGGATCGACCCCGTGCGCGGTGTAGGTGATGCAGAGGTCCGCGGTCGGCCTGGGCGAGGCGAGCGGCGCCTGCAGCCGTGTGACGCCGGGGTTGGCCGTCGCCGGGCCCAGCGGCAGCGTCGCGAGCAGCGGTCCGCCGCAGCCGTCGCGCACCTCCATCTCGCCCGCGGACGTGGCGGGCGGGCGGAACCGGATCCGGTCGCGATCGGCCCCGACCTGGAAGTTGAACGGCACCTGCCCGACGCTGAGCGCCACCGCGCGGACGCCGGCCAGCGGCGCGCCGTTCCAGCGCCAGCACGGATTGAAGACGTCGAGCAGGAAATGCGCGCGCGGGCCGGTGGCCGGGAAATCGTCTTCGAGGTCCAGCGCCACCGCGTCGCTGCACAAGCTCAGCTCGCGGCTGGTGCGGGTCAGCGCGGCGGTGACGGTCGGCCGCGCGTCATAGCCGCCGGGCAGCGCGTGCGCGCCGAGGAACGCCGCCGCCCGCAGCCGCTCGCCGGGCGAGAGCGCGAGCGGGTCCGAATAGGCGCGGCCGGCGGCGGTCGGCGCGCTGCCGTCGCGCGTGTAGCGGATCGGCAGCCCGGCGCGGTCGGCCAGCGTCACCCGGACGCCCTGTCCCGCGCGGTCGAGCCGCGCCGTCACGGCCCAGGCGCTGTCGGCGCCCTGGATGCCGAGCGATGCCAGCCGGTCCGCCTGCGCCAGCAGCGGCGCCGCGAAGCTCGCGGGGGTGCGTTTCGCCGCACCCGCCCAGCCCGTTTCCGCCACCGCCAGCGCGCGCGGCCACGTCATCCAGGCGGCGCAGACATCGGTGCGGACATGCTCGGTCCACAGGTTCGCCTGCAGCCCCAGGATGTGCTGTCGTTCGGCGGGCGAGAGGCCCGGCGGCACCGGATCGAAGGCCAGCAGGTCGGCGAGCGTCACCAGCTTGCCACGTCCGGGCGGCTCCTCCGGACCCTCGCCCTGGCGATTGTCGAGATAAAGCGTCGGCGCCGGGCTGAGGATCGCGTCGTGACCGCTCTTCGCGGCCTCGAGCGCCCCGTCGACGCCGCGCCACGAGGTGATCGCCGCATCCGCGGGCATTCCCCCCGGCGCTTCGAGCACCTCGTCCCAGCCGATCAGCCGCCGTCCGTGCGCCGCGAGGTAGCGGCCGATCCGCGCGGTGAACCAGCCCTGCAGCGCGTCCTCGTCCTTGAGCCCGAGCGCCCTGATCTGCGCCTGGACCCGCGGCGAGCCGCGCCATTGGTCCTTAACCGCCTCGTCGCCGCCGACATGGATGTCGCGGCCGGGAAACAGGCGCATGACCTCGCCCAGCACGTCCTGCAGGAAGGCGAAGGTCGCGTCGTCGGTGTTGTAGAGCCAGGGGAACACGCCCCAGTCGCCCTCCGTCCCGGGCGGGATGGTCACCCCCATGCCGAGCCGCGGGTAGGCGCGGATCGCGGCGAGCGCGTGGCCCGGCATCTCGATCTCCGGCACCATCGTGATCCCGCGCGCCGCGGCGTAGGCGACGATCTCCCGAACCTGCGCCGCGGTGTAGAAGCCGCCCTCCACCGGCAGCGGCGGCGCGCCGGGCGCGGTCGCCGGCCGTCGCCACGCCGAGACGCTGGTCAGCCGCGGCCAGCCCGGCACTGGCAGCCGCCAGCCCTGGTCGTCGACCAGATGCCAGTGCAGCCGGTTGAGCTTGGACGCCATCATCGCGTCGAGCAGGCGGTGGATGTAGCCAACCGACTGCAGGTGCCGCGCGCTGTCGAGCATCAGCCCGCGCCAGGCGAAGCGGGGAGAGTCCTCGATCGCGACCCCGGGCACGCGGCCGTGATCGGCGCGCTGCCACAGCGTCACCGCGCCGTAGAGCAGGCCCGCATCGGTGGACGCCGTGATCGTCGCGCCCGCGGGCCCCGTGGTCAGGCGATAGCCTTCCGCCGGCAGGCCGGGCGTGCGCACGAAGCGGATCGCCATCGGGCCACTGCCGAGCCGCACGCCGGCCCTCGCCAGCAGGACGCTCAGCTGCGTGCCCGCCTCGGCCGCGCCCGCGTCCCTCGTCGCCAGTCGCGCGCCCGCGAGCGCGAAACCGGCACCGGTCGTTCGCATGGCGGCGGGCGTCGGCAGCAGCGGCGCCGCCGCGGCCGGCGCGGCGAGCAGCAGCAGAGCGGCGACACCTGATCGCATCGCCACCCCATGCCGCTCCGCCGCGCGCTTGGCGAGGCTCAGAACTTCACCCGCGCACCCGCATAGAAAGTCCGGCCATTGTCGTAGAGCGCGCGGAAGCGCGTCGTCGTGCCGGAATATTGGTAGATCTTGGCGTCGGTGAGGTTCACCGCGTCGCCGGTCAGCGCCAGCCAGCGGGTCAGCTTCGCGCTGGCGGACGCGTCGAGCGACTCCGTCTTGCCCTGGTTGAGCGGCGACGCCCGATCGATGTCGATGAAGAAGGCCGAGCGATAGTTGTAGGAGCCGCGCAGCGACAGCCAATCATTTTCGAAATACCCGGTCAGGTTCAGCGAGTGCTTGGAATTGCCAGGGATGGGATCGCCGGCATCGGACTTGGCGTCCGAATAGGTATAGTTGACGATCGCGCCGAACGGCCCCCAGATCTTGCGCGACGCCTGCACCTCGACGCCGAAATTGTGGCCGCCCGAGCCGTTCGAGCGTCGATTGATGTCGAACAGGCAGTTGTAGAGCGGGTTGGTGCCCGCGACGAACCCGGCCGCCCGCGTGCAGCGCGCCAGGTTCGGCGTGGTGGTCTGGATCGGGAAGGTCTTCTGGTCGGTGCGGTTCACGATGTAGCTGGCGATCTGCTTGTAATAGACCGCGCCGGCGAAGATCGTCTCCCGGTCGGGATAGAATTCCAGGCTGAGGTTGACGTCGTCCGACTCGTAGCGGTTGAGATTGGGGTTGCCGCCGCTGCCGGTCAGCGCGCCCGGATTCAGGTTCACGCTGGGGACGATGTCGGTATATTCCGGCCGCGCGATCGTCCGCCCCGCGCCGAAGCGCAGGATCGCCTGCGGGCTGAGATCGAACCAGACGTTCAGCGCCGGCAGGATGTCGGTGTAGGTCCGCTTCACCAGCACTGGCGCGTAGGTGCCGAAAGCATTGGTCTGCGCGCCCGGCGTGGTCGCCCGGACGCCGAGATTGAAGCCGGTGGAGGTCTGCTCGATGCGCACGACGCGCAGGCCGATATTGGCGTGGAGCCCCTGCACGTCCGGCTGCCCGACCTTGGCCATGACGTAGCCGCCATACGACTTCTCGTGCACCGCATAGTTGGATGGCGGGTTGATCACCTCCACGCGGTTGGCGGCGGGCTGACCCGAGAGGATGTCGCGCACCTTGGTGACGTCGACATTGTAGTAGCTGGTCAGCGTGCCCGGCAGCGCGATGTACTGGAGATAGTCGCTCGGCAACAGGCCACTGGCGAAATCGGAGGAAAGACAGGCGCGGCCACCGCAGGTCAGCCCGGTGAAGAACGGTGCGTAGGTGGTCTGAAGCAGGGAGCCGGAGAAATTGTGATCGATGTACTTGCCGCCGATCTTGATGGCGGACAGCGCGCCTTCCAGCGGCTGCTCGAAATTTGCATAGGCGTATTTCTCCTTGTCGATGTCGACGACGGTGCTGATGTTGGAGAAGTCATAGGCCAGGTCATCGGGCACGGTCGGCCGCACGCCGGCGAAGCTCACCTGCGGCACGCGACCGGTGATGTCGAACGTGAACGCGCCCGGCGCCCCGCCCTCGTCCAGAAATTGCCGCCCGGTCTGGCCGACCGCGCGGGTATAGCCGCCCTTGAGGTGCAGCACGCCCTCCGAGCCGGTGTGGTAGGTGACGTCCAGGTCGCCGGAATAGGTCTCGGCATAGGCTTCGCGATAGAAGGTGTCATAGACCACCGCGCGCCCGGTCGTGCCGCCGCCCGAGGAGGTGACGGTGCCCTTGACGAAGGTGTCGTCCACCAGCGTCGCATTGCTCAGCGTGCCGCCACCACCCAGGGCGTTGGACGTCCAGGCGAGGTAGTTCTGGTTCGAATTGTTGGCGTTGAAGCGCGAATAGAGGCCGGTCGCGACGATCTCGAGATTGTCGCTGGGCTTGAACTGCAACTCGGCGTTGCCGCCGTAGCGCTCGCGCTCCTGCTGGAACAGCGCCGAGCCGATCAGCGAGCCGATCTGCCCGGTTTGGCCCGAGGTGGAGGTCGCGGGCTGGTAACCGAGGATCTCGAGGCCGTCGCGGCGGATGCGGCGCTTCTGGTAGACGCCGCCGATCAGCACGCCGAACGTCTCGTCCTGGTTCTTCCAGCTGACCAGCCCCGAGGCTTGCGGGTCGACCTTGTCCGACAGTTGCGAATAGGCGGCCTGGGCCGAGGCGTTGATCAACCAGCGCGGCAGATCGAGCGGGTGGCGGGTATGGACGTTGATCGTGCCGCCGATGCCGCCCTCCTCCACGTCGGCCTCGGGCGACTTGTAGACGTCGAGCTGGCCGACGATCTCGGCCGGCGCCGTCAGGTAGTTGAACGAGCGGGTGCCGGAGAGCTGGTCGAGCAGGAGCCAGTCCGCGGTGGCGATGTCATGGCCGTTGACCAGGGTCTTGGTGAGGTTCGGCGCGGTGCCGCGCAACGAGACGCGCTCGCCCTCGCCGAACTCCCGGTTGATGACGATGCCGGGCACGGGCTGCAGCGCCTCGGCCACGTTCTTGTCGGGAAACTTGCCGATGTCTCGGCCGAGATGCCGCGCGTGGCTCTCTGCACCAGCGGCTCGCGCGAGGGCTGCGCGACGCGATCGAACAGGGCGTCGTGCGGCCGGCCGAGCCGTTGCCCGCCGAGCGCGACCTCGCCACCGATTTCGCCGTGTCGCGCATTACCGTGCGCAAGGCGCTGGACGCGCTGGTCGCCGACGGGCTGCTGATCCGTCGCCAGGGCGCGGGCACCTTCGTCGCCGGGCGCGTCGAGAAGCAGTTCGCCAAGCTCTCGTCGTTCACCGAGGACATGGCCGCGCGCGGGCGCGACGTCTCCAGCAAGTGGCTGTTGCGCGGCGAGGGAGGCGTGACGCCCGACGAATCGTTGATGCTCGGCCTCAGCCCCGGCGCGCCGGTCTATCGCTTCCGCCGCATCCGCATCGCCGACGCGCTGCCGATGGCGATCGAGCACAGCGCCATCCCCGGCTGGGCCTTGCCGGGCGTCGAAGCGGTCGGTGACTCGCTATACCAGGCGCTGGAGTCAGCCGGGCACCGGCCCTCGCGCGCTCCAGCGGCTGCGCGCCGTGCTGTTCACGGGCGAACAGGCGGAGCTGCTGGGCGTGGCGGAAGGCGCGCCGGGGCTGTTCATCGAGCGCCGCGGCTTCCTCGACGACGGTTGCGCGATCGAGGCGACGCAGAGCTGGTATCGCGGCGACGCCTATGACTTCGTCGCCGAGCTGACGACGCGATGAGCTGGGCGGCAACGCTGATGTTCGCCGAGGCGGCCGAAGCGGCGGACGTCATCGCGCGCCAGCTCACCGCCAACCGCGACGCGGTGGCCGCGATCGGCGCGCGGTTGCGGCGCGATCCGCCGCCCGTCGTGGTGACGTGCGCGCGCGGCAGCTCGGACCATGCCGCTACCTATCTGAAGCACCTGGTGGAAGCCCGCGCGGGCGTGCTCGTCGCTTCCGCCTCGCCCTCGATTGCGTCGGTCTACCACCAGGCGCCGATCGCGCGGGCGATGTTGGCGATCGGCCTGTCGCAGTCCGGCGCGAGCCCGGACCTGCTCGCGACGCTGCGCGCGGCGGCGCAGGTGGGCGCGCGCACGCTGGCGCTGGTCAATGTCGAGGACTCGCCGCTCGCCAGGCTCGCGGACGCGGTGCTGCCGCTCCACGCCGGCGCGGAGCGGAGCGTGGCCGCGACCAAATCCTTCCTCGCCACCATGACCGCAGCCGCCGCGCTGGTCGCCGCCTGGACGCAGGACGCGGTTCTCGCGGCGGCGCTCGACGCCTTGCCGGACGGGTTGCGCGCGGCCTGGGCAAGCGATTGGTCGCCGCTGGTCGAGGCGCTGGCTGACGCGCGCGGGCTGTACGTGATCGGCCGCGGCCCCGGCTTCGGCGCAGCGCAGGAGATCGCGCTGAAGCTCAAGGAGACCTGCGGGCTCCATGCCGAAGCCTTCAGCGCGGCCGAAGTGCGCCACGGGCCGATGGCGCTGATCGGCCCCGGTTTTCCGCTCCTCGTGATCCGTCAGGAGGACGAGGCCGCGCCCGCGACGGACGCGCTCGTCGAGGACATGGTCGCGCAGGGCGCGCCGGTGCTGGTCGCCGGCAGGCCCGCCCGCGGCGCGACCGCGCTGCCGCTGCCCCCGGCCGACCCGCGGACCGCGCCCATTCTCGCGGTTCAGGCGTTCTATCGCGCTGCCGACGCCCTGTCGCTGCGGCGCGGCCACGATCCGGATCGGCCGCCGCTGCTCAGGAAGGTGACCGAGACCGTCTGATGTTCGCGTTGTGCAATGCCCAGGTGCTGACGGACGGAGCGCTGGCGGACGGGCTGGCGGTGCTGGTCGAGGGCGACCGCATCGCCGGCGTCTTCCCGGCAGCGACGGTCCCTGGCGGCGTCGCGCGCCACGATCTCGGCGGTGCGGTGCTCGCGCCCGGTTTCATCGACGTCCAGGTCAATGGCGGCGGCGATGCGTTGTTCAACGACGCGCCCAGCGTCGAGACGATTCGCAGCATCGGCGCCGCGCACCGGCCGTTCGGGACGACGGGCTTCCTGCCCACCCTCATCAGCGACGATCTCGACGTGATCCGCGCCGGCATCGCCGCGGTCAACGCCGCGATCAAGGCCGGCGTGCCCGGCGTGCTCGGCATTCATATCGAGGGGCCGTTCATCAATGTCGCACGCAAGGGCATCCACGCCGCGCACAAGATCCGCGACCTGGATGAGGAGGGGATCGGCGTTCTCACCTCGCTCGGCCGCGGCCGCACGCTGGTGACGCTGGCGCCCGAGCTCGCCGGCGCCGCGATGATCCGGCGGCTGGCGGGAGCGGGCGTGATCGTCGCGGCCGGTCACACCGCGGGCACGTTCGCGGAGATCAGCGACGGCGTGGCGGCGGGGCTGACCGGCTTCACCCACCTGTTCAACGCCATGTCGCCGCTCGGCAGCCGCGATCCCTGCGCGGTCGGGGCCGGGCTCTATCACGAGGGCGTCTGGTGCTCGCTAATCGTCGACGGGCATCATGTCGACGCGGTGACCCTGCGGCTGGCGCTGCGGTGCAAGCCGGTCGACCGGTTCATGCTCGTCACCGACGCGATGCCGCCGACCGGGGGCGACCGACCCGCGTTCCTGCTGAACGGCCGCCCGATCGCGACCGAGGGCGGCCGTCTCGTCGACGAGGACGGCGTCCTCGCGGGCGCCGACCTGACCATGCTGGACGCGGTCCGGCGCACGGTGGCGACGCTCGACGTGCCGCTGCCGGCCGCGCTGGCGATGGCGAGCGAGCATCCCGCCGCATTCCTCCGACTGGACGAGCGACTCGGCCGCATCGCGCCGGGCTATTGTGCCTCGATGATTGCGATCGACGGCGGCGACAGGATCTCCGCCTGCTGGATCGACGGGCAGCTTCAACCCGTGTGATCGACGGCGCCGCCCATGGCGGCATCGGCGTGACCTTTGCCCCGCGGTCGATCGGATCAGCGATCTCACCGCCATCGGGGGTCGTGGCTAGCGGTGGGATGACATTAACTTGACCCGGTGCCGTCATTCCCGCGCAGGCGGGAACCCATAGTCGCTGTTCTTCGGCAAGACTCGCGAAGCCAGCCAGTATGGATCCCCGCCTGCGCGGGCATGACGAAGTGAATGTTCCGGCTCCACACCGGATCGAGTCAGCCGCTGCCTCCCCGCAGCCCTACAGCCCGAACGACACCCGCAGGTAGCCGAACCGGCCCGGGACATCGTAGGTCGTCGGGTCGTAATTGTTGAGGCTGCAGCTGAAACAGGCCGGCGGGTCCTGGTCGAACAGGTTGTTCACCCCGAGCGTGAAGGCCAGACGCCGGTCCAGCCAGCTCGGCCGGAACTGCACCTGGCCGTCGGTGTAAAAGCGCTGGTCGAGTGCGTTGCCGTTCTGGATCTCGATCACGTTGTCGATGTACCGCCCGGTCGCGCTGACCGTGATCGGACCGATCGTCCAATCGAGCGTCGCCTGACCCTTGAAATGCGGATAGGCCTGGTCGGGACTGCCGCGCTCCGTCCCGAGATAGCTGGTCGTCGTGGTGCCCGTCGTGGCGGGAACGTCCTCCTTATACGCGAGCAGGTAGTTGCCCGAGGCGTAAAGGCCGAACGCGCCGACGCCGGTCTCGGCGGTGCGCAGGTTGAAGGTGGCGTCGATGCCGCGCGTGCTGATGCCGCCGGTGTTGAGCAGGATGCCGTTGATCGCCGAGATGAACCCGGCCGGCGTGCGCCGGATCGCCGAACAGCTGAGGGGGTCGCCGGTGAGGGCGCAGCGGCTAAGTAGAACGTCGGCCCCGATCGACGCGATCGCGCCGCTCACCTTGATGTCGGAATAGTTCACCTCCAGGCTGAGCGCGCGCAGCGCGCCGCCGCGCGCCCAGGCCGGGCTGTAGGCGCCGCCGAACAGGAAGGTGCGCGCGGTTTCCGGACGCAGCGCGCGGTTGCCGCCGGTGAGCACGGGGAGCTGCCCGCCCTGCGGCTCCTGGTAGCTGCCGTTCGCCGGCACCCCGTTGGCCGTGCAGTTCGTGCGCACCGCCGCCGACGTCCGGTACAGCGAGCCCGCGACATTCGTGCAAGGATCCGACAGCGGCTGGTCGAAGCGCGACTGCGCCCCGAACAGCTCGCCGATCGACGGCGCGCGCAGGCTTTGGGCATAGGAGCCGCGCAGCAGCAGGTCGTTGGCCGGCTTCCACAGGGCGCCGCCCGTGAACCGGGTATCGCCGCCGAACGTCGAGTAATCGGAATGGCGGACCGCGCCGTTCAGCTCGAGCGAGCGCACGAACGGCAAATCCTTCAGCAACGGCAGCCGAAGCTCGCCATAGACTTCGTCGACATTGAAGCTGCCCTGCGCCGCCTGCGCGGGAATGTCCGCGCCCAGCCCGGCCTGGATGACGGGATCGGGGATGAAATCGCCGAACTGCCGGCGATGTTCATAGCCGATCGCGACGCCGACGGGGCCGCCCGGCAGGTCGAACAGCTCGCCCGAGACGTTGGCGGTATAGTCCTCCAGCTCCTGTCGGCTGCGCGAGCGCTCGTCAAAGGCGATATAGGCGAGCATCGCCGGCGTGATCGAACCCAGCCCGCCGAAGATGTTCAGCGGCACGCACCCGTTGGTGCATTGGGAGAGCGGGCCGAGCGCCTGCTGGACCCGCGCGGCATTCACGTTGCCCGTGAACAGCTGGTGGGCGTCGTTGAGCCCGACCTCGGCATTCGCGTCCCAGAACCAGGTGCGACCGAACAGCTGGAACTTGCCGTCCAGCGTGCCCGTCAGCGACATGGTGTCGACCTTCTGGGTGTAGGTCCGCTGCCCGGCCTCGACCAGGCGCCGCGCAATGAAGGAATAGGTCGCCGGCTGCCCGTTCGCGCCCGAGTTGAGCGTGATTCCGAACGGGTTGTAGGGATTGGTGACGTCGATCGAGACGGTGTCGAGCAGGTTGCCGTTACCCGCATCAGGGCCGATGAACAGCGGCAGGAAAGCCGCCTGGTTTTGCGAGTTGCGGCGGTTGTACACCGCCTTCACGCGCAGGTTCAGCGCGTCCGAGAACTCGGCCCGGGCGTTGACGAACCCGCCGTACCGCTCGTTCGGCGTCAGGAAGTAGTTGTAGGGCGCGAAGTTGAATCGGTCCGCGCTCGTGAACGCGCGAAAACTGCCTCCGGCCAGCGTCGGGTCATAGACGCCGCGGCCATTGAGCGGCGGATTGCGCACGGTGATGCTGCCCCCCGCCGGCAATGACGGATTGCCCGCGTTGAAGACGATGCGCCCGTCGACCGCGGCGCTGGAACAGCCGCCGACCGGATCCGTGCAGCTCGTCTGGCCGGGATTGGGGAATTGCGAGATCGATCGGTCGGCGGCGCGAACCGCGTCCTGCTTGGTGTAGAACACGCCGGCATCGACATGGGTCTGCGGCCCACCCAGCCCGTAGGAAAGCTGGTAATTCTGGGTCTTGCCGTCGTCCTTGCCCAGGAACTGGCCATATTGCGCCGACGCCTTGAACCCGTTCTGGCCCGACCGCGTGATGATGTTGACCACGCCGCCGATCGCATCCGAGCCGTACAATGCGGACGCTGCCGATTGCAGCACCTCGACGCGCCCGATCATCACGTCGGGGATGGAATTGAGGTCGACCGTGCCCGGGATGCCGCTGGCCGACGACCCGTTCACGTAGCGCATGCCGTCGACCAGCACGAGCGTGCGCTTGGCGCCGAGATAGCGCAGGTCGATCGAGGCCGAGCCCGCGCCCACGCCGCCGCCGTCGGGCGGGTTGCCCAGATTGCCGGAATTGTTGAACTTGGTGTTGGAGCCGCCCGACGAGCTCGGCAGCCGCTGCAGCACGTCGGCGATCGAGGACAGGCCCGTCTTGGCGATCGCGGTCTCGTCGATCACCTGCACCGGCTGCGGCTGTTCGGTGGGATCGCGGCGGATGCGCGAGCCGGTGACGACGACTTCGGTCTGCGGCGCGGTGTCCGGCGCGTTCTGGGCGAGATCGACCGCCGATTGATCCTGCGGCGGCACCGCGATCTGCGCCAGCACGGGCGCGGCCGCGAGCATCGCCGTCACCCCGATCAGCGCGCTGCCGGCGCGCAACGTCGACTTCGTCCACTGCATGATAGTTCCCCCGTGCAACAGGCGTTCGTGCGCCTTTGGGGGAAGGCTATCTGCTGTGCAGGCGTCCGCCAATCGTTCAACGACGCCGCGGAGGCGAAAGTATCTGTGGCGTGACGCGAATACCACACCTCCGCATGATCTTCGACCCGCATTGCACGGTCACGACTTAGTCTTGGACGGCGCGAGCGACCATTACATGACGTTCAATCACAACGTCTTACCGGCGCGAGCGTGATGAGCTCCGCGGATGAGGACCCCGCCTGTCCGGCTCGCGTCGACCCGATGGCCTGTCCGCATCTCGAGCGCGTCGCCCGAGCCGATCCGGCCAGCCCCGCGGCACCGACCGCCTATGGCGTTAACCGCGCCGCCCGAACCAGATGACGTGGGTAGCGCCCTTGCCGTTGTCGCGCGCGCGGACGCGGACTTCGTCGACCGCGAACCCAGCCTGCGCCAGCCGCCGCGCAAAGGCCGGGTCCGGACCCGCCGACCAGATGGCGAGGACGCCGCCAGGCCGTAACGCCGCTCGCGCCGCCGTCAGGCCAGCGGCGGCATAGAGGCCGTCGTTCGCCGGGCGGGTGAGCCCGTCCGGCCCGTTGTCGACGTCGAGCAGGATCGCATCGAACGCGCCGCGCGCGGTGCGGATCGTCTCGCCGACGTCGCCGATCTCCAGCCTGACGCGCGGGTCTTCGAGACAGCCGGCGGTCAGCGCGGCCATCGGGGCGCGCGCCCACGCGATGACGTCCGGCGCCAGCTCGGTCACGGTCACCGACGCCGCCGGGCCGAGCCGGGCGAGCGCCGCGCGCAACGTGAACCCCATGCCGTAGCCGCCGATCAGCAGGTGCGGATCGGGCCGGTCGACCAGGCGCGCGCACGTCATCGTGCCCAGCGCGGCCTCCGAGCCGCTCATCCGCGTGCTCATCAGCTCGTTGCGGTCGAGCACGATCATGAAGTCCGCGCCGCGGCGAAAGAGTCTGAGCGGCGGCCCGCCGGGCACCTCGGCGACGCCGACCAGCTCGGGCGGGGTCACCCGCGCTGGCGCGACTTGCGTGCGGCGTAGCGCGCGTCGCGCGCCGCCTTCATCTCCTCGGCGGTGGGGAGCACGGGCGGGGGCAGCGGACGCCGCGCCGCCGCGGCCAGCTCGGCCGCCGCCTCCGCATCGGCACGCGCCCGGGCGCGAGCCTGCTCCCGGTCCGCCTTTTCCTGCTCGACCGCCGCGCGGTGCGCGGACCGACGCTCGGCATCCGCCGCCTCGCGTGCCTGGCGGGTCGCGGCGCGCGCAGCTGCGAGTTCGGGATCGGGCGCCGGCTTGGCGCGGAGCTTTTCGAGCGCGCGCTGCTTTGCGTCCCGCGCCGACGCCGCGCGATCTTCGAAACTGGGAGCCTTGTAACCTGCCATGACGGGCATTCTGTACCTTGCTTGTGGTCGGATGTGGAGGGGGACCGCCGGGAGCGCATCACCCTTCTTGCCGCGCGTGGCGGAAATCTCGGCTGCTGGCAACGATCCGTCGTGCATTGCGGCTCAGCCTAGGACTTCATCAGCCCCGCCGCCCGCAGCGCCTTGTTGATCGTGGTGCCGGGATCGAAGCGGACCGGCGCATGAGACGACTGCAAGGCCGCCGGGCCCTGCTTGCCCGCAGGAGCCCGCAACCGCGCCGGCGCCGTTGCCGGCGCGATGCCCCAGGACGCGGCGATCCGGTAGGTCGAGGAGATGCCCGCCTCCAGCATGTGCGGTCCCGGCCGTCCACAGGCCTCGTCGCCGGCCGTGGCGATCGGCGTACCATGGCCCAGCCCCGCAATCGCGAACTCCTCGACCACCAGGCGGCCGGCCGCATCGTGCCAGGCGCGATGCACCTGACCGTCCACGCGGTCGATCACGTCCGGCGCGCCGACGCCGTGAACGCCGCGCCATTGCTCGACGAGCATCGCCGCGTTCGTCACGTCGACCGTCGGGTCGGCCGTTCCGTGCCAGATCGCCACGGCAGGCCAGGGCCCCCGGTGGGGCGACGCGTCGGTGACCTGCCGGCCGAGCGTCGCGCGCTCATGGCCGTGCCCGCGCATGCGCTCGAGCGCCTGGGGCACGCCCGAGGCGGCGCCGTAAGGCAGTCCCGCAATGATCGCGCCGCCGGCGAACAGCTCCGGATGGCTCGCCAGCATCGCCGCGGTCATCGCGCCGCCTGCCGACAGGCCGGTGACGAACACCCGCGCCGGATCGAGCTCATGGCGCTCCGTGGCCGCCGCGATCATCTCCCGGATCGATTCGACCTCGCCGCCGCCGCGGCGCGTGTCGGCGGGCACGAACCAGTTGAAGCAGAGATTGGGATTGTTCGCCCGCTGCTGCTCGGGCAACAGCACGGCGAAGCCGAACCGGTCGGCCAGTTCCGTCCAGCCCGACCCGGCGTCGTAGGAGCGCGCGGTCTGCGTGCAGCCGTGCAGGACGACGACCAGCGGCGCGCTCGGCGGCAAGGCGGCCGGCACATGCAGGAACGCCAGCAAGGCGCCCGGATTGCGGCCGAACGCCTCGAGCGGCGTGAGCGTGTCGCTACGGCCGCTCAGCACGGTCGTGCCTGACCGCCCTGCAAGCGCGCCGGATTGGCGATGTGGTCG
Organism: uncultured Sphingomonas sp.; assembly: GCF_964250165.1. GTDB lineage: Bacteria > Pseudomonadota > Alphaproteobacteria > Sphingomonadales > Sphingomonadaceae > Sphingomonas. The sequence continues at coordinate 24,874 of NZ_CAXUEK010000014.1, read as the reverse complement.
TACCCAGCAGGCATGATGAAATCCCGATGCTCGCCGTCGCGCCTGCAACCTCGATGAGGGGCGCAAGCGACGGGCTTTGTGCAATGCAGCATAAATGGCTTGCCACGCCGGCCGATGCAAGGGACCCCTCCGTCCCAGACCTGGAACGGCGACTGCAGGACCGCCGCATCGTTCCGGCAAGCGCGCCGGGTGCGCTTGGGCGGCGGCGCATTGGCTGTTATGGGGCCGCGATGCTCACTATCTCCGGCCTGACGGTGCGCCTCGGTGGGCGCACGATCATCGACGATGCCGCCGCCAGGCTGCCGCCGCGCGGCCGCATCGGCCTGATCGGCCGCAACGGCGCCGGCAAGACGACGCTGGTGCGCGTGATCACCGGCGCGATCGAGGCCGACCTGGGCACCGTGGACATGCCGCGCGGCACCCGGCTGGGCTATCTGGCGCAGGAGGCGCCGAGCGGCGCGGCGACGCCGATCGATACCGTGCTGGCCGCCGACGGCGAGCGCGCCGCGCTGCTGAGCGAGAGCGAGACCTGCACCGATCCCGATCGCCTGGGGGACGTCTACGAGCGGCTGATCGCGATCGACGCCTATACCGCGCCGGCCCGCGCGGCGCAGATCCTGGTCGGCCTGGGCCTGGACGAAGACGCGCAGCAGCAGCCGCTCGACAGCTTCTCGGGCGGCTGGCGGATGCGCGTCGCGCTCGCGAGCCTGCTCTTCTCGCGTCCCGACCTGCTCCTGCTCGACGAGCCGTCCAACCACCTCGATCTCGAAGCGGTGATGTGGCTGGAGGAGTTCCTGAAGACCTATCCGTCGACGATCCTGCTCGTCAGCCACGAGCGCGATTTCCTCAACAACGTCGTCGATCACATCCTGCATCTGGGCGGCGGCAAGCTGACGCTCTACCCCGGGGGTTACGACGCCTTCGAACGCCAGCGCGCCGAGCGGCAGGCGCAGCTCGCGTCGGCGCGGGCGCGGCAGCAGGCGGAGCGCGAGAAGCTGCAGGATTACGTCGCGCGCAACTCGGCGCGCGCGTCGACGGCCAAGCAGGCGCAGTCGCGCGCCAAGATGCTGAGCAAGATGCAGCCGATCGCCGAGATGATCGACGATCCGACCCTCCATTTCGACTTCCCCGATCCCGACGCGCTGCGACCGCCGCTCATCACGCTCGATCTCGCCGCGGTCGGCTATGGCGATGCCCCGGTCCTCAAGCGGCTGAACCTGCGGCTCGATCCGGACGACCGGGTCGCGCTGCTCGGCCGCAACGGCAACGGCAAGACGACGCTGGCGCGGCTGCTCGCGGCGCAGCTCGCGCCGATGGAAGGCGGGATGACCGCGTCGGGCAAGATGCGCGTCGGCTATTTCACCCAATATCAGGTGGAGGAACTCGACCGCGACGAGACGCCGCTCCAGCACATGACGGTGCTGATGAAGGGCGCGAGCCAGTCGGCGGTGCGCGCGCAGCTCGGCCGGTTCGGCTTCCAGGGTCAGAAGGCCGTCACCGCCGTCGGCAAGCTGTCCGGCGGCGAGCGGGCGCGGCTCGCGCTGGCGCTGATCACGCGCGACGCGCCGCACCTGCTGATCCTCGACGAGCCGACCAACCATCTGGACGTCGACGCGCGCGAGGCGCTGATCCAGGCGCTCAACGCCTATACCGGCGCGGTCATCATCGTCAGCCACGATCGGCACATGATCGAGATGACCGCCGACCGGCTGGTGCTGGTCGATCGCGGCACCGCGGGCGAGTTCGACGGCTCGCTCGACGACTATATCGCCTTCATCCTGAGCGATGGCGATAACGGCGCGAAGGCCGGCAGGTCCGGTCGCAAGGCGACCCGTCCGGCCGGCGCGGCAGCGCGGGGCATGGAACGCGACCTGCGCCGCGCGGTCGAAACCGCCGAAGCGGCGGTCGTCCGCCTGACGGAACAGCGCGATGCGATCGATCGCGCCATGGCCGACCCGGCGTCGGCGGATCGCACGGTCGCGCAGCTGACCCCGACGCAGCTGATGCGGCGGCGGGCCGAGCTCGAACGCGAGGTGGCAGCAGCGGAACTGGCGTGGCTGGACGCCAGCAGCGCGATCGACGCGCTGGCGGCATAGGACGGGGGCCACAGCGGCCTGCCTTGGACACATCCCGTTCTTCACGGCCGCTGGATTCCGGGCGATCCGCCCGGCGAAAACCGCTATCGGCACGCCCTTATCCATGAAAGGCCAAGCGATGAGCCTGATGACCAAATCGGTGCAGCTCGTGCCGCTCCTGCTGAATGGCTCGACGGCGCGTGTGCCGCCCCCCTCCCTCGTTTCGCCGGCTCTGGCGCCGGCCGAACCCTGGCCGTCGTCTCCACCGCCGCCGTCCAAGGACGGGTGGCGCCGGCTCAACGTGGGCGCGGGCGGATTCGTGACCGGCATCGACATCGCGCCGGACGGGACGAAGGTGGCGCGCTGCGACAGTTCGGGCGCCTATATCTGGCGCGACGGCCGCTGGGTGCCGCTGCTCACCACCAGGAGCATGCCGGCCGGGCAATGGGGCCGCGAGACGGGCGGCGCCGGCGGCGCGTTCGAGATCGCGATCGCGCCCTCGCGCACGACCACGATCTACGTGTGCGTCAACAACCGCGTCTACCGGACCGACGACGCGGGCGGCAGCTTCGCGCTGACCGCCCTGCAGCCGATCTACGCCGACAGCTCCAGCAACAACGGGTTCAAGATGATGGGCCGGATGATGGCCGTCGACCCCGGCGACCCGCTCACCGTCGTCGTGGGCGCGCAGGAAGGCTCGTCCTGGATCACGCGGGACGGCGGCGCGACCTGGTCGGCGCTCACCACACCTGCCCCCGCCAGCCGCAGCGGCGTCCGGGTGGCGTTCGATCCGAAGACGCGCCGGCTCTACCTGCACAGCGACGGCGCGGGCGTTTTCGCCTCGGCCGATCAGGGCCACAGCGTCGCGCCGCTGGCGGGCGGGCCGACCGCCGCCCGGCACATGGCCGTGGACCGGGCCGGCGTGGTCTGGGTGACGGATACCGCCGGTGCCCTATGGGGATATCGCGACGGCGGCTGGTCGCAGGCGATCTCGGGAGACCTCAAGACGATTGCCGTCGATCCCGTCCGCGACGGTCATCTGGTGGCCGGCTCCATGGGCGGCAGCATCCATCGCAGCTTCGATGGCGGCAAGACCTGGACCGGCAGTCTGGGCGTGCCGACGCGCCAGGCGGCAGACATCCCCTGGCTCGCCTGGACGAACGAGACCTACATGACGAGCGGCGACATGCGGTTCGACCGCGACGGTTCGCTGTGGTTCGCCGAGGGGATCGGCGTCTGGCGCGCGAGCCTGTCCGATCGGCCCGACCCGGTCGTGTTCCAGTCGCGCTCGCTCGGCATCGAACAGATGACCTCTAACAGCATCCTCGTCCCGCCCGGCGGCGCCCCGCTCTACCTGGCCTGGGACCGGCCGGTGTTCAGGCTCGCCGATCTGACCCGCTTCCCGGCGAAGCACGGCCCGAACGGCCAGTCGGCGATCGTCATGGGCTGGAGCGCGGACTACGCGCCCGAAGACCCGAAGTTCGTCGTGGCGCTGATGAACTGGAACGGCGTCGAGCTGACCTCTTCGTCGAGCGACGGCGGCGAGAGCTGGACGCAGCTGCCGAGCGTGCCCGACGAGCTGAAGGCGGGCAAGATCGGCGGCTCGATCGCGGTGGCGAGCCGGACCAACTACGTCATCTTCCCGAACAACAACGGCACTCCCTGGTTCACCAAGGACGGCGGCAAGTCGTGGGCGCGCTGCGCCATGCCCGGGGCGCCACCGCCCGGCGGCGAGACCGGCTGGGGATGGGCCTATTACTTTCACCGACACATTGCCGTGGCGGACAAGACGATGCCGGGCGCCTTCTACGCCTACAACTATCTTACCGGCTGGTATCGCTCGCTCGACGGCGGGGCCACCTGGGCCCTGGTGCATCCGGCCTTCGAGGGAGGGCAGTGGACGTCGTTTCACGCGCGTGTCGCGGCCGTTCCCGGCCATGCCGGCCATCTGTTCTTCACGCCGGGCACACAGCAGGGTGCGGGCGAGTCGGCCGTCATGTTCCAGCGCTCGCGCGACGGCGGCAAGACGTGGGCCCGGGTGGACCGGTTCTGGGAGGTGCATGCGTTCGGGTTCGGGGCGCCCGCGCCGGGCGCCCCCTACCCCGCCATCTACGCGGCCGGCTTTCTCGACAGCAAGTTCGGGATCTATCGCAGCGACGACGACGCCAAGCACTGGGTTCCGCTCGGCGATTACCCGCTCGCCATCGGCGACGAGATCACCTGGGTCACGGGCGACCCCGACCACTACGGACGGGTGTATGTCGCGTTCGGCGGCTCGGGCGCCGCCTACCGGGAGCTCTCCGCATAGCCTCCAGCGCGACGCTCGGCCCCCGGCATTGCCTCAATCCAGATCATTCTCGCTGACGATGATCAGCTCCCGGCCGCGATCCCGCCCCAGCGCGGACAGGGCGGCATCGCCGATCGGATCGGCGAAGCGCCTGAACGTGTCGGCGGCGTCGCCGTCCGGCGCATCGCCGCTCAACGCTTCCAGCACGCCATACTGGACCGCGAACTGGTACTCGTCGCCGTCCACCTCGCCGGCGAACTCGACCTGCTGCTCGTCCAGATTGTCGAAGATGCTCGAATTGTCGATGTCGAGGCGGTCAGCCATGCCCTGCTCCTGATGTCGCGCGACGGCGCGGCGTTCGGCTGCCAAAGCGCCGGCAGGTGCCTCGTGTTCCGTCCCTGGTGCTGATCGGAGCTGGCAATCTCGCCCGCCGCCGTGGCGACGCGTCTCGCCGGCACCATATCGGGCCCCAGGAGGACCTATGGCAGACTATCGAAAGACCGATGCAGCAATCGCCGCGCTGACGCCGGAGCAGCACCGCGTCACCCAGCGCAGCGGCACGGAGAGGCCCGGCACGGGCGCGCTGCTGTACAACAAGGAACCCGGCATCTACGTCGACATCGTCTCGGGCGAGCCGCTGTTCGCCAGCGCGGACAAATACGAGTCCGGCTGCGGCTGGCCCAGCTTCACCAGGCCGATCGAGCCGGCGAACGTGGCGGAGCTGGTCGACCGATCGCTGTTCACGACCCGCACGGAGGTGCGCTCGACGCACGGCGACAGCCATCTCGGCCATGTGTTCGACGACGGTCCGCGCGACCGCGGCGGCCTGCGCTACTGCATCAACTCGGCGTCGCTCCGGTTCGTCCACCGCGACGACATGGCAGCGCAGGGCTATGGCGCCTACCTGCCGCAGGTCGAGGAGGTCGGCTGAAGGCGGTGTTCCGCGTTCGTTCGGGATGCGATAGGGCCCGGAGATGCCGGCCGGACTTCCGCGCAAGATCATCCATGTCGACATGGACGCGTTCTACGCATCGGTGGAACAGCGCGACGACGCGGCGTTGCGGGGCCGGCCGGTGGCGGTCGGCTCCCAGGCCGCGCGCGGCGTGGTCGCCGCCGCCAGCTACGAGGCGCGGGCATTCGGCGTCCATTCGGCGCTGCCGTCCGTCACCGCGCTCAGGCGCTGTCCCGACCTCGTCTTCGTGCGGCCCCGGTTCGACGTCTACAAGGCCGTCTCGGCGCAGATCCACGCGATCTTCGCCGACTATACCGATCTCATCCAGCCGCTGTCGCTCGACGAGGCCTATCTGGACGTGACGGCGGATCGGCGCGGGCTGGAAACCGCCTGGGCGACGGCCAGGGAGATCAGGGCGCGCATTCTGGCCGGGACGGGGCTGACCGCGTCGGCGGGGATCAGCTACAACAAGTTCCTGGCCAAGCTCGCGTCCGACCAGCGCAAGCCGAACGGGCAGTTCGCGGTCACGCCGGCGATGGGACCGGCCTGGGTGGAGACGCTGCCCGTCGCCCGCTTCCACGGCGTCGGACCGGTCACCGCCGCCAAGATGAAGCGGCTGGGGATCAAGACGGGCGCGGACCTCCGCGCCAAGCCGCTGGCGTTTCTGGAGGAGCATTTCGGCAGCGGCGCGCGATGGTATCACGCCATCGCGCGCGCCGAGGACGACCGGCCGGTCAACCCGCACCGCGAGCGCAAGTCGTCCGGCTCGGAGACGACGTTCGACCGCGACCTGACCGACGCGGCGGACATCGAGGCGGGCGTGCTGCGCATGGCCGACGACGTCTGGGCGTGGTGCGACGGGGCACAGGCGTTCGGGCGCACGGTGACGGTGAAGATCAAGTTCGCCGACTTCCGCCAGATCACCCGCAGCCGCAGCCGCGGGTCCGTGATCGCCGGCCATGCCGCGCTGCGGACGACGAGCCTGGAGCTGGTGCGCTCCGTGCTGCCGACCCCGATCGGCATCCGCCTGGTCGGCGTCACCGTGTCCAATTTCGGCAGCGACGCGACGGCGGCCCCCACTCTGCCGCTGACCACCGCATGACGGGGGCGCCCTGGTGACGCTGTTCTTCACCGCCGACACCCATTTCGGCGACCACCGCACGATCAATCTCCAGAAGCGCCCGTTCGCGTCCACGGCAGCGATGGACGCGGCGCTGGCGGCGGCCTGGAACGCGGTCGTCGGAGCGGACGACGAGGTCTGGCACCTCGGCGACGTTGCGCGGCGCGCCGGCGACGTGCCCGGCATCCTCGCCCACCTGAACGGCCGCAAGCACCTGCTACGCGGCAACAACGATCCGGCCGCGACGCTCGCGGCGCCCGGCTGGGCCAGCGTCCACGCCTATGCCGAGCTGGCGGTGGACGGCCGCAACCTCGTGCTGTGCCACTACCCGTTCCGCACCTGGAACGGGCAGCATCGCGGCGCGCTGAACCTGCACGGGCACAGCCACGGCCGGCTCAAGCCGCTGCCGCGGCAGTTCGACGTCGGCGTCGACGCCCGGGCCTTCGCGCCGGTGACGCTCGCGCAGCTGATCGGCTAACGATGGATGGCGTTGGCCTGACCCGTTCCGTCATTCCCGCGTGGGCGGGTTCCATAGTCGCCCGTCCGTCGCACGGCTCGCAAGCCAGCCAGGATGGATCCCCGCCGGCGCGGGGATGACGGAAGAGAATACCGGTTCCATGCGATGTCATCCGGCTCTAGCGACAGGTCGATGCCCACGAACCGCTATTATTCGGGTCCACCGAGCGACCATTTCGACGGCACGCGGTTCTTCAACCCCGGCGAGCCGAACACGGATCGCTCGTTGCTGCAGGTGCTGCGCTGGAAGGTGGCCGGCGGCGCGGCGACCTGGCCGGCGGCGGTCCCGGTCGCGCCCGCCAGGCCGGACGCCCATGTCGCCGGGCTGCGGATCACGGCGGTCGGTCATGCCACGCTGCTGATCCAGGCGGCGGGGCTCAACCTGCTGACCGATCCGGTCTGGTCGGAGCGCGCCAGTCCGCTCAGCTTTGCCGGGCCCAAGCGGGTCGCCGCGCCGGGCATCGCGTTCGCGGACCTGCCCCGGATCGACGCGGTGCTGCTCAGCCACAGCCATTACGACCACCTGGACGTGGCGACGCTGCGACGGCTGCAGGCGGCGTACGACCCGCTGATGGTCATGCCGCTCGGCAACGACGCGATCGTCCGCGCCGCCGTGCCGGACGCCCGCATCGCCGTGGGCGATTGGCACGACCGGATCGCCTTGGGCGAGAATGCCGGCACGACGCTGACGCGCGCCAACCACTGGTCTGCGCGCGGCGTGAACGACCGCCGCATGGCGCTCTGGTCCGGCCATTTCGTCGACACCCCGGCGGGCAGCATCTGGTTCGCCGGCGACACCGGCTATGGTGACGGCGCCATCTTTCGCGACATCCGGACACGGCACGGGGCACCGAACGCGGCGCTGATCCCGATCGGGGCTTATGAACCGCGCTGGTTCATGGCGCCGCAGCACGTCAACCCCGAAGAAGCCGTCAGGATCATGCTGGACGTCGCCGCCGGGTTTGCGCTGGGCATTCACTGGGGCACCTTTCAGCTGACCGACGAAGCTCGCGAAGCGCCGCGGCTCGCCCTCGTGACGGCGCTGGCGGAAGCCGGTATCCCGCCCGCCCGGTTCGCCGCCGCGCAGCCCGGCCGCGCCTATGACGTCGAGGCCGGTCCCCGCCGTTAGGCCCTGCCGCGGAAACGATGCGATGCCGCGGACGCCCTTGAGCCGGACGGCGGCGATGACCACGTTCTGCCCAACCATTTGGGATCATCGCGCCATGAAGAAGATCGGCTTTCTGTCCTTCGGCCACTGGTCCGACGCGCGCGGTTCCGCGACGCGCTCGGCCGCGGACGTGCTGCTGCAATCCATCGACCTCGCCGTCGCCGCGGAGGAGCTGGGCGCGGACGGCGCGTATTTCCGCGTCCACCATTTCGCGCGCCAGCTCGCCTCGCCCTTTCCGCTGCTCGCGGCGGTGGGCGCGCGGACCAGCCGGATCGAGATCGGCACCGGCGTCATCGACATGCGCTACGAGAACCCATTCTACATGGTGGAGGACGCGGGCGCGGCGGACCTCATCGGCGGCGGCCGGCTCCAGCTCGGCCTCAGCCGCGGCTCCCCGGAGCAGGTGATCGAGGGCTGGCGGCACTTCGGCTACGCGCCGGCCGAGGGCGAGAGCGAGGCCGACATGGGCCGCCGGCATGCCGAGACGTTCCTGGAGCTGCTCGAGGGCGAGGGCTTCGCCCGGCCCAACCCGCGGCCGATGTTCGCGAACCCGCCGGGCCTGCTCCGGCTCGAGCCCCATGCCGCGGGGCTGCGCGACCGCATCTGGTGGGGCTCGGCCTCGAACGCGACGGCGGTGTGGGCGGCGCGGATGGGCATGAACCTGCAGAGCTCGACCTTGAAGGCGGACGAGACCGGCGAGCCGTTTCACGTCCAGCAGGCGAACCAGATCCGCGCCTATCGCGCGGCGTGGCAGGAAGCGGGCCACGGCCGGACCCCGCGCGTCTCGGTGTCGCGCTCGATCTTCGCGCTGACCAACGATACCGACCGCGCCTATTTCGGCCGCGGCGACGGCGCGGACCAGATCGGGATCATCGACGACATGCGCGCGGTGTTCGGCCGATCCTATGCCGCCGAACCAGAGAGCCTGATCGCGCAGCTCCGCCGTGATGAGGCGATCGCGGAGGCCGATACGCTCCTGCTGACCGTCCCCAACCAGCTCGGCGTCGACTACAACGCGCACGTGATCGAGAGCATCCTGACCCATGTCGCGCCGGCGCTCGGCTGGCGGGACGGAGCCGCCGAACCGCTTGCGGCGGCGGCCTGACGACGTCCCTTAGCCCTTTGTCAGGCGGCGGAGGGAGTCAGAAGCCCCGCTCCAGATAGCGCATCGCCACCGCGCAGTGCATCGCCACGCCGGTGGCCATCGCGCTTTCCTCGATCGTCATGCGGGTGTTGTGGAGCGGCGGATTGGTGCGGTGATCGGACCCGGCCGGCGCGACGCCGATAAAGGCCATCGCGCCGGGGATGTCGCGCAGGACGTAGGAGAAATCCTCGCCGCCCATCATCGGCGCAGGCATCTCCTCCCAGCCGGCGCCGACCTCGCCCGCCAGCGTCTGCATCAGCGCCGTCGCGCGCGGGTCGCACAGCGTCACGGGATAGCCCTCGTCGATGCGCGTCTCGGCGGTGCAGCCATGCGCCGCCGCGATGCCTTCCACCACCCGGCGGAAGCCGGCTTGAGCCTTCTCGCGCGTCGCCGGCGACAGCGTCCGCAGCGTGCCGACCAGCTCCACCGCCTCCGGAATGATGTTGTGCGAGGAGCCGGCATGGACCTGCGTGATCGTCAGCACCGCCGGGTCGGCGACCGGGATGGTGCGCGCGATCATCGCCTGGAGCGCGCCCACCGCCGCGCAGGCGGCGGGAATGGGATCGATGCAGTCGTGCGGCATGGCGGCATGGCCGCCCTTGCCCCGGATCGTCGCATACACCGTGTCGGTCGAGGCGAGCAGCGGCCCCGGCCGGCCGACGAACACGCCCGCCGGCGCGTTGGGCGAGATGTGCAGCGCAAAGGCGGCGTCGGGCCTGGGATCGGCGAGCAGCCCGTCGGCGATCATCTCGCGCGCGCCGTGATGCCCCTCCTCGCCGGGCTGGAACATGAAGAGGACGGTGCCGGGCAGCTCGTCCTGGCGCGCGCACAGCGCCTTGACGGCGCCGACCAGCATCGCGGTGTGCGCGTCATGCCCGCAGGCGTGCATCGCGCCGGGGGTGCGCGAGGCGAAGGACAGCCCGGTCTCCTCCGTCATCGGCAACGCGTCCATGTCGCCGCGGAGCAGCACCGTGCGGCTGTTGCTGCCGGCGCGCGCCTGGCCGCCGCGCAGGATGGCGACGAAGCCGGTGGTGCGCGTGCTGTCCCTGATCTCCAGCGGCAGCCCGGCCAGCGCCGCCTTCACCTTCGCGCTCGTCAGCGGGCAATTGAGGCCCACTTCCGGCTCGGCATGGATTGCGCGCCTGAGCGCGATCACGTCGTCGAGCGCGGGATCGTCGATCCAGTCGGCGGCGGTGTCGAGGTCGAGAGACATGGCGCACTCCAACGTCATGCCGGCCTTGTGCCGGCATCCACCGTCGGGCCAGGCCCCCGGGCCGCGCGGCTTACTCCCGGCGTGGATGCCGGGACAAGCCCGGCATGACGCAGGGGATCACCGTCCCCGGAACAGCCCGCCGAGCACGTTGCGAATGACCGCACCGCCGACGCTGCCGATCAGCCCGCCCGACGACGAGCGCCCGCTGCCGCCCAGCACCGCCCGGCCGAGCTCGTTGGCCACCTGCCGCCCGACCGACGAGCTCGCCGCGCGCACCGCCGAGGTCACCGCGCGCGACTGCCAGCTGTTCGCCGTCTGGCGTTGCGCCTGCGCGTCGACGCGCGCCTGCGCCGCCTGCTGGCGCGCGGCCTCCTTGGCCGCCGCCGCGTCCGCCTTGGCCTGCACCGCCGCCGCCTTGTCCGCGTCGTCCTTCGCGCGCGCCGCCGCCGCCGCGGCCGCCGCCTCCTGCGTCTTGGCGGCGAGCAGCTCCTCGGCCGACTCGCGGTCGACGGCGTGATCGTACTTGTCGCCCACCGCGTCGGTCTCGATCAGCACCTTGCGCTCGTCCGGCGTGACCGGCCCGACCCGGCTTTCCGGCGGCGCGATCAGCGTCCGCGCCACGGGCGACGGCGACCCGTCCGCCTGGAGCAGCGATACCAGCGCCTCGCCGATCTTCAGCTCGGTGATGGCACTCGCCACGTCGAGCCCCGGGCTGGCGCGGAAGGTCTGCGCGGCGGCGTTGACCGCCTGCTGGTCGCGCGGGGTGAAGGCGTTGAGCTTGTGCTGCACCCGGTTGTTGAGCTGCGCGGCCACCGTGTCGGGAATGTCGATCGGGTTCTGGGTGATGAAGTAGATGCCGACGCCCTTGGAGCGGATCAGCCGCACCACCTGCTCGATCTTGTCGAGCAGCGCCTTGGGCGCATCGTCGAACAGCAGGTGCGCCTCGTCGAAGAAGAAGACGAGCTTGGGCTTGTCGGGATCGCCCACCTCGGGAAGGTGCTCGAACAGCTCGCTCATCAGCCACAGCAGGAAGGTGGCGTAGAGCTTGGGGCTCGCCATCAGCTTGTCGGCGGCGAGGACGTTGACGATGCCGCGACCCTTGTCGTCGGTGCGGATGAAGTCGTCCAGCTCCAGCGCCGGCTCGCCGAAGAAATGCTCGGCGCCCTGGCTGCGCAGCTGCAGCAGCGCGCGCTGGATGGTGCCGATCGATTGCTTGGAGACGTTGCCGTATTGCGTCGTCAGCTCGGCGGCGCGGTTGGCGCATTCGGCCAGGATCGCCTGCAGGTCGTCGAGATCGATCAGCGCCAGCTTCTCGGCATCGGCGACGTGGAAGGCGATCGTCAGCACGCCTTCCTGCACCTCGTTCAGGTCCATGAGGCGGGAGAGCAGCAGCGGCCCCATCTCGCTGATCGTGGTGCGGATCGGGTGCCCCTGCTCGCCGAACAGGTCCCAGAACTGCACGGGCGTGTCGGCGTAATGCCAGTCGGCGTCGCCGATCTCGGCGGCGCGCGCGGCGAACGCCGCATGGGTCTTCGCCTGGGCGGAGCCGGCCATGGCGAGCCCCGACAGGTCGCCCTTCACGTCCGCCACGAAGCTCGGCACGCCCGCCCGGCTGAAGCCCTCGACGATGCCCTGCAGCGTCACCGTCTTGCCGGTGCCGGTCGCGCCCGCGATCAGGCCGTGCCGGTTGGCGCGCCGGAAATCGAGCAGCTGCGGGTTCGCGCCGGCCTCGCCCGCGCCGATGAAGATGCCGTCCGCCATGCGTCAACCTCCGTCATGCCGGGCCTGTCCCGGCATCCACGTGCGGTCCAGCGCCCGCGCCCGGTAGGTTGGACGACGGTGGATGCCGGGACAAGCCCGGCATGACGAAAAGCCGCCGCTCGCGTCCGAACGGCGGCCTTTCTGGACACACCCGACGCGGCCAAGCCGCGTCGTCGGTGGTAGCTGCGCTACGCCGGGCCGGGCTCGCGCGGGTGGAGTAAGCTACGCTATCCTCTCTTCCGCGCCGCGCCTCAGCTCTTAGCGATCTTAACCGGGACGAATTGTGCGGGCCCTTTACCGCGCTGAGCAAGCAGCAGCACTTGGGTCCGGCCCGCCGCCTTCGCCTGAGCAACCGCTTGAGCAAGCTCGGCGGCATCATGCACGGGCGTTCCGTTTACCATCTGGATGATGTCGCTCCGCTTGAACTTTCCGCCCGCATCGGTTGACGGGTCGACCTGAGCCACGATCACACCCTGCACCGTTGAATCAACGCCAACCTGCCTCGCGATAGAAGGGGTTAGTGGTAATACCGTCAGCCCCAGCGCGTTGCTGCTCGCCGGCGCGATCGCCGCGCCCGAACCGTCATCATCGTCCCCGTTCGCAAAATCGTCGCCGCCCTGGCCGGTCAGCGCAGCCAGCTGCTCCTGCGACGGCCGCGCCGCGACCGTGACGCTGACCTGCACCGGCCGATTGCTGCGCAGCACGTCCAGCCGTGCCGTCTGGCCCGGCTTCACGTCGGCGACCAACCGGGACAGGCTGGCGTCCGGCGTCACCGCCGTGCCATTGACCCGCGTCACCACATCGCCGACCCTCAGCCCCGCGCGCGCTGCCGGGCCACCGGGCTGGATGCCGGCGATGATCTCGCCCTGGTTCTTGGGGATGCCGAGCGCGGCGGCCTTGTCGTCGTCGATCGCGCCGCCCAGCGTCACGCCCATATAGCCGCGCGCGATCTTGCCGCCCTTCATCAGCGTGTCGATGATCGGCTTGGCCTCCTCGGCGGGAATCGCGAAGCCGATGCCGATGTTGCCCCCGGCCTGCGATCCCAGAATCTGCGAGTTGATGCCGATCACGTCGCCGTTCAGGTTGAACATCGGGCCGCCCGAATTGCCCTGGTTGATCGCGGCGTCGGTCTGGATGAAGCGGTCGTACGGCCCCAGCCCGGTCGAGCGGTGCAGCGCCGAGACGATGCCCGCCGTCACCGTGCCGTCCAGGCCGAACGGGTTGCCGATCGCCACCACCCAGTCGCCGACCCGCGCCCGCGTCGAGTCGCCGAAGCGCACGAACGGCAGCGCGCTCGCGTCGATCTTGAGCAGCGCGAGATCTGAGTCCGCGTCACGGCCGACCACGCGTGCCGTATATTCCTTGCGGTCGGTCAGCGTGACGGTGATCGAATCCACCGTCGCGCCCTTCGCGGCGGCGGCGATGACGTGGTTGTTCGTGACGATGTACCCGTCAGGCGAGATGATGAAGCCGGAGCCAAGCGCCTGACCCTCCTGCTTCACCGGCGCGCCGTTGCCGCCGCCGTTCATCTGGCCGAACAGGTCGCCCAAGGGCGTGCCGGCGAAGGGATTGGCCTGTGCCTGGCGCACGATCGTCTGCTTGGTCGAGATGTTGACGACCGCCGGCTGCAGCCTGGCGACCATGTCGGCGAAGCTCATCGGCGCGCCGGCCTTGGGCGCGGCGGCGGCGATCGCGCCCGGCTCGTTCTGCGCGACCTGCGCCGAGACGGGAGACGTGGGCTGCAGCGCAAGCGCCGTGGCGGCGCCGCCGAGGAGAAGCGCGGAAGTGGTGGCGAAAACGTAACGCACGGGTGAGACGTCCTCTCGAGTCTTTGAGCCGGGTCGGCCTGAACGACGAATGTCATCGCCCAGGGGGGCTGAATGCGGGTTGAATATGGCCGCGCAGCGAAGCGTTACAATCCTCCCCGGGACGGGGAGGATCGAGCGCCTCACTTGCGGGCCGCGCCCTCGAACTGCCGCAGGTAGCTGTTCCCCGGCGCCAGGATGATCGAGGTCGACCCCTGCCCCTCCGCCGGCGCGCCGTCGGCGTTGAACGTGTGGCGATAGGACTGCATCGCGCGGTAGAAATCGTAGAAATCCGCGTCCTTGCTGAAGCTGACGGCGTAGACCTTCGCGGCATCGGCGTCGGCCTGGGCGCGGATGATCTGCGCATCCTTCTGCCCCTGCGCCCGGATCGTCACGGCCTGCTGCTGGCGTGCGGTCGCCATCCGCTTCAGCACGCTGTCGAGCGGGCTGCCGGCGGGCAGGTCGGCGTGCTTGATCCGCACGTCGACGATCTGCACGCCATATTGACTGGCGAGCCGCTGCAGCCGGCGCTGGATATTGTCCATCACCTGATCGCGCTCGGGCGTCAGCAGCGTCGCGAAGGATTGGTTGCCGAGCTCCGCGCGGATCGAGCTGCCGAGCAGCGGCTGCAGCGCCGCCACGATCTGCTGCTCGGTGGAGGACGTGCTGCCGGTCGCCGTCACCGCCCGCAGCGGATCGACGATGCGGAAGCGCGCGAAGGCGTCCACCTCCAGCGGCAGCTGGTCGCGCGACAGCACCTGCTGGTTGTCGTAGTCGACGTCGAGCACGCGCTTGTTCACCCACACGAGCCGATCGATGAACGGGATCTTCAGCACCAGCCCGGCGCCGGTGCGTCCGAACACCTCGCCGGGGCGATACTGGTTGATCGGCGCGCCGACCGGCTGCTCGAAGCGCAGGATCACCGCCTGCTCGGTCTCCGGCACGATCGCGAGCGTGTTGGCGAGCACGATCAGCAGGGCGATCGCGACGACCACCGCGGCGATCGGATGACGCAGCCAGCGGGTCATGGCTGCGCTCCCGCCGGCGCCTCGGGCTCGGGCGCGCGGCGCGCCTTGTCGAGCGGCAGATAGGGCATCACGCCCGGCGCCTCGACCAGCGTCTTGTCGGATTTGGCGAGCACCGCCTCCATCGTCTCGTAATATAGCCGCTTGCGCGTCACCTCCGGGGCGAGCTTGTATTGCGCGTAGATGCGGTCGAACTCGCCGGCCTGGCCCTGCGCCAGCGCGATCTTCTGCTGGGCGTAGGACTGCGCCTGGTTGCGCGCGGCCTGCGCGTCCTGCTGGGCGGCGGTCACGTCCTTGAACGCCTCGTTGACGCGCTGCGGCGGGATCACCTGCTTCAGCGCGACGCCCGAGACGCTGATGCCCGAATGATAGTCGTCCAGGATGCGCTGCATCCGTTCGCGCACCTGCGCCTCGATCAGCGCGCGGCCGTTGGTCAGCGCCTGATCGAGCGTGACGTTGGCCAGCACCTCGCGCATCGAACTCTCGGCCGAGGCGCGCACGGTGTCGCGCGGGTTGGCGATCTGGAAGACGTAGTCGCGCGGGTTGGCGATCGTCCACCGCACGGAATAGCTGAGGTCGACGATGTTCTGGTCGCCGGTCAGCACCAGGTTCTCGCCGCCGCTCTCCGGGAAATCTTCCAGCCGGTTGCTCTTCACGTCCACCACCGTCACCGCCGCGATCGGCGCGGGCAGCGTCGGGCGATAGCCGGGCTCCAGCGTGCCCGCGTAGCGACCGAAATAGGTGACGACGCCGCGCTGCTGCGGTCCGATCGCGTGGATCGAGGTGAGCAGCAGCCAGAGCAGCACGATCAATCCCGCGCCGATCTTCCACAGCGCGGCGGCATTCGCCCCGCCGGGCAGGCCGCCGAAGCCGCCACCCCCGCCGGTGCCCGCATTGCGCGCCTTGCGCAGGAACTCGTCGAGCGCGGTCGGGCGCTGCGGCGGTTTGCGCCCGCCGGGCGGCACCGACCACGGGTTGCGCGGGCCGCTGCCGCCCCCGCCGCCGCCATTGCCGTCGCTCCCGCCGCCGCCCCCGCCGCCATCGCCCCACGGGCTCTTGGGTGTGTCGATCCGCTGAACGCGGGGCGGCCGGGGTCCGCCCGAATAGGAGGTCATTGCGCCAGTATAGGATTGCCCCCTCGTGAAAAACAGTAGGGCGCTCTAGGCGGACCATATGGATGTGGAACAGGTGAAAGCGGCGGTGGCGGCCGTGGCCGGTGCGCGCGCGAGCGTACGGATCGAGGGCGAGCGGGTCGGCATAATCTATGATGCCGCCGGGCTCGATTCCGCCGCCCGCGCGGCGCTGGAGGCGCGCATCCGCGCCGCCGCCGCGCTGCCCGGCGTCGGCGAGGTGCGCGTGCTCGCCACCGCCGAACGGCCGCGACGGCGGCTGGTGGCGATCGCCAGCGGCAAGGGCGGCGTCGGCAAGTCGACCCTCGCCGCCAACCTGGCGGTGGCGCTCGCGCGCGGCGGACGGCGCGTCGGACTGGTCGATGCCGACATCTACGGCCCGTCGCAACCGCGGTTGATGGGCGTGGACGGGACGCGCCCGACCGCGCAGGGCCAGCGACTCGATCCCGTCCCGACGCGTTTCGGCGTGCCGCTCTTGTCGATGGGACAGCTGGTCGATCCCGGCCGCGCGATCGCCTGGCGCGGGCCGATGGCGGCCGGCGCGCTCGGCCAGCTCGTCGAGGCCGACTGGGGAATGGCCGACACGCTGATCGTCGACCTGCCGCCCGGCACCGGCGACGTGCAGCTGACCATGATCCAGAAGCACAAGCCCGCCGGCGCGGTGATCGTCTCGACCCCGCAGGACCTGGCGCTGATCGACGCCACGCGCGCCGCCGACCTGTTCGCGACCGCCGGCGTGCCGATCATCGGCGTGGTGGAGAACATGGCCGGCTATGCCTGCCCGCATTGCGGCGAAGTGTCCGACCCGTTCGGCCGCGGCGGTGCGGAGGCGGAAGCGGCGCGGCTCGGCCTGCCCTTTCTCGGCCGCGTGCCGCTGACCATCGGCATCCGCACCGCCTCCGACGCCGGCAATCCCCCGGCGGCGGGAGAGGACGCGGTGTTCGCGCCGATCGCGGCCCAGGTCGCGGACTGGCTCGACGCCCACTGAGGTCAGGCGCCGTGATCCGCAGGCGGCCGATCAGCGCCGGAGCATCGTCGTCGACGCCTGCGGACCTCATCTCGTCGTCCTTGACAGTCGTGACGACCCAGCGCACACGCGCCCCGCCCGCGGGCGATCTTCGCCTGCGACGCATCAAACCGAGAGCCATCAATCCATGCCGAGCGACAGTACCAGTCGATCGTCCTTGCCGTTCGCGGTGTCGGTGGCCTGACCCTTGGGGTTCGCCTCCGGTCCGCGCGCGGCGGATCAAACGAGGTGAGCCATGCAGAACGTCATCGACCATGACGCGACCTTCGATGCCGGGTCCGTAGCCGCTTCCCTGATCGGCGCGCGCGGCGCCGACATCGCCGACGCCCTCGATTCATACGACGCCGATGAGGCCGCCGCCATCGTCGAGCGACTGCCGCTGGACGAGGCGGTCAAGGCGTTCGACCAGCCCGGCATCGACGATGCCGAGGAGATCATCGCGCTGCTGCCGCGCGAGCTCGCCGTGCGCCTGTTCGACGCGATGTCCGCGGACCGCACCGCCGACCTGTTCCGCTCGCTGACGGAACCGGCCCGCTCGGAGCTGCTGGCGGGCGTCACCCCCGATCTCCGGACGATCGTCGAGCGGCTGCTCGGCTATCCGGAGGCGAGCGCCGGCTCGATCATGACCACCGAGTTCGTGGCGGTGCCCGCGGACTGGACGATCGCGCAGGTGCTCCACCACATCCGCATGGTCGAGCGGACGCGCGAGACGGTGTATTCGGTCTACGTCACCGATCCGGCGAAGCACACGCTGGTGCAGGCGGTGACGCTGCGGCGGCTGATCTCCGGCGACCCGCATGCGAACGTGCTGACCGCCGCGCCGGAACGCAAGCCGGTCACGATCGGCCCGAACGACCGCCGCGAGGAGGCGATGCGGCTGATTTCCAAATACGACCTGCTCGCGATCCCGGTGATCGACGCGCATGGGCACCTCGCCGGGATCGTCACGGTGGACGATGTGATCGACGCGATGATCGAGCGCCAGACCACCGAGGTGCATCGCTTCGGCGGCGTCGAGGCGTTCGACGAGGATTATCTGCGCATCGGTTTCTGGGCGATGATCCGCAAGCGGGCGGGCTGGCTGTGCGCGCTGTTCCTGTCCGAAATGCTCACCGCGTCGGCCATGCAGGGCTTCGAGGGCGAGTTGGAGAAGGCGATCGTGCTCACCTTGTTCATCCCGCTCATCATGAGTTCGGGCGGCAATTCGGGCAGTCAGGCGACCTCGCTCGTCATCCGCGCGCTCGCGCTCCACGAGGTGAGCTTGCGCGACTGGTGGCGGGTGGCGCTGCGCGAGCTGCCGACCGGCCTGACGCTGGGCGCGATCCTGGGCGTGATCGGCATCGTCCGCATCACGCTGTGGCAGTGGCTGGGCCTCTATGACTATGGGCAGCACTGGTCGCTGGTCGCGGTGACGGTGGGCGCGGCGCTGGTCGGCATCGTCACCTTCGGCTCGTTCGTCGGTTCGATGCTGCCGTTCGGCCTGCGTCGGCTGGGCTTCGATCCCGCGAGTGCGTCGGCGCCGTTCGTGGCGACCCTGGTCGACGTGACCGGCCTCGTCATCTATTTCGGCGTGGCGGCGGTGATCCTGCACGGCACGCTGCTGTGACCCGTGGGCGCCCGGCACCGCGCTGGCGTCCGACAAGCGCCCGAGCGACCGGGTGAACCCCTCCTCCCGCAGCGCGTTCTCCTCGCGAAGCGGAGAATGCCCATGCCCCTGACCAGCGACGAGGACATCCGCGACCTGCTCGCCGACGCGCGCACGATCGCGATGGTCGGCGCATCCGACCGGCCCGACCGGCCGTCGTTCCGCGTGATGCGCTTCCTGCAGGGCCACGGCTACCGCGTCATCCCCGTCAACCCGCAGATCACCGGCGAGCATCTCGGCGGCGAGTTCGTGTTCCGCGACCTCCACCAGCTGGGCGACCCGATCGACATCGTCGACATCTTCCGCCGCTCCGACGCCGTCGGCGAGGTGGTGGACGAGGCGATCGCGGTCGGCGCCAAGGCGGTCTGGATGCAGCTCGGCGTCGTCGATCACGCCGCCGCCGCGCGCGCCGAAGCGGCGGGGCTGAAGGTGGTGATGGACCGCTGCCCCGCCATCGACATCCCGCGCCTGGGCGTCGCGCGCATCGCCGCCTAAGTCGCGCCGCAATCGGGGCGCAGCCTCATCGCCATGACGATTCCCGCGCTACTGCTGCTGGCCCAGGCGCCGGACGCCGCCGCGATGATGGCGGCCGCGCGCGACGCGGTCGCGAGGCCGCGCTGCGTATACGACGCCGCGGCGACCGACGTGACCGTGTGCGGGCTGCGTCATGCCGATCGCTATCGCGTGCCTTTCCTCACGCACGACGCCGGCGATCCCCGCTACGAGGCGGTCGCCGCCGAACGCGACCGGCTGCTCCACCGGACCACGCCGCTCCAGGACCTGTCGCCCTTCCTGGTCGGCGGCGGCATGGTGGGCGTGCGGATGACGGCGGGCGGCGCGGCCGGCACGCGGGTCGCCGGCCTGCGCCCGCTCGCGCCCTGAGCACCATGGCGCCGCTTCTCTTCGCGCTGGCGCAGGCTGCCTCGACGACCGCGGCCAGCGCCGCGCCGCCGCCGCGCTTCTCGATCCTCTATCAGCCCTGCGCCGCGCCCGCCTCGTCGAAGGACGTGGTCGTCTGCGCCAAGGACGGCGTCCATTCCGAGCGCCTGCCGCTCCCCGCCGACGCACCGCCCACGCCCGGCTACGTCAAGCCCGATAGCCGCGACTATCGCGACAATGCCGGCGGCGCGGCGCCCTGCGCCACGCAGATCGGCAGCTGCCCCGTGCTGACCGAGGCGCCACTCGCCTATCGCGCGCTCGGCGCCGCCGCCAAGGCGGTGGGCGACGCGCGCAAGGACCATCGCTGGGCCAAGGCACGTGCGGCGGACGGGACAAGGCGACAGGCGATCGATCTCGACGCACCCGCGCCGACCGGCAAGCTGGAACCATAATCCCTCTCCCTCAGGGGAGAGGGATCAGCCCAGGATCGGCATCCACAGCGGCCGCCCCACCAGGCTCGGCGAGCCGCGCAGCCGCTCCAGCGCCGCCGCGACGCAGCGCTCCGGGCCCTCATGCGTGACGATGGCGATGAGCACCGCGCCGTCGGCGCCAAGATCGGATGACGGGCCGCGCTGGATCAGGCTCTCGATCGAGACACCCGCGTCGCGCATCGCCGCCGCGATCTCGGCCAGCACGCCCACCCGGTCCGCCACCGCGAAACGCAGATAGGCGCGCCCGCGCCGCTCGCCCGCATCGGCCGGCGGCATCGCCGCCAGCGACGCCGCCGGCATCGCATAGGGCGGCCCGAACTCACCGCGCGCGACGTCGATCAGGTCGGCGACGACCGCGCTGGCGGTCGGCCCCGCCCCCGCGCCCGCGCCCTGGAACAGCAGCCGGCCGACGAAGTCGCCCTCCACCACGACCGCGTTGAGCGCGCCCGTGACGTGTGCGAGCGGGTGATCGACCGGCACCAGATGCGCGTGGACGCGCTGGAACAGGCGCGGTTCGTGCCGGGGCCCGTCCGCCTCCGCCACGCCCACCAGCCGCACGCGATGGCCTAGCGCCGCCGCCTCGGCGATGTCGGCGGCAAGGACATGGCGGATGCCGTCCACCGCGACGTCGCCGAACGCCGGCCGGCTCCCGAACGCCAGGCTGGCCAGGATCGCCAGCTTGTGCGCCGCGTCCACGCCGTCGATGTCGAACGCCGGGTCGGCCTCGGCATAGCCCAGCGCCTGCGCCTCGGCGAGCACGTCGGCGAACTCGCGACCGGTGCTCTCCATGGTCGAGAGGATGTAGTTGCAGGTGCCGTTGAGCACGCCATAGACGCGCGCGATCGCGTTCGCCGCCGCGCCCTCGCGCAGGCCCTTCACGACGGGCACGCCGCCCGCCACCGCCGCCTCGAACTTGAGCGCAACGCCCTGCGCCTCGGCCAGCCCCGCCAGCTCCAGCCCGTGATGCGCCAGCATCGCCTTGTTGGCGGTGACCAGGCTCTTGCCCGCGCCCAGCGTCGCACGGGCCAGCGTCAGCGCCGGCCCGTCGGCGCCGCCGACCAGCTCGGCCACCACGTCGACGCCATCGTCGCGCGCCAGCGCCGCGCTGTCGTCGGTCCAGCGGAAGCGCGCGAGGTCGATGCCCCGGTCGCGCGCCCGATCCCGCGCCGATACCGCGACGATCTCGATCCGCCGCCCCGCCCGCCGCGCGATCAGCTCCGCATTCGCGTCGAGCAGCCGCACCACGCCCGCGCCGACCGTGCCCAGCCCTGCCAGCGCCACCCGCAACGGTTCGGCCATATGATCTGCCCCCCTCGGCGCTCCCCGGTTGTGAAGGCGACCCGACCCGCTACACCTTAGCAAGACCCGATCGGAGACGTCCATGCGCCCCAGCCTCGCCGCCCTGCTGCTCGCCGCCACCGTGCCGCTGCTCGGGGCCGCGCCGCTCCCGGTCGCGCAACAGGCGGGTGAGGACGCCCGCTTCGCCCAGCTCGGCCGCGACTTCCTGCGCGATCTCGCCGCCGCGCACCCCGGCTATGCCACCCATCTCGGCGACCACAGCCATGACGGCGAGGTGGACGACCTGTCCGCGGTCGGCCGCGCGCGCGACGCCGCCATGCTGCGCCGCTATCTCGCCCGTCTCGCCGGGATTCCACGTGCAGGCCTCAGCCGCGACAACCAGGTCGACGCGGCACTGCTCGGGCATTCGCTCCGGTATCGCCTCTGGACGCTGGAAGTGCTGGAGCCCTGGCGGTGGGACCCGCAGGAGGCGAACGGCGACATCTCCGGCAGCCTCTACGGCCTCGCCGCGCGCGACTTCGCGCCCTGGCCCGTCCGCCTCCGCGCCGCCACCGCGCGGATGGAGCGCATCCCCGCCATGTACGGGCAGATGCGCGCCAGCCTCGATCCCGCGCGCGTGCCGCAGATCTTCGCCAAGACCGTGTCCGACCAGAACGCCGGCACGCTCCAGATCGCGCAAGCCATGCTCGCCCCGCACCGCGCCGAGCTGCCGCCCGCCGACGCCGCCCGGTTCGACACCGCGCTCGCCGGCCTCAAGGCGGCGGTGGCGGACCAGCAGCACTGGCTCGACACGGTGCTGCTGCCCCAGGCCAAGGGCGATTTCCGCCTCGGCCCGCAGCTTTACGACCGGAAGCTCGCCTTCGCGCTAGACACCAATCTCACCCGCGCCGAGATCAAGGCACGCGCGGTGAACGCCGTCGCCGAGACGCGCGCGCAAATGTACGCTATCGCGCGCCAGGTGCTGGCCGGGAAGGCCGGCGCGTCGCCGACCCCCGTCGCCCCCAGCGCGGCCGAGCAGCAGGCGGCGATCGAGGCGGCGCTGGACCTGACCTACGCCACCGCGCCCCCGCGCGACCAGCTGCTCGCCACCACCACCGCCGCGCTCCGCCGGGCGACCGCCTTCGTCCGCGCACATCACCTGGTCGGCGTCCCCGACAATCCGGTGCAGGTGATCGAGATGCCCAAGTTCCGGCAGGGCGTCGCGGTCGCCTATTGCGACAGCCCCGGGCCGCTGGAGCAGCAGCTCGGCACGTTCGTGGCCGTCTCGCCGATCCCGGACGGGTGGAGCGCAGAGCAGGCCCGGTCCTTCCTGCGCGAATATAACGGCTACATGATCCAGGACCTGGCGGTCCACGAGGCGATGCCCGGCCACTATCTCCAGCTCGCCCATGCCAATGCCGGCCAGTCGACCCTCCGCGCGACGCTGGCTTCGGGCTCCTTCATCGAAGGCTGGGCGGTGTATGCCGAAGGGATGATGGCCGATGCCGACTATCTGGGTGATCCACTGTTCCGGCTCACCGTGCTCAAGATGCGGCTGCGCTCGATCACCAACACGCTGCTCGACATCGGCATCCATGCGGAGGGGATGACGGAGGCGCAGGCGATGGCCCTGATGACGCGCGGCGCCTTCCAGCAGGAGCGCGAGGCGGCGGGCAAATGGACGCGCGCGCGGCTGTCGTCGACGCAGCTGCTCAACTATTTCACCGGCTATCTGGAGCATCAGGACCTGCGCCGCGATGCCGCGCGACGCGAGGGTGGCGACTTCGATCTGCAGCGTTACAACGACGCCGTCCTCGCCCACGGCTCGCCGCCGGTCCGCTACGTCCGCGCGCTGATGTTCGGAGAGCCGATCGCGCCGTAGCCCTGACCGTCACCCCGTGATGATCTCGTCCACCTTGGCCTCGTCAAGCGGCTGGGCGAAGTCGACGCCGGCATGACCCTGCTTGCACCAGGCGATCCAGCCCTCCAGCGGGGCATGGCCCGGCAACGCCACCGTCACGAACCGTCCGACCGCCACGGCCTCGTTCGCGACGACCAGCAGGCAGCCGAGCGCGGAGATGTCGCCCACGCGCACCGCGACTGCGCCTGGTCGGTCCCGGACCGCCAGCTCGGCGGGCAGATCGATCGGCCAGCGCGCCGCCGTCCGGTGATCCGCGGCGAGCCATTGGGGAAGAGCGTTGCTTTTGGGCACCATGGCCGCACGGTAGCCGCAAAAGGGTGCGCATCCGGTAAACGCGCGGTGGCCGATGCGGCGAGGCTTTCCTCCCGGCCCGCGCTCCGCCATGCTCCCGCCATGAACGCCGCCACCACGCCGTCCCCCGCCGAGCTGACCCTGCGCGGCATCCTGCTGGGCGGGCTCATCACGCTGCTGTTCACCGCCGCCAACGTCTATCTCGGGCTGAAGGTCGGGCTCACCTTTGCCACCTCGATCCCCGCCGCGGTGATCTCGATGGCGGTGCTGCGGCTGTTTCCCGACTCGACCATCCTGGAGAACAACATCGTCCAGACGATCGCGTCGGCGGCGGGCACGCTGGCGGCGATCATCTTCGTGCTGCCCGGGCTGGTGATCGTCGGCTGGTGGCACGGCTTCCCGTTCGTGACGACCGCCGCGATCACCGCGACCGGCGGCATCCTCGGCGTCATGTTCTCCGTGCCGCTGCGCCGTGCGCTGGTGGTGGACACCGACCTGCCCTATCCCGAGGGCCGCGCCGCCGCCGAGGTGCTGGAGGTCGGCTCGGCCAGCCGCGAGGGCGGCGAGGAAAGCGCCGCGGGGCTGCGCCTGCTCGTGACCAGCAGCCTCGTCTCCGCCGGCTTCGCGCTGTTCACCAAGACCAGGCTCGCGGTCGAGGAGGCGGCGATCTGGTTCCGCACCGGCGCGGGCGCGACCGGCGTGTCGGGCGGCCTCTCCTTCGCGCTGTTCGGGGTCGGCCATCTCGTCGGGCTTTCGGTGGGCCTGGCGCAGTTCGTCGGGCTCGTCACCGGCTGGTGGCTGCTGCTGCCCGTGCTCACCGCGCGCAACCCGGCCGCAGGCGCGACCGCGGAGGCGCTCGCCAACACGGTATTCAAGGCCGACATCCGCTTCTTCGGCGCGGGCGTGATCGGCGTCGCGGCGGTGTGGACGCTGCTCAGGATCGCCGGCCCGGTGATCGGCGGCATCCGCTCCGCGCTGGCGGCGAGCCGCGCGCGCGGTGCCGGCGAGACGCTGGCGTTGGAGGAGCGCGACCTGCCGATCGGCATCGTCGCGGCGGGGTCGCTCGCGATCCTGGTCCCGATCGCCTGGCTGCTCTGGTCGACGCTGGCAGGCGGGCCGCTGGAGCGGTCGGCCGTCCTGCTCATC